>NZ_VAUV01000007.1 GCF_005780165.1 Phragmitibacter flavus | reverse complement strand
CATCAAGGCGGGGCGGCAGCAAAAGGGTTTCATCGCGGTCATGACCTTGGATATGACTCATGGAGAGTTTAAATCTCGACAAACCCGCCCACGTCAACCCAAAGCCGGGAGTTTTTACACAGTCTGGTGTCGTCGGTCAACAGGCCACAGCCCGAGCGTTCCTCCCCCCTCCATCGCAAGCCCCCCACGTGACGCGATCCCGTCGCATGCACTCTGTGCTCAAATCCCGTTAAATACCCCATGCGTTTCCCGCCGCCCATCACCCTCATCACCCTCCTCCTTCTCGCGGCCACTCCCACCCTCCTCCCCGCCGCCCCCGATTTCGCCAAAGACATCGCCCCCATCCTGGAACAACGCTGCCTCTCCTGTCACGACGAACACAGCGCCAAAGGCGACATCCGCCTCCACCAAGCCCCCCCGGCCTCTCTCCACGCCACCCTCCTCGATCAAATCAGCGGCCCCAACCCCGCCATGCCCAAAAAGGGCGATCCCCTCACCCCCGATCAAGTCGGCCTCATCCGCCAATGGATCAACGCCGGAGCCCCCTGGCCCGACCACCTTACCCTCAAAGACAACCCCACCCGCGACCTCAACTGGTGGAGCCTCAACCCGCTCTCCGACACCCCCATCCCCTTCGACCAACATCCCGTCGACCACTTCATCAACATCCAGCTCGCCAACCTCAACCTCACCCCCGTCCCCGACGCCGAACCCATCACCCTCATCCGCCGCCTCAGCTACGACATCACCGGCCTCCCGCCCACTCCCCAACAAGTCGACACTTTCATCCAGCTCAGCCAAAAAGCCGGCCTCGCCCGCGCCATCGAAACCACCGTCGATCAACTCCTCGCCTCCCCCGCCTTCGGCGAAAAATGGGCCCAACACTGGCTCGACCTCGCCCGTTATGCCGACACCCACGGCTACGACAAAGACAAACCGCGCCCCAACGCCTGGCCCTATCGCGACTACATCATCAACAGCCTCAACCACGACAAACCCTACCCCCGGTTCGTCACCGAACAAATCGCCGGCGACGCCCTCCATCCCACCGAACCCGATCCCGACTCCATCGCCGCCCTCGGCTTCCTCGCCGCCGGACCCTGGGATCACATCGCCCACACCGAAGTCGGTGAGAACAAAATCGACGGCCGCATCGGCAAACACATGGACCGCGACGAAATGATCGCCGCCACCTACAACGTCTTCCTCGCCACCACCGTCCAGTGCGCCCAATGCCACCATCACAAGGCCGACCCCATCCGCACCGAGGACTACTACCGACTCCACGCCATCTTCGCCGCCGTCGACCGCGCCGACCGCATCTACGCCGGCCCCACCCCCGATCAGCAAAAAACCCTGCACAACCTCCAATCCCAAATCACCCAATACCAGACCGAACTCGACCAGATCAACCGCTCCATCCAAACCCCGCTCACCGAACGCACCCAAACCATCCAAACCCGCATCACCCAACTTCGCCAGCAATACGGCATCCCCCCCAAACCCTCCTTCGGCTGGCACAGCGCCATCACCAAAAATCCCCACGACATCAAATGGGTGCAAGTCGACCTCGGCAGCCTCCAGCCCATCCATCAAATCCGCATCCAACCCGCCTTCGACAACTACAACAACATCGGCCCCGGCTTCGGATTCCCCAAACGCTTCAAAGTCGAAACCTCCACCAACCCCCACTTCAAAACCGACGTCACCGTCCTTCTCGACCACACCCAAGCCGACTTCGAAAACCCCAAGGACTCCCCCATCCTCATCAACCACCACCTCGCCGCCACCCGCTACCTGCGCATCACCGCCACCCATCTCGCCACCCGCCAAAACGATCACATCTTCGCCCTCGGCGAAATCGAGATCTACAACCACACCGATCCACAAAAAAACATCGCCCTCGGCACCACCGTCACCGCTCTCGACAGCATCGAATCCCCACCCCGCTGGTCTCGCAACAACCTCACCGACGGTATCCTCCACCAGGAACTCAACAACCCCACCGCCCTCGCCGAACTCCGCCAGCTCGAACAACAACATCAAACCATTCACAACGAACTGCGCACCCCCGAAAAAGCGCAACGCATCGCCCAACTCGAAACCACCCTCACCGGGCTCAACCAAAAACTCCAAACTCTCCCTCCCGGCCAATCCGTCTACGCCGTCACCACCCAATTCAAACCCCAAGGCCAGTTCAAACCCACCTCCGGCAAACCCCGCCCCATCCACCTCCTCCATCGCGGCGACATCAACGCCCCCGGCGACCTCATGCTTCCCGGCATGCCGCCGCTCTGGCCCGGTGCCCAACCCGAGTTCACCCTTCCTCCCGACACCCCCGAATCCACCGCCCGACTCCAACTCGCCCAATCCATCACCAGCACCGACAACCCCATCTTCTGGCGCACCATCGCCAACCGCCTCTGGTTATGGACCTTCTCCCAACCCCTTGTTTCCACCCCCAACGACTTCGGCCGCATGGGCCTTCAACCCAGTCACCCCGCCCTTCTCGACCACCTCGCCATCCGCCTCCGCAACGACCCCCAACACTCCCTCAAAAACATCATCCGCCTGCTCTTCACCAGCCAGGCCTACCGACGCTCCAGCACCCATCATCCCCACAACGCCACCATCGACGCCACCAACACCCACCTCTGGCGCGCCAACCGTCGCCGCCTCACCGCCGAAGAATTCCGCGACACCCTGCTCACCACCACCGACCTCATCCAACTCGACCAACGCCACGGCCCCGGCTTCCAGGACTTCGTCATCGACAAACCCCAGCACTCGCCCCACTACCAATACGATCAGCATGATCCCGAAAACCCCCTCGCCCATCGCCGCAGCATCTACCGCATGATCGTCCGCTCCCAACCCCAACCGCTCCTCACCGTTCTCGACTGCGCCGACCCCTCCCTCAGCATCCCCATGCGCGACGAATCCACCACCGCCCTCCAGGCCCTCGCCCAATGGAACAACCGCTTCGTCGAAACCATGTCCCGCCACCTCGCCACCCGCCTCACCAACGAAGCGCCCACCCCTCACGAAAAAATCCACCTCGCCACCCAGCTCACCCTCGGCCGCCCGCCCGACCCCCACGAACTTACCGCCCTCACCGACCACCTCGATCAACACGGCCCCGCCAGCCTCGCCCGCGTCCTCTACAACCTCAACGCTTTCATCTATGTCGACTAAAAAAGATCCCACCGCCCTCTCCCGTCGATCCCTGCTCGCCTCCCTCACCAGCACCTTCGGCGGCCTCGCCCTTGCCGACCTCCTCCAATCCGACAATCTCCTCGCCAACACCCCTCCCACCAACAGCCGCATCCTCCATCACCCCCCACGCGCCACCCGCGTCGTCCAACTCTTCATGGCCGGTGCCGCCAGCCACGTCGACACCTTCGATCACAAACCGCTCCTCAACCAAAAACACGGCCAGCCCTGGGACCCTGGCGAAGCCGTCGAACTCTTCCAAAGCACCCCCGGTGCCACCCTCGCCAGCCCTTGGGCCTTCCGACCCTACGGACACAGCGGCAAACACCTCAGCGACATCGTCGCCCCGCTCGGCAGCGTCGTCGATGACATCGCCTTCGTCCACAACCTCACTGCCAAAACCGGCGTCCACAGCCAGGGCACCCTCCTGCAAACCACCGGCTTCAACCTCCCCGGCTTCCCCAGCGCCGGCTCATGGGTCAGCTACGCCCTCGGCAGCGAACGCGCCAACCTCCCCTCCTTCGTCGTTCTCCCCGACCACCGCGGCCTCGCCTCCAACGGCTCCAAAAACTGGGCCAACGCCTTCCTTCCCGCCCAACATCAAGGCACCGTCATCCGCCCCGGCAAATCCGAACCCATCGCCGACCTCCACCCACCGAAAAGCACCTTCATCAATCCCGCCAACGACATCGCCGGACTCAACCTCCTCTCCCGCCTCAACCAACAACACGCCGATGACCGTCCCGGCGACGACCGACTCAACGCCCGCGTCCGTTCCTACGAACTCGCCGCCGCCATGCAGCTCAGCGCCACCGACGCCCTCGACATCAGCCGCGAACCCGCCCATATCAAAAATCTCTACGGACTCGCCCCCGAAGGTCCCGGCATCGACGACACCACCCTCAACACCCGCGCCGAAACCGAATTCTTCGGACGCAAATGCCTCATCGCCCGCCGCCTCCTCGAACGCGGCGTCAAATTCGTCCAGGTGTGGAGCGGCAACGACAACGGCTTCCCCCGACGCAACTGGGACAGCCACGAAAACATCCAGCGCGACCACGCCCCCCTCGCCCTCGGCATGTCCCACGGTGCCGCCGCCCTTATCAAAGACCTCAAACAACGCGGCATGCTCGACGACACCATCATCCTCTGGACCACCGAATTCGGCCGCATGCCCTGCAGTCAAGGAAGCGAAGGACGCGATCACAACCCCTTCGTTTTCACCAACTGGCTCTGCGGCGGCGGCATCAAAGGCGGCACCTACGGCCACAGCGACGAATGGGGTTTCAAACCCCAGGACCGCAACCACACCACCACGGTCTACGACATCCACGCCACCATCCTCCACGCCCTCGGCATCGATCACGAAAAACTCACCATCCGCCACAACAGCATCGACCGCCGCCTCACCGACGTCCACGGACACGTTCTAAATCCCCTTCTCGCCTGATTCCCGCTTCACCACCACCAGTCCGCTGACCGGCTGACTGTCGCCACCGCCGGGCCAGTGGCCAATGCCTCCTTCACCCGGATGCTGCACGTTCACCCACAGCTCCATCCGGTCAGGACTCAACGTGGGCGAACACAACTCCGCTCCCAACGGCCCGCTCATAAAACGCTTCGCCTTGCCCCGATCCGGACCCGAAGTAGGCACCACAAACAATCCGTTGTTGCCAAACTGTTCCCATGGAGTTCCTGGCTGAGGTTTGTCTTTGTCCACCTTGTAATCGGTCGTCACCAGCAACTCGTTGGCCGGACCAAACGCAAGATTGTCCTGCCAGGTCAAACCATCGGCCTGCCCCCCTTCATGCAGAATCTCATGCTCGAAGGTTAACGCCCCATGATCGCCACCCGCCTCACGCAACGCCAGAATCGCGCCCACCTTGCCCTGGGCATTTTCCCACGACGTCAGTGCGCAATACACCTCCCCCGTCTGCGGATGGATCTCCACATCCTCCGGCCGCATCAACGCACTGCCGCCAGCAATGATCGATGCCGCCCGTGTGCGCACACAGATGTCCGCCAGCGTCATGCCCTGCTCCTTCAACGCAGGCGTCAACTCCGGGTCCAGCGGAATCCAACGACGTTGTTCAAGGTTCGCCACATGCAAGGTTCCGTCCGTCAACAACGCTCGATTGGCCGCTTTGCCCGCCCCCGCATCATACTTCCCGCGCGACAGGTATTTGTAGAGATGCATGCCCGCCTTGTCGTCACCTTGGTAGGCAACCAGACGTCCATCTGCCGTCTGACCAAACGCCACGTTTTCATGCGCAAAGCGACCCAACCCCGTGTGTTTAAAAACTTCCCGCGTCTGCGGATCGATTTCCACCATCCATCCATAGTGCCGCGCTGGACGACGCAGATTTTCGGGCAACTCATGCACCGGAGCCTCCGCCCCGGCCGGCGTATCGGGATCGCCGGTGAACTCATAATAATTCTCCTCCCCACTAAAAAAGGTCCCCCATGGTGAAACCGCACCACCGCAGTTCCCCACCGACCCCAGCACCTCCGTCACCCCGCCCATCACGTCGCTGCCCGCCGCCGGACCCAGCAGTTGAATCTTGGTATCCAATCCGTTCACCCGAAAGTTCTCCTCCGCCTTCACCACCGGCCTCCATCTCCCGGTGGATTCATCACGGCGCAAACGCAAACACGATCCCCCAACGCCGCGCAGCAAGTCCTCCCCTTTCAACCACCAGCTGTTCTCATGGTTCACCCACAGCCAGCCCCGCGATTCGTCATCCAACACAAATGCGAGATAATCGGCGTCCTCACCAAAAGTCTCCCCACGATCGTTGATCACATCGCCATACTTCACCAGCACCTCGCTGACAAAACCTTCCGGCAACGTCACCCCATCATTCATGTTGTTCGGCACCGCAGGAAAATTCAGCCCGTCCAAAAACGGGGTCGCCTGTGCCGCCGGCGTCACGGTTTGTGCGGTCAACCAATTCGGCAGCACACGGTTTGAGGCGGCAATCACCGCTCCAGCCCCTAAATACTGGGCAAACTGACGACGCGAAAGCACACGGGCGGGCGGATGGTTCATGATCAAGCAAACTTCGATCCGGGACGACCACAAGTCACGGATTTGTTGCAATCGCCATCGCTCACTCTTCTGACCAGTTTGGGTTTTCTATTCGGCTGACACCGCGATCACCGTCTCAATCACATGCCTTCCACCCGGCGGCACCACCACCAGGGCAGGACCTGCATTGGCCGCCTCCACACATACAAAATGCCGATACCCATCATCCGGCAGATCGCTCAACTCCCCCGCTTTCTCCGCCCACGGATTCCACACTGTCGTCGTCCCACTGCCCGACTTCGAAATCTCAATGACCCGCGCCCACGCCGCATCATGCACCGTCACCGTCTCCGCACACTCATACTGTCGGTCCACCTCGCCCTCAAACTTCAACTCCCCCACCTGTTTCCTCATCATGGGCTCACCTACCGTGTCCAGAAAATTCTTCCCTGCCAAACCACGCACCTCGACTTCGCGCACCTCCCCCACCGCCAGATAGGCATGCAACGCCTCACCAATCGTAAACTCCGTCTCGCCCACGTTCCGCGTCTCCAATTTCACCCGCAAAACCTGTCCCACTTCGATCACCACCCGCAGCTCAAACACGAAATCCCACAGCCGTCTCGTCTCATCATCGCTCGCCAAATCAAACACCATCCTCACCCCCTCATCGCAAGCCTCCATCTCCGCCAGATGCCAGAACCTCGTCCGCGCAAAACCATGTGATGGCTTCGAAGCATCCGTCGGATGTGCATTGAACCATGGCCAGCACAACGGCACTCCTCCACGAATCGCCTTGCCCTCCTTCAACACCGCATCAGGACTCAAATAAATTACCGGCTTCTCCCCCTCCGGCGTCCATTCCATCACCTGCGCCCCGTGCAATGCCACCTTTGCTCTCATGGTGGGGTGATCGATCACATAAACGGGATACCCTGGCACCGGTTCGGTTGCTTTCACGCATTCAGGAAGCTTCATAAAGAAAACAACACAACACTTGCGCACCCCGCCACCATTTGCAATCAAACACCACACCCGGCGCACCACCACCAAGCTGTGCATCTCATCCAGCTTCCACCTTGAAAAATCCTTCACCCAACTCCTCCTGGCTGCGCACCAACGGATTCCTCATCGGTCTCTTCATTGCCGTCATTCTTGCCTTCATCGTGCCCGGCCCCGGTTCACGCCACGGCATCCTCCAACCAGAACTCCTCAACAACGTCGGCATCGCTCTGATCCTTTTCCTCCAAGGCCTATCGCTTGCCGTAGAAAAGATCAAATCCGGTGCCGCCAACTGGCGGCTGCACCTCATCATCCAAGGCTACACCTTTGTCATCTTTCCTCTCGTGGGCCTGTTGTTTCATTTCATCGTCCCCATGATCTGGACCACTGAACCCGCCGCCATCAAGGACGGCTTCCTCTATCTCTGCGTGCTTCCCTCGACGATCTCCACCTCGGTGGTATTGACCGCCGTCGCCCGCGGCAATACCGCCGGCGCCCTTTTCAACGCCGCGCTCTCCAACATCGCCGGCGTCATTCTCACCCCCGTCCTTGTGCATCTGCTCATGCAACGCAGCGGAGTCGCTGCTGACACCTCCACGCCCTTCGGGCCACTGCTGCTAAAGATCACTCTACTTACCCTGCTGCCATTCGCTGTTGGCATGCTGATCCGACCCCGCATAAAGGGTTTCGTTGATGCCAACAAAGCATGGGTCACCCGAATCTCCAATGCCGTCATTTTATTCATCGTTTACACCGCCTTCTGCGACTCCGTCGAACAGGACATCTGGCATCGTTATGGCCCGCTGCTGACGGTGCAAACGATCGCCGTTGTCATCGCTCTTTTCACGCTCATATCCCTGCTGGTTCATCTCTCCAGTCGTGCCCTCAAGCTCAACCGCGAAGACCACATCGCCGCCTACTTCTGCTCCGTGAAGAAGACCCTCGCCATGGGCGTCCCTCTTGCCATGCTCATCTTCGGCGATCGGGCCGACCTGTCACTCATTCTGCTGCCCATCATGTTCTATCATCCGTTGCAACTCTTCGTCAACGGACTGCTCGCCAATCGCTGGGCCAAAGCCGGGCTGTGATGAGTCGTCCCGTTCGTTGGGACGGAGATGCGAATTACTTCACCTTCACCAGTTTGAAGGTGCCCTGCCCATCCCTGGCGGCGCGACGCCATTGGAAAATCACCTTGATGCCACCGTCCTCGGTGATTTCATAAATGTGGAAACCCACGGCGTTCTCGCGAGCCCCGCCTTTGGTGAACTCATTGCCCGCAACCGGCGGAAAGTCGTTGAAGCGAAACACTCCTTTGTAGTCGTCCTGATGTTTGTCGTAGTAGACCGTCGACACCCAGTCGTTGGTGGTGACGGTGTATTTGTCGTCCCCCACCTTTTTGATCGTGTAAAGCCGGTCCGCCGCCTTTCCGTCCGCCCCAGATCGATAAACACCTTCGAACTCGCCCGCCTGCAGGCAGGCGGCAAAGGCAAAAAACATAACGGCCAGAAAACGGAGAAACTGTGGGCGTTGAGGTGAAGCGATTGAGTTCATGGGTTTGGACGAAGATCTGAATAGAGAAGAATAATCCGAGAAGCAGATTCCATGCCCTCGACAGAAATTGGCTCAAGGGAGTTCGCTCAAGCCAGTTCAAGGATCGGGACGATCCTTCTACTTTCCGCAAGAATGCTGGCGGGGAAAGAATTCGGCGGTATGTTGGGGCGCACCGATTTACTCTTTATCTCCATGGACAACATCGCACCTACCCTCAATCAACCCGAGGAAACCAAGCTTTGGCAGGGGCACTCCTCGCAGTGGATCCATCTGTGGTTTTACGTTCTTTGCTTTATCGTAGCCATTGGCATCGTGGTTGCCGCCGTTTTTACGGGCGGTCTTGCCGCAATCGGACTGATCATTCCCGCCGTCGCGGCAGCCATTCGCTGGTGGGTCACCAAAACCACCTCCTATGAACTGACCACCCAACGGTTGCGTCGCTCCACCGGGATTCTGACCCGCACCTTCGACGACCTGGAACTGTTTCGTGTGAAGGACTATTCCATCGAACAACCTCTGTTCCTGCGCATGGTCGGATTGGGAAATTTGCACCTGGTCACCTCGGACGCCAGCACCCCCAACGTCAGCATCAAGGCGGTTCCCGACATCATGGCGTTGCTCGAATTGGTCCGCACCGCGGTTCAACGTGAACGCGACCGCAAACGCGTCCGCGAACTGGATGTCGATGGCGGCGCAAGCGAACTGCTGTAACCGCACCGCAGACTGGCGGTCTCCAGCTAGAAAAAACCTCATCACCGGAAGACTCCGACGATGAGGTTCAAAGTGTCGGTTGGAATGTGATTTAGAACGGCTCCTTCATCAACATCAGCGCCTCTTCCACCTTGGCACCCTCGTGAACGATCGCCGAAAGGCTGCGTGCAATGGCCATGGGATTCGGATGCTGCCAGACATTGCGTCCAATCGCAATCCCAGCCGCACCGGCTTTCATCGCGTCGGAAACCATGGAAAGCAGATCGAGATCATTGCCCATCGGAGCACCGCCAAGCACGATCACCGGCACAAAACAACTGTCCACGATCGCCTTAAAATCATCCACCGTGCCATTGGTCGGATAAGCGGTTTTCACCACATCCGCGCCCATCTCGGCGGCCAGACGCACGGCGAATCCGATGTTTTCCACCGTGTAATGCTTCGACTGCCCGAGGCCGACTGGGAGCGTTTCCAAAATCACCGGAATGTCCACATCGAGGCTTTCGCTGATGAGATCCGCACAATTCTGCGTGATCGCCTCTTCGTTTTCACCGCCAGGGAAAAGCATGTTCATCACGCCCGTTGCACCAACCATTTCGGCTTCGCTGCAACCATACACATTGATGCTGCCCGCGCCCTTGCCGGTCAGACGGGTGTTGTAAACATCGGTGCGCAAACAGATGCCCTTGCCGGTGAGAAGGTCTCCGCAACGCAGCGCAAGTCCCAGGTTCACCACAAAACCATCCACATAAGGATTGACGTCTTCGATCAGCTGAAATGGGTTTTCCAGGCCGGGCACGGGCACGGCAACCCCGTGGTCGATGGGAAGAATGACGGTTTTGCCGTCGCGGAAGAAGGATTCGAGATTGTCTTGTCTGCTCATGGAGTTTGGGACAGTTGCGTGCATTTCTGCGGATGTAAAGCGGCGATCACTTTGCATGGCGGGCAATAAAATTCACAATGGGCGCACTGTCCTGCAATCCGTGCGGGTGGTGTTTCCCCCCTGCTTTGGCGATCAGTTCGATGGTTCCGCCGAGTTTCCGGTAACGTTCAGCCAGCAGCAAGGTGTTCTCCTCTGCGGGCACCACCTCATCTGCATCGCCAAATACATGCAACAACGGCACCTTGTTTTTCGCCAGCGGCGCCAGCGCATCCACCGGATTCCCTTTGTAGGCAAGCGCCTCCGCCTCGTCTTTGAAATTCCACAATTTCAGCACCAGCGCCCAGTTGCGTGGATCGCCCGGACCTTCGCCTTTGCCACCAGGCCAGCTTTTGAAATCACACACCGGCGCATCCGCATAGATGCACGAAACCTTGCCCGGATTGGCAATGGCCCAGTTGTAACAATACAATCCACCCCGACTCAATCCTACCAGCGCGGGCTTTTTGCTGAACCGGTATTGTTTGGTCAAATGTTGATAAAATTCCGTCCAAGTTTTCACCGTCGCAGGACAACCAAGCGTGTCGTTCATCTTCAAAAACACGATGTGAAACCCCTTGCCCAAAAGCGCCGCATCGGGATCGGGTTTGTGTCCGAAAAACTCCCCATGCCAGACCCACGGTTTGCCCGCCGCCGCCTCCTTCGGCGCAACAATCGTCGCGGTGATGCCCTGCCAGTCAAAATCATACCGGTCATACCCCTGCCAGACGCTGCGCGTGCCAGGAAACAATCCGGGTTTGGCGGTTGTCCCCGCTTTCTCCTCCATCGCGGGTTTACCGACCTCTTCCTTTTTCGTGAATCCTCCACTCGATTCCAAAAGCGCGACAAGAGATTTGCTGATCTCCTCCGCCTTCGTCTTCGCCTCCTCCAACGGCAGTCCTTTGGCAACGCCCGGACGCTTGTGTCCACAGGCTTCCAACCACGCCGACTTCAACACTTTTTGGCGATCCCCCACCAGCTTGTAGAGAGCCGCCAGCCTGCCCTGAGGCTCCACCAAATCTTCCAAAACCCAGTCGTGTTTGACGTCCCAGGCATCCAGAATTGCCTGGCTGATGATCCAATGCCCTTCCTTGGTGGGATGCACCCCATCGGTGGCGAAAGTGAACTCCGCGTTGGCTTTCCGTTGCTCAGCGAGGGCGGCGTTCATCGGACCATGCACATCAATCACCTTCCAGCCTGCCGATCGTCTGCCCACCAGCCATTCGCTGTAACGATCCAACACCCGGTTGTAGCCCTCAAACGGGCGCGGATAAGCATTCAAGCCTGCCGGCATCACCTTGTCCTTGATCGGCAAAGGATCAAAAACCGGCGGGGTGAGATGGATCACGTCAGCCGCCGCCGCTTTTGCCTTCGACCGCAATTGCTCAATGCCCGTCGTGAACCGGTCAAACCGTGTCTGTTTCAGCGGAAAATAGATCCCATCGTTCATGCCGTAGCAGGCGAGAACCAAGTCCGGTTTGGTTTTGTCCAACACCCGTTGCAGACGCTCATGCAAGCCGGGTCGGGGAAATTTCCCGGCAGCATGCCCCGGCTCCGACAATCCGGAAACCGTCTCGCTGCTCAGTCCCAAATTCAGGAACTCGTAACGTTTCGCTGTCTGAACCATAAGGATCGTTTCCAGATACTCCAGATACTGCCCCGAGGCAGTGATGCTGTCTCCCAACACGACGATGCGATCAGCCTCGGGAGGTGCCGCGGTCAATTCCAGGCAGCCCAATAAACACCAAAGAGGCAAAAAACGCAGCTTCATCATGATTGCATCAAGGCCGAAAGTGTCCCGGGATGCAAGCCCTCAAATTCACACTTCAGCTAAACTGTCATCACCAAAACATCATGAAGTAATAAGAAAAACCCACCATTCAGCGTTCTATTTACTCCGTTATGCTTGCCCGCCTTTTATTTTTCTCCATTGCCTTGACCCTGCCCACGGCCAACGCCCAGAATCTGCCCGCCGACCTCGCTTCCAAATATCCCGGATTGCGTGTCACCGTCAAAATCGGCACCAAGCGTGATCAGGTCGAAGACAGTTTTTACCGCAAAACCATGACCATCACCCCCTCGGTCGGGATCGAAGGTTCCTCCACCCGACCCATGCCCGCTGCCAGCATGACGATGCTGGTCATCACGATGGATACCGAAGAAAAATACCGCCATCGTCGCGAAGCTTATGTCGTCTGGTCCAAGGAAACCGTCGCCGTTCCGGCAGTTGAGGTCGGGACGCGTCGGGATTTTGCATTCAAATCCTCCCAAGTCACCTTCGACGCCTATCGCGACGCCAGCAATGTCGGGGGCATGGTTTACAAATATTATGTCTTTGGTTTGCGGGATGAAGCGACCAACGAACTGATCTATTTCGAAACCAACCACTCCAAGCTCGCCGCCCTGGTGCGACGCAGTCCCGAAAAACGTGAAGAATTTCTGAAATTGGCAGCGAAGGGAGAGTTTCCAGCGGACATCAAGTAGGCCCCGCACTCAGTCCTTTCTCGTTCGGTTGCAATCCCATCCAACGACGCGGGAGCGCCAACCATGGCTTGCAATCCGGCACGTCCTGCCCGAAGCTAGAGACGAGTCCCGCTCATCCCCACACATGTCCGATCCTACTCAACCGCAATGGTATTGCATTCATACAAAGCCAAAATGCGAGCATCTGGCCGCCGCTGCCCTCAGTCAATTTGACGAGGTGGAAACCTACTGCCCACGTCTGCGCTTTCAACGCAGCACGCCCCGCGGAAAGGTTTGGTTCATAGAGGCCCTTTTTCCCAGCTACTTTTTCGCGCGATTCGTCTACGCCGAGAGCTACCGGGCGGTTCGCCATGCGCACAACGTCATCCGCATCGTCGATTTCGGCGGCAAAACGGTCAGCATTCCCGATCAGGTCATTGCCGATCTGCGCGTTGAAATGCTCGACCAGGAAGTCCGCGAAATTCACCAGGGCGTGCAGGTTGGCGACACCGTCGAAGTGGCCGAAGGGCCCATGCGCGGACTCAAGGGCATCGTGGAGAGCATTGCCAATGGAGCGGACCGCGTGCGTGTGCTCCTCGAGTTTCTTGGACGCTCCAACATCATTGAGGTGCCTGCTTCCAAAGTGCTCAGTGATCGTGCGGTGCGTGACATGATGACCACGCGTTAATCCGCCCTCTCCTTCGGGAAACCTCCTGGCTGTTTCGCTCTCCGTAGAGAATCTGCACCAAAAACCCGTGCAAGACACTTTGACAGAAGGGTAACTATACCTTTCAGGTGTTACTTTAGTCACCAGTCCTGCCCGCCTGTGACCAAATCCCCCCTCCCTCCCACGATTGCGGTGCCTCCCCCCCTGGCGACCGATGGCGGCAGCTTTTCTCCGTTATAAATTTGACCAACTCGACGCTCAAAATCGACTTCCTGCTTGCGTCAACGACTGCTCTGCGGATGCTGCGTATCCCCACCGACCAGACCGAACTATTCAACATGAGTGATAAACACCGCACCGACGACCTGCGCATTGAAGACATCCGCGATCTTGTTTCACCAGGAGTGCTGATGGACGAAATTGCGCTCGGTGAAGCCGAACAGGATCTTGTCACACGCTCACGCCAGGCAGCCGAAGAAATTCTGATTGGCAAAGCCGACCGCCTCCTGGTCGTTGCCGGGCCCTGCTCCATCCACGACGCCGAATCCGCACTCGAATACGCCGACAAACTCAAAATCGCCCGTGATCGTTACGCGGATGATCTCGAAATCGTCATGCGCGTCTATTTTGAAAAACCGCGCACGACCGTCGGCTGGAAAGGTTTTATCAACGACCCGCGTCTGGACGAGAGTTTCGACATCAATACCGGCCTTCGCGAAGCCCGCAGCCTGCTCACCCGCATCGCCAAACTCGGCGTTCCCGCAGGCACCGAATTTCTCGATGTCATCACGCCGCAATACATCGCCGACATCGTCGCCTGGGGTGCCATCGGAGCCCGCACGACGGAAAGCCAGGTGCATCGTCAGCTCGCTTCCGGCTTGTCCATGCCGGTCGGATTCAAAAACGGCACCGACGGGAACATCCAGATCGCTCTAGATGCCATCGCCGCCGCCCAAGGCTCACATGTCTTCCTTTCGGTCACCAAAAGCGGCCACGCCGCCATCGTGAAAACGCGCGGCAACGAGGCCTGCCACGTCATCCTGCGCGGCGGCAAGGCATCACCCAACTACGATGCGGCTTCCGTCGCCAACGCCGTCGCCCAGCTTCAAGCCCGGGGACTTCCTCCTCATTTGATGGTCGATTGCAGCCATGGCAACAGCCTCAAGGACTTCAACCGCCAGCCCCTGGTAGCGCGTGACATCGCCCAGCAAATCGCATCGGGCGGACGTGGCATCACCGGCGTGATGATTGAAAGTCATTTGAAGGCCGGTCGTCAAGAAATCCAACCTGGCGAAAAACCTGCTTATGGTTTGAGCATCACCGACGCATGCGTCTCCTGGGAAACCACCGAAGGCGTCCTCGAAGAACTTGCTGCCGCGGTTCGCACCCGTCGCGCCAAAGCCTGATATAGATTTGATCTGATTTCCTGTGACTTCCGCCGATCTCGACCGCTTCCGCCAGTGCCGCATCCTTGTCATCGGCGATGTCATGCTCGACCGTTTTGTGCGCGGCAACGTGCGCAGGATTTCTCCCGAAGCGCCCGTGCCGGTCGTTGAAGTGGTTGAGGAAACTTTGAATCCTGGCGGCGCGGCCAACGTGGCGTGCAATCTCGCCCGCTTCACTCCGCTGGTGTCGCTCATGGGTCGTGTGGGCAAGGACAGTCAGTCCGCCGATTTGAGTTTTCTCCTCGAAGCAGACGGCGTTGCCACCAGCACCCTGCTCATCAGTGACTCCATCCCCACCATTTCCAAAGCCCGCATCGTGGCGCGTCAGCAGCAGATCGTGCGGGTGGACCGCGAGAAGCTGGTGTGGCTCACCGATGAAGAGATCAGCGAAGTGAGTCATCGACTTGGTTCCATCATCAACGAACTGGATGCCATCATCATCGAAGACTACGGCAAAGGTTTTGTCACCGAAGCGCTCGTCAACGCCGTGACCGCCATCGCCGCTGAGCACAAGGTTCTCATCACAGTGGACCCTTCCCCGCGCAATCCCTTGAATTGGTCGGGTGTCGATCTGGTGAAACCGAACCGCCTGGAAGCTTTTGCCGCAGCCGGACTTGAAGATCACCATTTTGACGTCTCACCGGGCGAAAACAGCGAACTGCTCGAAGTCGGCCGCATCCTGCTTGAAAAATGGCAGGTGCCGCAGGTTCTTGTCACCCTGGGTGAACAAGGCATGATGTTGTTCCGACGCGATCAAGCTCCGCATTGCATCCCCACCTGCGCCCAGGAGGTCTATGATGTCTCGGGTGCTGGAGACACTGCCATCGCCATCCTCACCCTTGCCCTCGCCGCGGGCAAAAGCTCCGAGGAAGCCGCCGACATCGCCAACCAAGCCAGCGGCATCGTTGTCGGCAAACTGGGAACCGCCTGTGTGAGTCCCGAAGAGTTGTTGGCAGCCTACGCCAGCTGACTGACTCAAATCACCCTTAGTTCCTCCAACCCCCACGATGAGTTCGATCCGCCCCTACTTTCGAGATCTGGTCACCACCTTCCCAGCCGCGCTGATCCAGAGCTGGAAACAGGAACGTTGGAATGGCGTCAGGCTCGCCCTTGGCATTTACGTTTTCAAAAGCGTCGGGAACGGAATCTCCACCCGCCTCTGTCAGATCGAAAACCTGGCGGAAGCCACCAATTATCTCGACAACTTCATCGGCCACGAGCTGCGTCATCTTCCGGTTGAACAAGCCTTGAGCGACGGCGGCAATGTCGTCGAACTCGGCGTCAACATCGGCATCACCGCCCGCTGGTGGCTTTCGCTGAGCCCAAAAATCCACACCACCGGAGTGGACATGATGGAGGAGGCCATCGCTTACACCACCGCCAAAATCACCGCCCTCAATCAACAGGATCGCTGGACTGGCATCGTTGCCGCCGTCGGCAACGAGCGCGGGGAATTAAACGTCAGCTTTGACGATCCTCTCGAAGGCACCAACAGCATTGGAGCCACCTCCGGCCAGCAGCAACGTTCCGTTCGAATGGAGAGACTCGATGATCTCTGCCCGGATGTGCAGTCCATCACCCTCCTCAAGGTTGACATCGAAGGCGCAGGAGGCATTGCCCTTGAGGGAGCCCCGCGCATCCTTTCACACACTCGCTGGGTCGTCTTCGAAATCCATGGGGATGAAGAAACTCGACGAGCCTCGGCCGCACTGATCAAGGCAGGATTTGTTCTCGATCATTTTTTTGGCCGCACCATGTGGTGGGAACGGAAAACGCCCACTGCCTGAATCTGATCTCATCCCTGTTTCCCGCTGGGGAATCAGCGACCCTCTCCATCCATCATGGGATTGTTCCGCCTCTTCAAAAATTTCAAGCACATCGCCGCCAATCCCGGCTGCTCCACGGCTCGATCACTCATCCGGCACAGTCTGTGGCACATGGTCAAACGCGCTGCGCCCCTTCCTCTAAAGGTGCGGCTCACGGAACGGTCGGAACTTTCCATCAACCATCGTGCCGAGATGAACGGCTGCGTCGCCCTCGCGTGGAGCCAGAGGCTTTACGACTACCACAACATGAGCTTCCTGCTCGATGTGACGGGTCATTCAACTTTCTGCCGAACCGGACTCGATATCGGTGCCAACATCGGCATCTACTCCCTGCTCATGAGTGAATCGCGGGAAGTGCAGATGCATGCCTTCGAACCTCATCCAGCCACGTTTCAAGCATTGCAGAAAATCCTCGATTACAACCATCGACCCAACGTCAAAGCTTGGAACTTTGCCTTGTCCGACAAGGATGGCTCGGTGTCCTTCAGCAATGCCGACTTCAATCCCACCAACCGCATCGTCTCCGAAGCCGGGAAGGGACAAACCACCACTGAAGTCATGGCCTTGCGTGGCGACGACTGGTGCCAGCGGGAGAACGTCCAACCGGACATCATCAAGATCGACACCGAAGGTCATGAAGCCATCGTCCTGCAGGGACTCGCCGATGCACTCCGAACCACCAAACTGGTGCTCGTCGAGGAAAACGTATCGCTCGATGGCACCTTGCTGAGCCCCGAAGCCGGCATCTTCGATGGCCCATGGTATGTTGACTTTCCGCAACGAAAATTTGTCACCAGAAAACACGCGCCAGAAGACGCGGTCTATCTCAACAAAAATGCCCACTCTGAGCTCAACGCCCTTGGCTACTCTCTGCCAAAGGTCTCCTGCTGATACCATCCAGATGGGGCGGCTGCTTCCTAATTCCTAAATTTTCATGACTTCCTACCAAAACCTCATCTCCGCCCACCTCGCAGAACATCTGGCGACGGTGCAAGCACTGAGTTCCGCCACCCCCTTGATCGAATCCCTCGGTCAGAAGATCATCGACTGCCTCAAAGCCGGCAACAAGGTGCTCTTCTTCGGCAATGGTGGCAGCGCCGCAGATGCCCAGCACCTGGCAGCCGAACTGGTGGTCCGCTTTCGCAAAAATCGGCGGGCCCTGCCATCCATGGCGCTGACCACCGACACCTCCATTCTGACCGCCTGTGGAAACGATTTCGGCTTTGAAGAAGTTTACGCACGTCAGGTCGAAGCCCTCGCCCAGCCAGGCGACGTCGCCATCGGCATTTCTACCTCGGGTCAAAGTCCCAATGTCATCAAGGGCCTGCAAGCCGCCAAGGCCCGCCAGTGTTTCACCATCGCCTTCACCGCTGAAGCAGGTGGACCATGCGCCGAACTGGCAGACCTGGCCTTTCGCGCCCCCTCCCCCGTCACTGCCCGCGCCCAGGAATGTCACCTCCTCGTTGGGCACATTTTGTGCGACATGGTGGAAGCCTGGCTGACCCAGGAGAACTGATCATTCATGGCCGGTCTCAGGCCGTCACCCCCTTTCAACTTCACCAACCTCCATGAAAAAACTCGTCAAGACAGCGCTTCAGAGCATCGGCCTCGATCTGGTTCGCCATGAGCCCACGCAATTGCGCTCCCAGCTGGAAAACTACCCTGAACTGAGCCAACAGGAGAAAGAAATTCTGTTGTCGGTTCAACCCTACACCATGACCACGGTGGAACGAATGACCTCCTTGCTGCAGGCCGTCACCTATGTGTCCAAAAACCAAATTCCTGGCGACATCGTCGAGTGCGGAGTTTGGCGCGGTGGCAGCATGATGATTATCGCCAAGGTGCTGCTGGCAAACAACGACGTCAGCCGGACCCTTTATCTATTCGACACCTTCGAAGGCATGTCCGAGCCCACGGATGATGACTTCAGTGTCGATGGTCGCCCGGCTGCGGTCCAACTCAAAGAGGAACCCAAAGGCACAGGCGTCTGGTGCGAAGCCAGCATCGAAGACGTCCGCGCCAACATGATTTCCACCGGATACCCCGAAGACAAAATCCTCCTCATCAAGGGCAAGGTCGAGGACACCATTCCCAACACCATTCCAAAACACGTGGCCCTGCTGAGACTGGACACCGATTGGTATGAATCCACCCGGCATGAGCTGCAGCACCTCTTTCCTCTACTGGATTCCAAGGGCATTCTGATTCTCGACGACTACGGTCACTGGCAGGGCGCAAGAAAAGCCGTCGACGAATATTTTCAGGCCACCGGCGATCCGGTTTATCTCCACCGGGTTGACTACTCTGCCCGCATCCTCGTGCGCAATGGCCAGGGATGACCAGCCTGGCTTCCATTGCCATGGCGGCCTTCATTTCCCTTCATGAATCAACTCTTCCACCGACTCCGCGCCGTGCTGGCATTGTTGGTGGGAAACAAGGATCCCGAACACAGCCATGGGCAACGTCGGGCACGCCAGATTGGTCGCGGCTTTCTGGGATCCGCAGCTCAAAAGACCACGGGACTGCTGGTCAGCGTGCTCTCCGTTCCCCTCGCCATCGAGCATTTGGGAGATGAGCGATATGGATTGTGGATGGCCATCACCTCGCTGTTGAGCTGGCTCGCACTTTCCGATTTAGGGTTGAGCTACAGTCTCTCCCTGTCCGTGGCCACTGCCTATGGCCGCGACGACCAAAAGGCGGCACAACAATCGGTCTCCTCAGCGTTTTACGCCCTGTCCTTTGTCGCCCTGGCGCTGGGAGCGGTATTCCTGTTGGTGGCACCATGGATTCCCTGGAACAGCCTGTTCAATGTGGTCGAACCACTGACAAAGTCCGAATTGGTGCCGGCCTTGATGGTCGCCTTCATCCTCTTTGTCATCAACTTTCCGCTGTCGATTCCGTCTCGCGTATTGTCCGCCTACCAGGAGTTCGCGACCGTCAACGCCTTCGGAATCGCCATCAATTTGCTCACTCTTGCCGCTCTGGTGATCGCCTGCTGGCTTCAAGCCGGCCTTCCGGTGCTGATTGGCTGTTTCTCCGGAGCATCGGTCATCGTAGGAATTGTTCTCGCCGTCTGGCTGTTTCAAAAACACAAACCCTGGCTCGCCCCCCGCTGGAAAGCATTTGACCTTCGGCATGCCACCGATTTGATCCGCAAAGGTCTTTGGTTTTTTGCGAACAGCATCACCTGGGCGATGGTTTCCCAAATTGGCACCTTGATCATTGTGCATGAACTGGGGGCCGCGAGTGTCACTCCCTACAGCGTCGCACAGAGGCTGTTCTCCTACTCTCTTCTGCTTCAATCAATGGTGGGCGGCCTGCTTTCTTTGACTTACACCGAGGCACTCGCGAAAGGGGATCATCCATGGATCTTGAAGACCCTAGGACGTCATTTCTGGTTGAGCTGCGCCGCCTCTGCCGTTCTTTGCGCCGGCCTGTATTTGGCCGCCCCCTCAATCATCAGCGTTTGGGCAGGCCCTGAAGCAGTGCCCTCGAATGGGGTATTGATCTGGATGGCCCTGTGGAATTTTCTTCTCGGATTGACCACACCCTTCGCCACCCTGCTGTTCGGATTGGGCCGCATCAAAATGATGACCATCTACAGCGCCGTCACGGCTGTTTTGAATTTGGTTCTGGCCCTGTTTTGGGTGAAAACCTACGGCATGGTCGGTGTGGTCGCCGCCAGCACGGTCGCCATCGCCGTGATCAATCTCCCTGCCTGCATCATTGACGTCAGGCACTGGCTAAAACACATCCCCAAGACAACATCGCAAGCGTCTTGATGGCAAAAATCCTCCCAGCCATTCCTTCATCCATGCCCCAAATTCGCCGAACCCACTACCATCCCAGCCTGGCCTCCAGTGACTATTTCATGGTGAAACACGTGGGCGACTTCGTCCTGACGAAGCTATCGGAATGCATCAAACCTGACATGGAAGTGCTCGATGTTGGCTGTGGGGAACAGCCCTTGCGGGCGACGATTGAATCCCTGGGCGGGCGTTACCAAAGCACCGACATCGAGCAGAATCATGCCGGCACGGTAGATCATCTTTGCCCCATCATTAGCCTTCCTCTGCCGACCGATTCGGTCGACCTGATCCTGTGCAGCGAAGTCATGGAGCACGTCCCGGAAACCGAGGAAGCCATTGCCGAGATGACCCGGGTGCTGAAGCCGGGTGGATTGCTCATCCTGACCACTCCCTTCAACTATCTTCTGCATGAGCAGCCCTACGATTTTGTTCGACTGACTCCCCACCAGCTGAAACGCTGTGCCGGGCTGTCCGGACTGGAAATCCTCGAAATCAAGCAGGCTGGCAATGCCTTGGAAGTCTTCGTTTCGATGTTCTCCTACGCCAGCGCCTGGTTCTTCAACGCCACGACCAACCGACCACTGCGCTGGCTCTACTCGAAGGCGATGCAAGGGGGGCAGGCATTGGCAAACATCGCCACCTGCGCCGTCAGACCAGCCATCGGTCGGTTCCTGCTCACCACCGCCTATCTCAGCAATCAATGCGTGATGCGCAAGAAAACCCCATCACCGATCCTCCCTTCCAGCACCGCTTCCGACTCATGAAAGTGCTGCACCTCGTTTTGCGAGATGACGGAGGCGTTGGCCGTGCCGCCATTCGCAATCATCATGCGTTGCGTGACATCGGTGTTGACTCGGTGGTTGCCCTCGGCACAGGCACGGAATCACCGCCTGAGCACATTTTCTCCATGCAGCATCCCGCGCAGCGATGGTGGATGCAATGGGCTCCCGCCCTGCATCGACGAGCCCTTCGCGTGCGCTATGGATCGGCAGCGATTCATCTGCGCACCTCACGGGTTCCCGGACTGATCGCCTCCACCATTCGCCGCCATAATCCCGATGTGATTCAACTTCATGGCGTCTTCGACGGATTGGTCTCCGCCAGACAAGTAGCCTCCTTCCCCGTGCCTGTCGTCTGGACGCTTCATGACATGCTTCCTTTCTCACCCGGATATCACTATCGCGGGGACATGATGGATTTACCAAAAGAACACGGACCCCTGTTTGACGATCACTGGCCCGCAGCGACCAAGCGTTTGGCCACCCGCATTTTCCAACACAAGCTGTCCTGCCTGGGAACGCCCAAAGGAGCCGTTACCGCCCCGTCGGCCTGGCTTGCCGATGAGGCCCGGGAGAGTGAAATTTTTCGAAACTGGGAAGTCTCACACATACATCACGCCTTCCCCAAGGAAAGTTGGCCGGCTGCCGATCCAGTCTCCGCGAAAGCCGCATTCAGGCTGGCTCATGATTCTCGTTGCCTGCTCTTCGGTGCCGAGGGTGCCAGTGCCCCACGCAAAGGCGCGGATCTTTTTCTGCAAGCACTACGGAGGCTTTCTGCCTCGCTCGATCCATCCATCACCTCGAAGATCGTTTTGCTGGTCTTTGGAGCATCCGAAGGAATGGACTGGCAGGCCGGAGATATTCAAATCCGCCACCTTGGCCGCATCAATGACACCTCCGTCCTCGCTCAGGCTTACAGTGCCGCCGACGTTTTCGTCTGTCCTTCACGGGAAGACAATTCACCCAACACCGTGGTTGAAGCACTGGCATGCGGCACACCCACCATCGCGTTTCATCAGGGTGGTCTGCCTGACCTGATCGAAGATGGCAGGAATGGGTTTCTGGTGCCTCCCTACGACATCGAAGCGATGGCCAAGGCACTCGAGCGGGCCATCCATCATCCTTCATTCCTCCCCCGCTCCGAGATTCAATCAAACATTTTTGCCTTGTCCGATCCGGCCTCCAGGGCGGCCGACTATCAGCGCATCTATCAACAAGTCATTGCTAGTCCACGAGCCCAAGCTCTACAAACGCGGTCGTAAAACATCAGCCGGACTTGTTTCAAACTCTGCTCAAAAAAAATCGGATGAAACCCGCATCGCAAATCTTCATCGTGCGCAACGGCGCCCTTGGCGATCTTGTGCAAATGACGCCGCTGCTTCAGCAGATTCGTGCCGATCTTCCTGCGAGCAAAATCACTCTGTTCAGCAGTCCCAACGCGACGTCGCTTTTCGAAGGCGCCCCCTTCATTGATGATCTCGTGACTTTGCCAGCGGCATGGTCCAGTCTCGACTCCGGTTCGCGCCGCATGTGGCTGGTTTGGTGGAAGGTTTCACGACATGGCAAGCCTGACATGTTGCTTTCACTGGAATCCGGACTCAAACGCAACCTCGGCATGTTGTTGTGCCGAGCGGGCAGAAAAGGCGGACTGCTGATGGAAGGTCCCAAACCCTGGCATCCTTTTACTCATCCTTTGGTGGTGAAACGCGATCAGCGCCAGGTGCAGGAGCACACGTCACAGCAATACCTGCAGCTGTGGGAAAAAGTCTCCGGCTTTGCGGATCGGGGTTTGGGATACAACATGGAGCACCTCGTCCGCCCTCAATCATCAGGGTCAGACTCAGAGCCACCTCGTCGCCATATCTGTCTGGCACCCGGTGCCGGGAATGCCTGGTTGGAAATGCGCACCAAACGCTGGCCGGCAGCCTCCTACGTTGAACTGGGTTCGCGTTTACTGAATCTCGGATGGAACGTCATCTATCTTGGCGGCGAACACGATCTTGATGGCTTCGATGTTCCCGATGGAGCACGAAATTTGTTGGGTAAAACCTCGATCTCCGAAGCAGCCCGGTGGCTGCATGGCGCTGGTGCCATGATGGGCAATGACTCCGGCCTGCTCCATCTCGCCATCAGCGTGGGTTGTCCGGTGGTCGCCGCATTTGGCCCTACTTCGGAGGTTTTCACCGGCCCCTTTCGCGCCCGTTCGAGCACCGTCTTGAGAAGTCCCATGAGCTGCGCCCCTTGCTACCGATTGGAGTGCCTTCCACCACCGGAAGTGCTGAGCTTGGGCCATGACAAACCATGCTGCCTTCACGCCATCAGTCCCGACCGAGCGTTGAACGCGCTGATCCAGGCCGCAGAAGCTCCGAGCAACTCGTCATCACTGGCACGCTCCCTGCCGTCTGATCCTCAAACCGGAGCCTGACCATGGCGAAATTCATCCAACCACCTACTCCCAACCACCTACAGACATCACCATCATGCTAAACTCCCTCAAAACTTACTACCGACTCAAGCGCAGCGATTTCCTGAGCCAGCTTCGACTCAAAATCCTCGGTCCGAATGTCACTGGATTGATGATCAAAAGTCAAAACGGCACCATCGTGGTCGACCCAGAAGATGTCGGAGTGGGATGGGAACTGGCGAAAAACGGCGTCTACGGCCAGGACCTTCTCGACGCCCTGCTTCCGCTCATCGGCCCAGAAAGCAAGGTTTTGGTCGCCGGTGCCCACGTCGGCTCGCTGGCCATCCCACTCGCGAAGGTCGCGGCAGAAGTCACCGCGTTTGAGGCCAATCCCAACACTTACCGCTATCTCGAACTGAACCGTCAGCTCAACCAGAGCAACAACCTCACCCTGATCCCCCTCGCCTTGGGAAGCAGTTCGGGCACCTTGCAATTTCTTCTCAGCCGGGTCAATTCCGGGGGGTCCAAGCGCCTGCCAAAACAGGCTCACATCGCCTATTACAGTGATAAACCAGAAGTCGTCGACGTCGCCATGACGGCAGCCGACGAAACCCTTCCCGACGCAACCTTTGATCTGATCATCATGGACATTGAAGGCAGTGAAGCAGACGCCTTGAAAGGCATGCCGAACCTGCTGAGCCGCGCGAAATATCTCTTCATCGAATACCTTCCCCACCACCTGGATCTGGTGGCCGGAGTGACGGATGAAGAATTTGTCGCCCTGTTGAGCCCGCATTTTTTCACTGCCAAACATCATGGCAGCGACCTCACCGGACAATCCCCCAATCTGCTGCCCTTCTTCAAATCCCTTCGCGAATTGGGCGGCGGCGATGTGCTGATGACGAAATGAACCGGATGCCCTCTTCAGTTTGGCGCTGGCGGCAACGGTGAAAATCGGTTACCTTCCATCTGCTTCGCGATCTCGCCGCCAGCATCCCCCCCTCGGATTCACTCCCACCCGCAGAAATGAATCAACAATCCCCACTGACCATCCTTTTTGTTGTGGTCACTCTGTTGGCCGGATTGCTCGTGACGCTTTCCGTGCTGACCGGGGGCGGCAACGAGATTGGTCATCTCTGCAAGTTCATGCTGGTCGCCGTGGCGGTGTTCGGCCTGATCAACCCGCGCAATGGCATCTATTTGCTGCTCTTCATCTGCGCCTACATCGACACCCTCAAACGCCTCATGGTGGTCTCGGGCCGGGTGTCGCAGTTGGACCTCTACTACGTCCTCGGCATCCCCCCCACCCTGCTGTCGGCCTGTGCGGCCAGTGTCATCATCTCCATTGCCGTCGGTAAACTTGAACTTCGAGGCCGGCAGTGGACCCTGCTTTTTGTCGCGGCAGGATTCATGGGAATCAATGCCGGGATGAGCTACGTCGGCGGCAACCGATCCCTCGGCGGACTGCTCCCCGTCGTCGCCAATGGCGGATTGTATGCCCTGCTGTTGTTCCTGATCCCCGTTCTGTTTCAAGAACGCGAGGACATCGAACGCCTCATCAAACGGACCATCTGGATCTTTGTGCCCGTGGCCATCTACGGGGTGTTCCAGAAAATTTTCGGCTACCAGCAGTTCGAAATCGACTACCTGTTGACCGGCATCTCCATCGAGATCAAGCAGCTGGTGGGTGATGATCTCCGACCATTTTCCACGCTGAACTCCAACACCGCCCTGACCACCGTCTGCGGCTTTCTGGCCGCAGTGTCGTTCACAGCCATGTTCATCAGAAGAAGCGATCAACGCCGCCCTTTGATCATTCCGGCACTGGCCCTTCCCCTCAGTGTGATCTTCTTCGCGGGTATTGTCGCCTCCACCGGCCGCTCGGGCTTTGCGGTCGGCTTTTTCACCTTGCTGGGATGCTGGTGTTTCAAATCACGCAAAGCCACTCTGAGCATGTATGTGGGAATCGTCACCCTCTTCATATTCCTTGTCGTCTTTTCGAGACAACTCATTGATATGATTGGCCCCTTGCAGTTGCAGATCAACAGCGTGGTAGGCGATGGAAGGTTCGCCGAACAATTGACGCGAATTGGCACCTACACGGACCGCCTGGCTGGCTACTACAATCTGATGTCCAACCCCGCCATCTGGACGCTTTTCGGCCACGACAACGACGCATGGCAGGACAATTCCTTGTATTCACACGACGTGCTCACCGGCGCATTGGTCAAGCATGGCGTGGTCCCGGTCTTTCTGATCAGTTTGATGGCCGCCTTCTGTCTCCTCCAATTGCACCGAACCATTCTCCGTATCACTGACCGGTCCCTCCTCGCCATCGCCGCAGCAATGACTGCCATCATGCTTTCCAGTTTGCTGGCATCGCTTTTGTTTGGAAGCGTGATGGGCGTATTCCCCATCAACGTCCTCATCTTCACGGCGGGAGGTATCCTGATGCTCGCACGACAACTGCATGACCAACAATCCGTCCCTTCTGCGGAAGAATTGTTCGTCTCCGAAACCGTCCCACCAGATCCCGTCCGCAAAGTCCGCATTCCCTTCCGACGTTCAGGAAAAATTGAATCCGTCTGAACCCCCGCCCCATGCCCAAGCCAGTCATTTCCATCGTCACCAAAGCGCGCGCGACCTATTTCAAACCTCTCTACGAAGCGTTTGCCAAAGCTCAACCCGCCCCATGGCGGACCGCGATGTTATGGCCCGAACATTATCGCAATGAACATCCCGACGAACTCGTCGTGCCCCAAGGCGACAATTTTGATGTCATCCCCGTGCGCACCGGGGGCAGCTCAAACTCGGCCACTTCCACACGCTTTTTGCCCTCCAGGGACGCAATCGCCAAACTCGCCCAATGCGCCCCGAGCGCCATGTTGATCCACGAGTTCCCACTGTTCTCTGTTCAGGCACTTGTCTATGCAAAGTGGCATCGGGTGCCCGTCGCCGTCTCCTCAGAAGTGGGCAAAAGCAACGCCCATCTGTTCTCGGCATCGACCCGATTGTGGCACTCTTTCTGGGGGAAATGGGTGGACGGCATTGCCGCTTTTTCCCCATCAGGCCTCGCGCCATTGAGTGGTCGAACCATTCCGATGACCACCACCTTCCATGCCATCGACAGCCGCAGTTACCTGCCGGTGGAACGTCAGGATACCACCGGTTCCCCGCTGGTGTTCGCCTATCTTGGACAACTGATCCATCGCAAAGGGCTCGACCTCTGGCTGGAAGCCGCCCGCGTGCTTCGCGACTCCGGTTTCACCCACTTCAAACTTCGCATCATCGGCGGCGGGGATGAAACATGGCTGCGCTCACACATCACCCGCACCGGAATGGACGACCACGTCGAAATTACCGGATTCAAAAGCGGTGAATCGCTGCGAACCGCCCTCGGCACCTCCGACGTGTTTGTCCTCCCCACCCGCCACGACAACTATGCCGCCGTGGTCCACGAAGCCGCCTGCCTCGGCCTTCCTTTGCTCGTCAGCCAATTTGCGGGTGCCGCATCCGTGTTGGTCAAGAACGATCTTAACGGTTACATCATCGATCCGTCCGACCCCCAATCTTTTGCTGCAAGGATGCATGACTTCAGCTCTCCCGAAAAACGAAACGCCATGGGTCGCGCCTCGCGCCAGATCGGCGAATCCATGAGTGCCCATGTTCAAGGTGCCAACTTATGGAACTGGTTCGACCAAACCTTTCATCTCACTTCTCCAGCTTAACTCCTCCTCTCCTACCCCGCCCCCATGCCCCGATTCCTTCACATTGCCGCATCACGATTCGAACGCCTGTCTCCCGCCGCTACCAAGATCTTTTGCACCAAAGACTGGACCCACCTCGGCGAAGGCCCCATCAACTGGTCGAACGAAATCCGCGAGCAGTTTCAGTTCGGTCAATATCGCAACGGACTGCGTCTCCTCCTCGCCTCCATCTACCGGAACCATCGTCCGCGCTACGACGCCGGAACCCTCAAGAAGATGTATGATTCCTGCGAGTTCCGCGAATTCTTCTTCAAGGCCGGGGACAGACTCGACTTCGCCGACAATGAGCTCAGCTTCATCGTCAGCGAGCATTTTTTCGAACACCTGTTTCTTGATGATGCCATCGCCCTGCTGCGTGAATGCCAGCGCATCCTCAAACCCGGTGGCGTCATCCGCACCTGCGTTCCCGATGCCGACCTGCGCACCTACGAACCCCCCGAGGCACCAGCCTATCCGTCCCCGCGTGTCCCGTGGACCCACCATCAAAAACATCGCAGCCGATGGAGCATCTACAGCTTTAGTGAGGCGCTCAACCTCACCGGTTTTCAACCCCGTGGAGTCATTTATTGCGACAAGGATTGCAACTTCATCCAGGACCTTCCTGCCCCTCCGACTTCCGAATATCCCCTGCTGGAATCTCATCCCCTGGTGGCAACCACCGAGTATTTCCGGCGTCTCCCCTCCCTGGTGGTGGATGGCATCAAGCGCTGAGTGACTCGCCAGTTCTGCCAACCCGACCGCCGTTTAATCCACATGCCTCCTCAATCGGTCGTCGTCTTCAAGGTCAACCAGATCGGCGACGCCATTTGTTTCCTTCCGGTCCTGCAAAAGCTTCTCGCCAGCAAGGGCGTCGGTTCGATCCATTTGTGGACCACCCCTGCTGCCGCCCCGATCCTGGCTTGCGATCCCTCAATTCAAGTCCACACGCTCCCGCTGCCGGCCTTTAACGGCGCATGGAAAAACCCGCTGAGGTTTTTCCAGATCGTCAAAACGACCACCCATGCCAGGCCTGATGCCTGTTTGCTCGACTGGGATCAAGGCAATGTGGCCCACCTCGCCGCTGCGATGTCAGGTGCCACCCACGTCATCGGTGGCACCAATCCGAACGTCCGGTTAAACGGTCGTCTCCGTTACCGGTCCGTTCCCCAACCCGACACTCGCACGCCCCAGTGGTGTTGGGACATTGGCCGATTGTTCGCAGATGTCGTGTTGAAGGAGCCATGGGAAGCAACGCCGCCCATGCCGGATCTGTCGCACCTTACCGGCCCGACCCACTCGATCTGCCGAACCCCGCATTCTCCCGTCCTCATTCACCCGGGAGCCAGTCGCGAATATCAACGCTGGCCGATCGGTCGCTACCTGGAGCTGGCTTCGCTGCTCGTCAAATCCCATCCCGTCACCATGGTCCAACCCAGGGAGTTGCCCCCCATCGAAGTCCCGCTGGGCGTCTCGATGATTGCACCCACGACTTTGGCCCAGCTTGCAACTGCCATCGCGTCTTCCAGCCTGTTCATCGGCAACAATTCCGGGCCCATGAACTTCGCCATCGCCCTCGGAATTCCCAGCGTGGTCCCCTGGGGTCCAACCGCCCCCAATTGGGCGGCGCAGTGGCATCCCGAAAGACATCTCTCACTGATCCGCAAGGAACTGCCATGCATCGGCTGCGACACCCGGAACAAGGACTCGCAATGTCACAACGACCAGGAACTTCATGCCTGCATGCGCCGCTGGCAGACCCACGAGATGCTGACCGAGTGTCTCCGCTGGCATGACCAGTGGTCGACGATTCCCCAATGACCATTTGTCCATTTAACATCACCGAGATTGCGCGTTAGCTGACATCATGTATGCTTCATGCCCGAAGCGTCCGTCGTAACCCCTTGCACCCCCTCAATGTCACCTGTGACAACCCTTTCGCCCCCCGCTAATTCCGGCAAATTTAACGTCCGATATTGGGCCGGACCGCTCATTTTTGGTCTGCTGTTTTTCGGCATGCTGCTGTTCATGCCCTACACCGCAGGCTATGCCGACCACCGTTTGACCATGCGAGTTTGGATCATGGGCGGCTGGGCCGATCCCACCTGGCAGCACGGCATGCTCGCCCTGCCCATCGCCATCTTCCTCGCCTGGCGCAAGCGCCACATTCTCGCCGACATCCCCGTCAAAGCCAGCTGGCTTGGTCTCTTCACCGCGATGATCGCCATGATCTTTTTCTGGATCGGCTACCGTGGAAACTTTTATTACCTGGGCTTCTTTGGAATTCATCTTCTCATCGCGTCGGCGGTGTTGTGGATCTGGGGCTGGCGGCATTTTGTCACCGTCTCGTTCGCCTTGGTGATGCTGACCTTCATGTGGCCTTACTTGTTCATGGAAGATCTCATTGCCTTCAAGCTGCGGTTCCTGATGGTCAACTTCACTGAGAAGGTCCTTAATCTGATTGGAATCGCCACCATTCAAGACGGCACCCGGCTTTTGTCTGCCGCAGTCGATGGTCGCGCGCAGGGTGACTTGTTTCGCATGAATATTGACGGCCCCTGCAGCGGTCTCCGCTCGCTGTTTGCGTTGATGATGGTCAGCGCCTTGTTCGGATATTTTCGTCAGCGAACCTTTTGGCGGCGCGCCCTGCTGTTCAGCCTCAGCGTGCCGCTCGCGGTTCTCGCCAATGCTTTTCGGATCATCATCCTGACCATTGCCACCATCCTTTTCGGCGAACAATTCGCCTTGGGCAATGGCGAAGAATACACCTCCAACTTTCACCTTTTAACCGGCCTGTTCATGTTTGTGGTCGCACTGGGAGGTCTCGCTTCGGCAGAATGGTTTCTGAACCGGTTTGTCCGTAAAGAAAAACCCCTGGTCTTGATGGAAGAACGATAAAATGCTGCTGCGATCTTTAATTCTCTCATTCATCTTGATCGGCACCATGGTCGTGTGCTGGAACTCGCCCCCCATCAAGGCCGGAGACGGCTCCGGGGTCATCATGGATCTGCCAAAAACTTTGTCCGGGTTAATCTCCGTCCCCGAAGATCCCGACGCCATTGAACTTGAGCAACTTCCCTCAGACACCCAGATCACCAAACGACTTTATTACACCCCTACCCACCGATCTGAAGCCCGCGACCATGTTCGCTCCTCCATCATCCTCAGCGGAGCAGAGCGCAAAAGCATCCACCGGCCCGAAATCTGTCTGGTCGCCCAAGGGTGGAAACTCGTTAGCAGCCGCATTCGCACCGTGCGCATCAACGATCAGCACGATCTTGAGGTGACCGACCTGTATATCGAGCGCAAAGTCACCTTGAAGAGTGGCGAGGTGCGCCCACTGAGAAGTCACTACGTCTACTGGTTCATCGGCACCGACATCACCACCGCGAGTCACTCGTCCCGCGCGATCATCAGCCTCATGGACAGCATCCTGCGCAACGTTAATCACCGCTGGGCCTACGCTTCCGTGCAGGCCAACGTGACCGATAACCTTCCAACGGAAGAATTTGGCGAGCGTCAGCGCGACAGCGAACAGACCGTGGAGCTGATCCTCAAGGTCCTTGCCGAATCCGTGCCGCACTTCCAAAAGCAGTTCGCCCAGAACTGATCTTCATAAAGCTACAAGCCCCCATGCCCCCGCTCTTATCCGCCCGCGTCAAACATTTGTTGGGACGACTCAATCTAAACATCCGCCGCCGGGAATACGCGCCGCGTAGCGAAGACCGGTTCATTTACGAGGACATCCTCCAGTCGCATTCAATCTCCCACTCGCAGGGCAAACCTCCGGTCATTCTCGATGTCGGTGCCAACATTGGCCAAACCGCCGCCGCCTACCATTTCACCCTGCCCGAGTTTATCGTCCACGCTTTCGAGCCTTTTCGCGATACCTTCCAGGCCCTTCAAAAAAACGTTGCCTCCCTGCCTAATGTTCACTGCTGGCAGATGGCCATGGGCGCAAAATCCGGACAGCTTCACCTCTCGCTCGACGCCATTGTTCCCACTTCGACTCTGAACAGCCTCGAAAACGCCTCCAGCACGCCGCTCGACCGCAGTGAAACCATCGACGTCAGCACGGTTGACGAATTCTGTGCCTCCAAAGGAATTGAAACGGTCGGCATTCTGAAAATCGACACGGAAGGCCACGACTTGGAAGTGCTCAAAGGTGCCTCCAACCTGCTGTCCCAAGGTGCCATTCAATCCGTGCTCATCGAATGCTCACTGGCCCCCTCCAGCCCCCGGCATGTTGCCTACGAACACGTTCGGAACCTGCTGGTGGCCCATCAGTTTCGCTTGTTTGGGCTCTATGAAGTCACCTCCCTACCACCTCATGGCGCCCACTGGTATTGCAACGCGCTGTTCAAACATGAATCCATTTTCAAGGGACTAAGTTCATGACCGAGGCGAAGGTAAAAGTGTTGGTGATTGGTCAAGACAACCACTTTGCAGGCTTGGAAGGCGTGCAGGTGGATCATGTGCTCACCCGCAAAACCTACACGCCCGACGCCGAAGCAATCATCGACACGTCCACCTACTGCTCCGCATCCACCGCCTGCCTGAGATTTTTTCGCGGACACTACCACCTGGCGCTTCTTCCCGCCATTGACCTGACCTGGCCGCACAACTTTTCGCCGATGCAGAAGCGTCTACGCGCCGTTTTCCGCAGCCTGGTCAGCCTGCCGTTTTCCCGATTCCTGACAAAACTGCTGATCCCAGGCTCCACCCACATCGCGGTGATTGACCGCTATGATGCGACGGACATCCACGAACAATCGGCTCAGTTTTTCCACGCGAACTCCTACTGGAAAGTCAATCCCGCGACAGCAAATGCCAGCTACCGTGGCAAACCGGTGCAGTTTCTGCCTCTGTGGGTTTTCGAACCGCCCTCCGGTTGGAGCACGGTCAACTGGGAGGATCGCGACATCGATTTGTTCTTCGCCTCCAGCATCAACGCTCCCCCGCGCGAACGAGGCCTTCAGTTCATCAAAAACCTCGCTCAATCGCATCCCGAATTGCGTCTTCACATTGCGGACAAACCCCTCAGTGCAGATGCCTTTCATGAACACATGAGCCGTTCACGCATGGTGCTGTCGACCGAAGGCGTGGGCTTCCATTGCTTTCGACACTACCAGACCATGCTCCATGAGGCGGTGCCATTGGTGAATCACAACGATCAGGTGCAAACCAATCTGATCGACGGAGAGAACAGTCTGCGCTACCACGAAAATCAAAACGATTTCAACCGCGTCGTTCTCAGCGCCTTGCAAGATCTTCCCCGACTCGCCACCGTTGCCCGTCAGGCAAGGTTGTTCGCCCAGCAACATCACACCCCCAACGGCATCGCCAGGAGGATCCTCGCTCACGCCTCCCTTCAACCGACAGCGCCAAGTAACGAATGATGCCCACCAACATTCCCCACATCAAGGTGCTCGAATCTCCCATCAGCGCCGTCAACATGACCACCGCATGCGAGCACATTTTCGAGGCGCTTCGCAACAAACGCAAAGGCTACATTTGTGTGACCGGTGTGCATGGCGTCAATGAAGCCTTCGACCACGCCGACTTCCTTGAAGTCCTAGGCGGTGCCTATCTTGTCACCCCGGATGGCATGCCCATGGTCTGGCTTGGCTGGTTGAACGGCCAAAAACAAATGGACCGCGTTTATGGACCCGACCTCATGCTGGAAGTTTGCCGGCAGTCGGTGGAGAAAGGATTTACCCACTTTTTTTACGGCGGTGCCCCCGGCGTGGCCGACCTGCTGAAGATCAAACTCACCACCCTCTTTCCCGGACTTCAAGTGGTGGGCACCTACTGCCCGCCTTATCGTGCTCTGAACGCGGTCGAACTTGAAGACCTTCAGCAACAGGTGACCGCAGTCAAACCCGACATGATCTGGGTGGGCCTCGGCACCCCCAAACAGGAACGTTTTGTCGCCTCTCACCTGTCGCTTCTCGACACCACCCTTCTATGCGGCGTTGGCGCGGCGTTTGACTTTCACACCAATCGTGTCAAACAAGCTCCCCGCTGGATGCAGCGCAGTGGCTTGGAGTGGCTTTACCGAACCATACAGGAACCCCGTCGCCTGTTCGGTCGATATTTTCGCGGCAACAGCCTGTTCCTGTGGCGGCTTTTCCTCGGCCTAAAACCCAAACACCTTTCCACCTCAACTTCAACGACATCACCCACCCCAAATCCCATACACCATGAGCAATAAAGACGATCTGATCACCATTTGCGGAGCCGGCGGCTTCATCGGCGGACACCTGGTTGCCGACTTGCGGCTTCAGGGGTTCACCAAACTCCGCGCCGTCGACATCAAACCCGTTTCCGAGTGGTATCAAGTCTTCGACGACGTGCAAAACCTCACGCTCGATCTCCAGGAAATCAACGCCTGTCGCACCGCTGTCAAGGATGCCGCCCAGGTCTACAACCTCGCTGCCGACATGGGGGGGATGGGCTTCATCGAAAACAACAAGGCACTCTGCATGCTCAGCGTTCTGATCAACACGCATCTGTTGATGGCGTCCCGTGAAGCAGAGGTGAAGGGCTTTTTTTACTCATCTTCGGCCTGTGTCTACAATGCCGACAAACAACGCGATCCCCGGGTCATCCCGTTGAAAGAAGAGGACGCCTATCCCGGCATGCCTGAAGATGGCTACGGTTGGGAAAAACTTTTCAGCGAGCGCATGTGCCGCCATTTCCGCGAAGACTTCGGTATCGCCACCCGCATTGCCCGATACCACAACGTTTACGGACCTCATGGCACCTGGGACGGCGGTCGCGAAAAAGCACCTGCTGCCATCTGTCGCAAAGTGCTCGAGGCCAAACAATCAGGCAATCTGACCATCAACATCTGGGGCGACGGCGAACAGACCCGCAGTTTCCAATACATCGACGATTGCGTGCTCGGTTCGCAAATGATCATGAACAGCGATTTCTACGAACCCATCAATTTGGGCAGCAGTGAACTCGTCACCATCAACCAGCTCGTCAGCATTGCCGAGGAAATTGCCGGAGTGAAACTCGAACGCTCTTATAACCTTTCCGCCCCCAAAGGCGTCAACGGCCGCAACAGCGACAACACCTTGATCAAACAGGTGTTCAACTGGGAACCTTCGACCAAACTTCGTGACGGATTGGAAAAAACCTACGTCTGGATTGAGGAGCAAATGGCTCTTGGCAAGACTTCCCTGTAAGCCATTGAATTGAATTCGTCTCTTCAAACGTCCGCATAGAGGCAATCGTTTCACTCATCCCCCGCCCCCAAATTCCCCCATGTGGTTGCAAAAAACCGTTCGGGCAATCGTGCTTCTGCTCAGCTTTCTCGGATTGCTGAGCGGCCTGGTGTTGGGCACCGAGACACGATTGCTCTTCTTCTGGCCGACAGTCGCCCTGCTCGGTGCGGCTGCCAGTTTGATGGTGATCGGCGGTCGCTGGCCATTGCGCACCGCGCCCTCCGCCACCTGCCTGCTGAGCGTTTTTGTCATGGCCGCCTATCTGGTCGGTCGCGCCGTCCTGTCGCCCGTGGAAATCTATGCACGCGAAGATCTGTTCCTCATTCTCGGGTGCCTCGTCTGCTACCTGTTCTCAGCAACCATCCTGTCTGACGCCCGGACGCGCGGAGTCATTCTTGCCATCTTGATTCTGGTCACCTTGGGAAATCTGGCCGTGGGATTTGTGCATTTCTCGGGCAAATGGAACTTCCACATCGTGCCGAGCTACATGCGCACCTTTGGCGAAGGCCAGCGCATCGGCGGATTTTTCAACAACTCCAACCACCTTGCCGCATTTCTCTCGATGGGTGCCCTGTTCTTCTTGGGAACCGCACTCATGGGACGCATCAACGCCGCCGGACGCATCCTGCTGCTATTCCTGTTTGTCTCCAATGTCATCGGCATCGCCCTCACCATCAGTCGCGGTGGACTGGCCGCCATCGCCATCGGCGTCGCCATCACAGCACTTGTTGTTTCCATCCTGGTGCTAAAAGCTTATCCCCATGCACTCTGGCGCATGCTGCTTGGCGCTGCGGTATTGATCGGTTTTGGCACCATGGTGGTCATCGGCGTTTTCTCCGAACAACTGATGAAACGCACCTCCGCTTTGGGCAGCGAATCCACCTTGTCTGACCCACGTCAATTCATCTGGAAAGCCGCCCTCGCACAACCCGTGGAATCCCCGCTCACCGGCACTGGCTCCAGAATGTTCTACGAAGGCTGCATCCAATACCGCACCGCCGACACCCCCTCGCACATGAAGGACGCCCAGTTTGTCCACAATGACTGGCTGCAATTGTTCACTGACTACGGATGGATCGGACTTGGCCTTGGATTGATGGTCCTTGCCCTCCATTTCAAGCAGGGCATTCATTTCCTCAAGTGGCACCTCTCCGAACGGTTTTCGCGAAACGCCCTTCTGACCAGTCGCAATCTCGGATACGTGCTCGGTTCCATGACCGCACTGGTCGCCGTGCTGTCTCACGCCTTGGTGGATTTCCATCTTCACGTCCCAGCCGTCGCATTGACGGCAAGCCTGTTCCTCGGCATCCTCGCCAATCCCGGCATCTCCGAACCCGCATCCGCCCCACTCGTCATTCCCGGCTTCAAGCCGCTCCTCAAAGTTGCCCTGCTAGCCTCCGGCATCTTCATGATCTACGGAAGTGTCACCTTTGGACGATCCGACTACTTCAACGAACTGGCCACCCTTCAATCCGTCGAAGAAGACCACGGCGACTCACGCATTGCTGCACTCGACCGCGCCCTCGCCTTTGATTCACGCAATCATCGGCTCTGGTATGCGCGCGGACTCACACGCCTTGAAAACATCGGTGGTCTTTCCGTCGCCACCGCCTCACCGCTTCTCGCCGAAGCTGTCTCCAATTTCGAGACGGCTCAGAGCCTCAATCCGCACAACATGTTCATTGCCCTCGCCCTGGCGGATGCTTATGACATCACCGGAAGACAGCAACAGGCCCTCAACGCGATCAATCACGGCATCCGGCTCGCCCCACAATCGATGGGACCCCGTCTCTCCCTGGCCATCCATCATCACCGTCACCAACGTTGGGAGGAGGCCGAGAAAGCCTACTTCTGGGCCATGGATGCCGTGGCGCATACCCACATGGATGCCTTTGAGCTGTATCTTGAAATGCTCAAAGACTGGCAACCCTAACAGAGCCACCATTTCTCTTCACCCACTCAGGCCGGACATTTCCGGTCTTTTTTGTGTCCTCATACATCCTACTGTATCATCTTCAATACCCATGCCCCTCACCACGGAACAAAAACAATCCCTCGCGACGCTGCTGCGCGAACGACTCACCATCATCTCCAATCACGAATGGCGCGACCGCGATCCAGAAACACACCTCAGCGCGCTTAAAGAGATCTCAATCCAAATCGAAAACTGCTCGAGCGAATGGCGTGCTGATCTTCCCGGTCAGATGCGACACTACCTTGCCAACGCCAGCTATCAAAAAGCACTGGCATGGCTTGAGGAAACCCATTCATCGTCTCAAGTCCAGTGATCACTCGCAATCGGATCTCCCTTCACCTGTTCATTGGATTCAAGCACAGGAACCAATTGGCATTCAGGATTGCGACCAGATTCTCCGCTTCTATGGCCCGACCAAATTCGCCTCCCTATTCCCCGTCCCATCGGGACGACTCCTAGAAGCCCGGCACACAGTGCCGGGTTTCGTTGATGGCATGAATTGCGTCCTTCATGGACGGCCTTATGCGCGGCAAACGAAAATCGGCCCAAACTCCGGCTCCTGCTTTCGCTAGATTGTCCCGCCGGATGAAAATCCAAATCACAAGGAAAAGACCGCAGACCGCGAAATCGCTCAGCACCAAACGATGCGTCTCAAACCTCCTAGGAAACCTTCAAATCCTTACAATTCCACCTTCGCTGCCACCTGGGTTCCGCCTGGCTCGCTCTTGGTCAACGGCCAGGGCGACTCCATGTTGAGCACTTTGGGCGGAATCAGCGAAATGGTTTGCTGCTCACCGGCCTTGTAGGTGCCATAGGCAATTGGGATCACCGAAGCGCACAGCCCATCCGTCTCAGCGTCGCGACTCACATGCACCACGCTGCCGAAGGTGGCCTTGTTGTCCAAAGTAAACGTCTCACCTGGAGAATAGGGTGACGCCTCTTGGTTTGCCCCTGGAAGCAGCAATTCGATCTCCACGTCCTCAATTTCGGTCGATCTTGCTCGCACCACCCAACCTTCAGTGATCAGATCCCCCTCTGCCAGCTTCCTTGAATTCACCACCGTATATGCACCGCGAACATAAACCGGACCTTCGTTCGCGTAATTCATGATGTATGACCTCTTCAGCAGGTCATTCAACAGGCCCAGTTGCTCTCCATTGTAATTGTAATACTTGGCAAGCAATTCGCGTGCCCCATGAAAAGTTCCCGTTGGAACAAACAAAGGATCGAATTTCTTGATCTCCTCCAGCTTTTCCAATTTTGTCAGAAGCTTGTAGTTGAACGGCTTCTCTGGGTATTTGAACACCATGATGCTGAAGAACCAGCAAAAGGTCGCCAGGCCCATCAACAAAGTGATAAGAATGGTCCACCAAAACAGCCCTTCATCACGACGTTTTTTGGCCGCATGTTTCCCGCCGCCCGCACGGGTGCGGTGATCTGAACTCGCACTCAAAAATTGAACTTTCATAACTAACTGAAATTAAAATGTTAGCGTAGCCTTAATAAGCCGGGTCCTTAACCAAAGCTTATTAAATTTACCATCATTTGCAACCGTTAAACCCTTTTTCGAAAAAATAATCGTCACAATCCACCCGGATCAAACGAGGACCCACAACCGCAACTACGTGCTGCATTGGGGTTGTTCACCTTAAAACCGCTGTCGCTCAAGCTGTCCTCGTAGTCAATGTTAACTCCGTTCAGATAAGTAAGGCTGTCGGCATCCACCAAGATGTTAACCCCCTCCTGTTCAAAAACACAGTCTCCCTCAACCGGCGAGTCCAGCTTCATAACATACTCCATGCCAGCACACCCACCTTTTTTCACCATCAAGCGCAGACCCTGACCGTCAACCGTCGAATGGTCCTCCAAAAGACCACGGAGATGTTTGACGGCATTGGCAGTGGCAGTAATCATGACAAGACACAAAGAAACTAGAAAATTGAATCAATCTGCAACGCATCCACCCGCTCGCTGAAAACCTCGGCCATCAGCCTCCCGGATGCACACGCTCAGCTACTTACGTAATACCCATTTTCAATATATCAAACACGATGAGCAGAATTCGTATTCTTCCCGACGCACTTGCCAGCCAGGTCGCCGCCGGTGAAGTGGTGGAGCGCCCCGCCGCCGTGGTGCGCGAACTGCTCGAAAACAGCCTCGACGCCGGAGCCACCCACATCGAAGTCCACGTGCAACGCGGCGGAACCGCCCTGATCAGAATTGTCGACAATGGACACGGCATGAGTCGAGAAGATGCGCTGATGAGTTTGGAGCGTCATGCGACCAGCAAAATCCGCACAAAAGAAGACCTCAGCGCCATTCACACTTTTGGTTTCCGCGGCGAAGCCCTTCCCAGCATCGCCAGCGTCTCGCGTTTCCGACTCGCCACCCGCGAAGCCTCCGCCATCTCCGGCACTGAAGTCGAGGTCCAGGGCGGTCGGCTTACCGACGTCCGCGATTACGGAGGCAGCCATGGCACCGTTATCGAAGCCCGTTCCCTTTTCTACAACGTTCCTGCCCGTCGCAAGTTTCTCCGCACCGAATCGACCGAGTTCGCCCATGTTGAACAGCAGTTCCGACTGCATGCCATCGCCCATCCCAGCGTCGCCTTCACGCTGGTCAGAGATGGTGCCGTCACTTTTCATCTTCCCCCCACCAGTGATCTCCTGGAACGAATTGAAGGATTGTGCGGACGCGACCTCGCACGCCGACTGCTTCCGCTTCCGACCTCCACTCATCCCTCCATCAAGGTGAGTGGATACATCGGCGGAGCCGCCGTCAGCCGACCCAACCGGCAGATGCAGATCACCTTTCTTAATGGTCGTCCGGTGGAGAGTCCAACCATCGCTTATGCACTTAGGGAAGGTTATCACAACGCCATCATGAAAGGGCAGTATCCGGTCACCCTTCTGTTCTTGGAAATGGCGCCTGAGAGTTTTGACATCAATGTTCATCCGGCGAAAAAAGAAGTTAGATTCCACGATGGTCATGCCATTCGCGAAGCCGTGGTGGAGGCGGTGGCACAAACCATCAACCAGGCCACCACCATCTCCAGTGGACATCTGCCATCGACACGAACTAACATCGCCGAGTCAGCATTCCAACAGCAGCCCTCGCTCATCCCCGAACCGCAGCAAACGAGCCTAAGAAACGATTGGTCCTCCATTCCAATCGCCAACAACACGCAAAGCACGTCATCCCCTCCCTTGTCATTGGTAGAAAACCCTCCCCCGCCTTCCCCAACCAACGACACCCTCTCTCAGAAACCCGCCTTAAACCAAGCCGATCAATTTCGCATTCTCGGCGTGCTGCACAAACTTTATGTGCTCATGGAAAGCGTGGAAGGATTGGTTCTCATGGATCAGCACGCCGCTCACGAACGCGTGCTCTACGAACAACTTCGTCACGCCATGGAACATGAAGGCGTGCCCTCACAACGTCTGCTGCTCCCCCTCAATTGGGAGGTTTCACCGCGCGATTACGACCTGCTCAACCAACACCTTCCGACTCTCACCAAACTCGGCATTGAAGCTGGCCCGTTCGGCAACAATGCGTTCAAAATCGACGCCCTTCCTGCCTTCCTAAAAACCGATGACCCCCTCGATCTGCTGCGTCAGGTGGTCGATGAACTCGCCGTCAACAGCAGTCGCACGTCCACCCTCCGACTCGGCGAAGACATGATCGCCACCACCGTCTGCCGCGCTGCCGTCAAAGCCAACGACCGCCTGCGCGAACCCGAACTTCGCAAACTTCTCGAAGACCTTTTCGCCTGCGAAATGCCCTACTGTTGTCCCCACGGCCGACCCACACTTATTCAGATCACCCTTCCCGAATTGGAGAAGAAATTCGGTCGCCGCGCGCCTTAACCCCCAATGCAAACCGTCATCACAATGCTGGGATGTATTTTAATACTAGGAGGCATTACTCATGCCGCCGAGCCAGTCCTACGCGTCTCCGCTGCGGCCAGCCTTGCGGACGCACTCAAGGAAATCAACACCGCATTCACCCAGCAAACCGGCGTCCACATCCAGCTTAATCTCGGTGCCTCCAGCACCCTGGCCCGACAAATCGAGGAAGGTGCCCCCATGGATGTTTTCATCTCCGCCGACCTCGCCAAGATGGACCATCTCGATGCGAAAGGTCTTCTGCAATCCAACACCCGTGAAAACCAACTTTCCAACTCCCTGGTTATCGTCACCCCAGCCGACAGCGCTCTGTCCATCCACTCTCTAACTGACCTAACAACCAAAACGATCTCCAAAATTGCCACCGGCGATCCCAAAGCCGTGCCCGTCGGCCGCTACGCCAAAGCCTATCTCGAAAAGGCAGGCCTCTGGCAATCCATCGAACCAAAAATCGTCGCCACCGAGAATGTCCGAGCCGCCCTCGCTGCCGTGGAATCTGGCAATATCGACGTCGGCATTGTTTACAAAACCGACGCCGCCATTTCCAAAAAAGTCAAAGTCGCTTATCAAGTCCCTATCGACCCAGCTCTCACCATCACCTATCCCAAGGCCGCTCTCAAAAACGCGCCCAACCTCGGCTTCGCTTTGCAGTATCTTGAGCATCTAGACACCCCAACTTCAAAAGCCACCTTCACCCAATTCGGATTCATCGTCCTACCGGAAACCGATGTTGCCCGGTAACTTCAGCAGCGAAGACTGGCAGGCCATCTGGCTCACCTTGTGGACCGCCGCCTTTGCCATCGTTGCCATCCTGCCACCGGGAATGGCGCTCGCCTGGCTGCTTGCCCGCAAAGACTGGCCGGGCAAATCCATCGTCGAAACGATCGTCGCCCTGCCCCTCGTATTGCCGCCAGTGGCCACCGGATTGATCCTCCTCAAACTGCTTGGCCGACGTGGCCCCATCGGCGGCTGGCTCTACGAAAACTTTGGCCTCGACATCGCCTTCACCTGGCGTGCCGTTGTCATCGCCCTCGGCGTGATGTCCTTCCCCTTATTGGTGCGCAGCCTTCGCACCGCGTTTGAAGAAGTCCCTGTGCGACTCGAAAACATCGCCAGCACCCTTGGCCGTTCACCCTTCAACGTCTTCTGCACCATTACCCTGCCCCTCGCCCGACGCGGCATCGCCGCCGGTCTGATCCTCTCCTTCGCCCGCGCCCTCGGCGAATTCGGGGCCACCATCATGCTGGCCGGACTCATCACCGGCGAAACCGCGACCCTGTCCCTCTCCATCTATCAACATGTGCAAACCGGCAATGACGACCAGGCCATGAAGCTGCTGACCGTCTGCCTCATCATCGCGTTCATCGCCCTGTGGACCAGCGAACGCCTGTCACGCCGGAGGCTCACGCCATGAGCCTGAAACTCGAAAACCTCACCCTTCAGCTCGCCGAGTTCACCCTTTCTGTGAGCACCCAACTCTCCGCCCCCATCACCGGCCTTTTTGGTCGCTCGGGATCAGGAAAAACCACCCTGCTGGAAATCATCGCCGGCATACGCCGACCCTCGGCGGGACGCATTGTTCTCAACGATCAAACCCTCACCGACATTCCTCAAAACGTCCACATCCCTCCCGCAAAACGACAAGTTGGTTACGTGCCACAAGACCTCGCCCTTTTCCCTCATCTCAACGCGAGTGCCAATTTGCACTACGGCTTCCGCGCCGTATCCGCCAACTCAACCCTTCCCGGTCGCGTCATCGAACTCCTCGAACTTTCGACTCTCCTGTCCCGTCCCATCCAGCGACTCTCCGGCGGCGAGCAACAACGCATCGCCCTTGGCCGCGCCCTGCTTGCCAGCCCTAAGCTCCTCCTCCTCGACGAACCCTTGTCGAGTCTCGATGACCGACTCAAGGAACGCATCCTTCCCTATTTCAAAGCCATCCATGATGAGTTCAAGATCCCCATGATCTACGTCACGCACTGCCAGTGGGAACTCACCAAGCTCTGCGACGAGGTCCTCACCCTCCATCAAGGCCAGCTGCAACCCAACTGAACTAACTCATCAGACCAGAATATCATGCAGCACCCGGCCATGAACATCGGTCAGTCGAAAATCCCGACCACTGAAGCGATACCTTAACTTCTCATGATCCAGTCCCAACAAATGCAGCACCGTCGCCCATAAGTCATACACCTCGCATTGGTTCTCCACCGCATAATACCCCAGATCATCCGTTGCGCCGTAAACCGTGCCCCCCTTGATCCCGCCTCCTGCCAGCCAGATCGAAAATCCATACGGGTTATGATCGCGTCCATCGCTGCCCTGACTAAACGGCGTCCTCCCAAACTCTCCCGCCCAAACAATCAAGGTCTCTTCAAATAATCCGCGCGCTTTTAAATCGGTAATCAGCGCCGCCAAAGGTTGGTCCACCTGATGCGCCATGGCCCCGTGCCCCTCCTTGATCTTGCCATGCTGATCCCACGGATTCGCCGCATTCCCCGCCCCGATATTTTTCGACAGACACGTAAGCTCAATGAACCTCACACCCCGCTCCACCAGCCGCCGTGACAACAAACACTGCTTCGCATAAGCCGCCTTCTCCTTGTCCGCTGAATCGAGTCCGTAAAGCTTCTTCGTCGCTTCCGTCTCCCCCCTGAGATCACACAAGTCCGGCACCGCCGCCTGCATGCGATAAGCCATCTCATAGTTGCGCACCGCCGCCTCCACCTGTGCATCCGCCTGCACTTGTTCAAGAAATTTGCTGTCCAACCTGCCCATCAATTCAAGCCGACGTCGCTGCATCGCATCCGCCTCACGCGGCGTCACATTATTCAACGGCTCCTTGCCATCCGGATTAATGATCGAAGCCTGATGCACTGCGGGAAGAAATCCGCTGCCCCACAATCCCACTCCACCATGCGGCACGTTGCCATGGCTTAACACCACAAAGCCCGGAAGATTATCCGCCTCACTTCCCAGCCCATAAGTCACCCACGAACCCGCACTCGGAAATCCACTAAACGGCTGGGTGCAATGAAAGAAATAATTTCCCTGCGCATGCTCGTTGACCTTGCTGGTCATTGACCTCACCACCGCCAGATCATCAGCACACTTCGCCACACATGGAAACATGTCACTGATCTCTATCCCGCTCTGCCCATGTTTCTTAAACTCAAACGGACTCGCCATGATGTTGCCGTTGTTGTTGAACATCGTCCGCTTCACCGGCACCGGCATCGGCTGTCCATGACGCTTCGCCAGTTCCGGCTTCGGATCAAACGAATCCACATGCGACACCCCGCCGCTCATGTAGGCGAAAATCACCGAGCGAACCTTGGACCGATAACCGGAAGGCCTCGCCGCAAACGGACTTTCAGCCGCACCCGCGCGATCCGCCTTCATGGCCGACAAAGCCGTCAACCCAAACCCCGTCGAAGCCCGCGACAACATCGCCCTTCTTGAATACCAATGCTGATGATTCATAACTGAACTTTCTTTCAACGCAGATAAATAAACTCTTTGATCGCAAACAGCGCCTGAAGATAGTCACTCCAGCTATCTTCCGTCGGCTTCTCCCCAAGATATCCCGCCGCAATCTCGATCTCCTCATCCGTCGGAACCCGACCAAAAGCCGATTCATAAACCCCGTGCAGTCTTTCCGACACCGCATCCTCTGAATGAGGTTCCGCCATCACCCGCTTCGCCCAGCGTTTGGCAAGGTTCCGCACATAAACATCATTCATCATGGTCAGCGACTGCGCAGGAATGTTCGTCGCATCACGCTGACCGCGCGTCGTTGCCGGTTTGGGCCGGTCAAACACTTCTAGAAACGGATGCGGTCGATTGCGCCGCTCCGGCAGATAAATGCTGCGCCGAAACTTCGTGTCCGGCACCGGCTCGCCATACATCGAATCATCCCGCATCCCCGACACTTCAAGCATGGCATCACGAATCATCTCCGCCTCAAGCCGACGCACCGGCATCCGGCTCCACCATTGATTCCCTTCATCCATTTCGCGTGCCCGATTCGACATCCAATGCCCTTGCTGCCAGGTCTGCGACGTCAGCATCATGCGAATCAACTTCTTCACCGAATACCCATCCTCGATGAATTTTCCCGCAAGCCAGTCAAGCAGTTCAGGATGAGTCGGACGTTCCCCAAGCCGACCAAAGTTATCGACCGTGGTCACCAATCCCCTGCCAAACAACCAATGCCAAACCCGGTTCACCATCACCCGCGCCAGCAACGGATTGGCTTCCGAATCCGTCATTGCCTCCGCCAGTTCCCGGCGTCCGCTGCCACTGGTAAACTCACGACCTCCACCCAGCACCTGCAAAAACCGACGGGGCACCACATCACCCAACTCCGTGTGACTTCCACGAATCATCAAACGCGAGTCATATCCATCTCCCTCCACCGGCCCCGGCGCACGCGTGGCCAAGGGAATCTTGGACTCAAGCCCCCGATAATCCGCAACCAACGCCGACAACTCCTCCGGCAGCGACTTCATCGTGGCACTTAGAACGCCATGACTTATCAAATCGTCCAGCCAGGCCCGCTGTTCCTCCGACATCGAATCCTTCTCCCACGCCACCAAACACCCCTTAGTAAGTTCCACCACCTTGTGAATCAACCCCTGCACATCCGTAGGAGCAGATCCGCGCATCAATAGTGAAACCGGCATCACCTCTTCCCTTGGCGTCTTTTCAGCATCCTTGTTCAGCCATACTTCGGAGATGCCAAACCACGAACGACCATCAGGCTTCTCCTGCTCCGTCGCACCGTCATTCAACTTCGGCCTTGTCAGATCATCATAAGTTGCCATCTCAAGGTAAGCCCTCGATCCCTTCCGATAGTCCGTATCCAGCCTTACCCACTTCATCGGACCCTCATCAGGACGGCTCTGTGGATAAGTCTCATTCACGCCGAGAGGATAATTGTCCATCATCACCCTCACTCCACCTCCGCCCCCACCCGCCATGCGCACACTCAATGCCGAAGCATCCACATTGAAGTAAGGAGACACCAATAAACCATTGTGCCGTGTTGATAGTCCATGTGAATAAATCCCTGCTGGCAGAATGGCATTCACCACCAAATCTCCGCTACTCTGAATCACAAACTCCCCGGCCTTCGCCGCCTTTATCGGCAATCCATTCCCCATCAGATTCCACTTGGAATAATCCGCGCCCTGCAAATCCCAGAGCCGCACAAAATGTTCGTCATTGAACCTGTTTCTTGACTCCAATTCTCCTCGCCATTCGTCGACCAACTCCCCCCACTTCCCCGGTAAATCTTTCCTGCCCACATCCTTCAAAACTGTCCACGGATAAAATGTCCCCCACTTGCTCTCCCCCATCCGCCGCGTGCGCTGCTTTGCCATCTGGCTCTCCAACAAAACCTTGCGACGTTCCAACAGTCGCCCACGTTCCACCCGCTCGAGGTCCGTCATGCCTGCCAGCAATTGCGCCTCATCCATCTTGTTGATCCCCTGTCGGAAAAGCGCCGACACCTGTTTTGCATCCAAGGACTCATCATAGATCGCCGCCTCCTCAATCTCACCCTTCAAAAACGCCCGCCCGCCACCCGTATGTCGACGCCCCAACAACACCCGCGTATCCCCCGCATTGAACTCGGGGATATCATCCACTGAATAACTGCCGCCATAAACCACCCCATTTCGATACATCGTCACCTGCTTGTCCGCGCCGTAAACCACCACCAAATGCACCAGTTTATCCGCCTCCTCCACCGGACCCTCAAGACATTGGGTTCTTAGATGATTGTTGCTGCCCGCGATCCATTCACCCGGCACCATTTCGCCAAACACCAAACCATCAAACACTGAACCATTCGCCGTTTCCACCGATACCACCCCACCGCCACGCTGCGCCACATCCGCCAACATCACCCAAGCCTCCAACGATTTCTCCTTGAATCCATCTGCCAACAATGTCGCGCTTCCGAACGCCTCTTTGCCATCCAACACCAGTCGCCCATCACGCACGACCGCTCCACCTTCCAGCTTTACGGGCAGGATTCCCATTGAGTCACGTCCATCCACTTCAAAGTCCCAGCGAGCCATGTATCGGGGCAATCCATCCAATGTCGACTGTTTCCCATTCAACCCCAAACCCGCCCGCACCTTCGACTCCATCGCCGCAAGCCGCTCCTGCACTTCTTCAAGCTCATCGTCGCCCGCATCCAACCTCTGCGGAATCTGATCACTCTGAGTCATCCATTCCTTAACCAACCCAGCTTTGATCTTCGCCTTTAATGCCCCCAGTTCCTCGCGATGCATCGCCAACAATTCTGGATCATCCAAGGTCACCTGCCCCGGCCGCGTGCTGGCAAAAATCCCATACAAAGCAAAATAATCCTTCTGACTGATCGCATCAAACTTGTGATCATGACAACGGGCACAACTCACCGTCAGCCCAAGAAACGACTTGGTTAACACCTCGACCTGGTTGTCCACCGTCTTGACCTGTTCATCCAAAGAATCGACCGGCTGAAACCCGTGCTCCATCAATCTCAGGTTGGCCGTGGCCAGCAACGATTCATTGATCCTGAGCTCCTTGTTCCACCGTGCCGACTCCAATAAATCGCCTGCCACATGTTCCCTCACCATCTGGTCATACGGCACATCATCATTGAACGCGCGGATCAAGTGATCCCGATACCGCCACGCAAATGGAATCGATGGATCACCCTCGCTGCCGTGAGATTCCGCATAGCGCATCAAATCCATCCAATGCCTCGCCCAGGTTTCGCCATACGCCGTAGAAGCAAGATATCGGTCAACCGCCCGCGCCCATGCCTGTGGTGACTCATCCTTCAAAAATTCCTCAATCTCATTCACCTTCGGCGGCAGACCCGTCACCGCAAAAGACAACCTCCTCAACAACGTTCGCTTGTCGGCCTTCTCCGCCCTGCTCAATCCATTGAGTCGCAACTTCTCATCAATGAACCCATCGATCGGATGTCCTCCGCCCTTGGCGGGTTCGATCTTCTTCAACGGCTGGAAACTCCACCACTTCGACCGCAACGCGTAGGTCTGCTCCCATGTCCCCTCGCCCGTCGCGACCACCTCCGCCGTATCCCGCGGATCAGGCGCCCCCATGTTGATCCATGCAACAAAGTCAGCAATGATCGACTCCTCCAGCTTCGCTCCATTCTTGGGCATGTGCAGGTCCTGATCCGCATGCGCGTGCCTCAACGTCTCAATCAGCAAACTCCCATCGCCATCACCCGGCAGCAGCAAATTTCCACTATCTCCCCCTTCCCGCAACGCGCCACGAGAATCCAGCAACAACCCGCCCTTGCTCTCCTTGCCGGAGTGACATTCATAACATTCCGCGATCAACACCGGCCGGATCTTCGCCTCAAAAAACTCGCGCTGCTGCGCTGTGATCTCCGCCGCCAACCTCAGGGATGACAGTGTCAGCAAACCCACAAAAATGATCAACACAGCTTTCATGGCAACTCAACCGAGATACTTCAAAGAAGCCGCAGCCCCCGCCTGTTTCATCACCGCCCCCAAGGCGGCAAACTTGCGCGCCGTCACCCGGCTCGATGGACCCGCAATGGTCATCGCCGCCACCGCCCGTCCATGACGATCAAGCACCGGCGCCGCCACACATTGGATCCCCTCAAAATGCTCGCCCCGATCCACCGCATATCCCGCCTCGCGAATCTTTGCCAACTCCCCCATCATGGTGTCCCGGTCCGTGATCGAACGCGGAGTATGCGCCACCAGATTCAAGCGCCCCACCATCGCCGCCTGCTCCTCCTCAGGCAAAAACGCCAGCAACGCTTTTCCTGGCGCACAACAATGCACCGGCGGACGCGATCCCAGATCAACCAGATACTTGAACGGATGCGTTGAGGCCAGTTGCTCAATCAACACACACTCATCCCCCACCAAACAACACAACTGCACCGTCTCTCCCGTCTGCAACAACACCTCACGCATTGCGGGCAAGCAACTTTCCACCAGTCCCCGCCCTTCCTGTCGCGGCTGCCCCAGCAGCAACAGTTTGCGGGTTAAAGTGAATCGCCTCGACTGGTCACAACGACACACATAACCCGCCTCTTCCAGCACTCCGGTTAAGCGAAAAATCGATGCGGGTGAAAGTCGCAACGCCGCACTGATTTCCGACAACGTCACCCCTCCGTCAGCCGCTGCCAGCAACTCAAGAATCGCCAATCCTCGTTGCAAAGCCGGAGCTTGCGACTCCTGCTCGATAGGCACAACGACGGTCTCAATAGACTCGGAAGAGGAGGAGATTGGCATTTTCATGGATGAAAATCATTACGTCAGTGAAAACTCCAATCTTTCCGAAAATTGTCCTCATTCCTGCTTCCTTAACAAAATCAACCTCGCTGTCCTTTGCCGTTGATCCCGTTCGTCGTGTCCATGAACCGCGTTACCACACGCCATCCCAACATCCACAGACACCACGAACATGACCTCGACCATGAACGCCACGATCAACACATTTTCTCATCCCATCGTCAATCGATCCGCTTGGCTTGAGGCGCGCAAAGCTCTGCTGCAAAAAGAAAAATCGCTCACCCGCATGCGCGACCAGTTAAACGCCGAACGCCAGCAACTTCCCTGGGTGAAACTCGACAAATCTTACCAGTTCGACACCACTGAAGGCCCTCGAACCCTCGCTCAACTCTTCAAACATCGCAGCCAGCTTTATATCTACCACTTCATGTTTGGCCCCGACTGGAAAGAAGGCTGTGTCGGCTGCTCTTTTCTCTGCGACCACCTTCAAGGAGCCATCATCCACCTTGAGAATCACGACGTCACCCCCGTCGTCATTTCACGCGCCCCTCTTGAGGAAATCCAGGCATTTAAAAAGCGCATGGGCTGGACTTACGATTGGGTATCTTCATTCAACAGCGACTTCAATTACGATTTCGAAGTCTCTTTCACTCCCGAACAAATGAACTCCGGCAGTGTCCCCTACAACTTCCAGGACTCCGAGCCCATGATCGAGGAACTGTCCGGCTCCAGCGCTTTCTACAAAGACGAATCCGGTCAAGTTTTCCACACCTACAGCGCCTTTGCGCGCGGCGATGAATCACTCCTCGGCACCTACATGATTCTCGACATGATGCCCAAGGGTCGCAACGAACACGGCCCTCGCAACAACCTCAGCGACTGGGTCCGCCACCATGATCGCTACCAACACGATGGCCACGTCGACAAAACCGGACGTTATCATGAATCTCCACCCTCGACCTGCGAATGCGCACCCTCACCCACTTACATCAAATCATGAATCCACATCCTTGCTGCACCCCGGGCGTTCAGGCATCACGCCAACGTCGTTTCATGCAAAAAGTCGGCCGCACACTGGCCTGGATCATTCCCGGTGCCACCCTCGCCCTTCTGCCCAAGTGCCCCGCCTGTCTCGCCGGATACATCGCCCTCGCCACCGGCCTCGGCATCTCCGTGTCTGCCGCATCCAGCCTCCACTGGTCACTCATCGCCATCTCCACCGCCACCTTGATCTGGCTCATCACCCGTCGAGTTTCCCGCTTCCTGACCGCGGCCCATTCATCAAAGCCCGCAGCCCCCCTTCGATAACCTTCTTGTATCAAACCCTCCGTTCGTTATAAACTTCATCACCACCCTTTAGCAAAGCCATGAACACTGAAGCCACCACCTCTTCCCAACACCTCATTCTCTTTCGAGGCACCAACTGGCATCGCGGACTTTCTCCTGAATCCGTCCAGCAAACCATGGGTCGCTGGAACGACTGGATCGAAGGCATTGCCAAAGAAGGCAAACTCCTCGCCGGACATCCGCTTGCCAACGAAGGCAAACTCATCACCGGCAAAAACGCCAGCGTCTCCGATGGACCCTTTACCGAATCCAAAGAAGCCATCGGTGGCTTTCTCATGGTCAATGTCAGCCACTTTGATGAAGCCGTCAAGATCGCCCAGGCATGCCCCGCCCTCCCTTATGGCATTCAGGTTGAAGTGCGCCCCGTCGTCCCGATCTGCCCCGTCGCCCAGGCTGCGCAAATGCACTGCGCCGAACCCATTGCCATGATGGCCTGAGCCGGTGAACGCGAGCCCCACCCTCCCCTCCCCCGGCCCAACTTCTCAAAACATCCCCCAACTCACGGAACACCTGTTCCGCCATGAGTCCGGCAAACTCGTCTCCATCCTCACCGGCATCTTCGGGATCGAGCGACTGCAAATGGCCGAAGACCTCGTTCAAGAGGCCCTCATCCGTGCCCTGCAAACCTGGCCTTATTACGGCATCCCGCAGAATCCCGCCGCCTGGCTCACCCAAACCGCCAAACACCTCGCGCTCGACACCATCCGTCGCGAAAAAACCTTCCGTAACAAACAGGAGCAGATCATCGCCACGGTTGAAACTTGGTCAACCACCTCCAGCGCACCCGAAGACGCCGCCAAGTTCGAAGACGAGATCAAGGACGACCGGCTGCGACTCATGTTCGCCTGCTGCCATCCACTCATTCCCCAGGAAGCACAGATCGCCCTCGCACTCAAAACCCTGTGCGGATTCAGCCCCGCCGAAATCGCCCAGGGATTCCTCATCTCCGAAGCCGCCATCGCCAAACGCCTCACCCGCGCCCGGCAACACATTCGCGAACTCAATCTTCCCTTTGAAATCCCCGTCGGCGAAGAGCTCACCCTTCGTCTCGATGCCGTTCTGCAAATCCTCTATCTTCTTTTCAACGAAGGTTACAAGGCCAGCAATGGCGAGTCGCTGATGAAAGAATCCCTGTGCCTCGAAGCCATCCAACTCGGCACCCTTCTCGCCACCCATCCCGCCACCAACACCCCGCGCACCCACGCCCTGGTTGCCCTCATGTGTCTCAACACCGCGCGATTCAACAGCCGGGTCGACGCCGATGGCAACATGCTCCTTCTCAAAGATCAAAACCGCGCCGCATGGAACTTTGAAATGATCGAACGCGGTCTCACCCATCTCGGCCGCGCCGCCACGGGCACCCAACTCAGCGAGTTTCATCTTCAAGCCGGCATCGCCGCCTGTCACAGCACCGCTGCCACCTACGGCTCCACCGACTGGCCACGCATCCTCTCGTTCTACGATCAATGGGTGCTTCTCAACGACTCGCCCATCGTCGCCCTCAACCGGGCCGTTGCCATCTGCGAGATCCGCGGACCCCAGGCTGGTATTGATGCCATCCAGCAAATCCCTCAACACACCACGCTCGACAACTACTATCTCACCCACGCCATGCTGGGCGAATTCGAAGCCCGCCTGCAAAACCATCCAGCCGCTGCCAAACATCTGCGCAAGGCCATCGCCCTCACGGAACAAAAATCCGAACAAGCCTTCCTCAATCGCCGCCTCGCCGAATGCGAAGCACAAATTTAAAGACTCAATTCGATTTCGAATTTGAACTCGGCAGAGCAACCAACTTCCAGGCCGCCTGCCTGGGATTGTGCTCCACTTCCATCTCGCAGAGCTTCAAGTTCTCCTCCAGAACCGATTTCGTTTGCCGGTATTGGAGGGAATGCAGCAAACACACAAATGCCATCAATCCCTCGTCCTGATCCCGGATCTCCTGGTTGATCGGCATGTAACTGGTCAACCTCGTTGAGAGGATCAAACTGGTCGCGTGCTCCTTGCCGCTCAAAACATTGCCAAACCAGCGGCTGAAGTGCGACTCAGAGCGGCATGACGTCCACGCAATGATATGCGGCAAATGGGGCGACTTCGAAAAATCTCCACGCAGCGCGTCCAGGCCCGGTTGTGTTCGTCGATAATAAGAAAAGTCCGTCAGCGGAAACCCATCCGCATCCACGCCCTTCGTCTCTGGCGGGTAAGTGTCTGGTCCACCGCCTCCCCTTGAGTGGCCAATGTAAGCCATCACCTCAGCATTCGACGCCGCCTTCTTCATGAAATCCAGCGCCTGCCGGCTGCAACGCCGTTGCAATGCATACTCCGACCCGCTGTTCTTTGCCGAATCCGTGGTGGCCGAACTCCAGATCAAAGACACCCTCAACCTCTCTCCGTCCTTGCCATCGCCCTCATAAATCCTCAAATTCTGCGCGTCCGCAGGCACCCCCAACTCCTCCGCCAATTCCTCCGTCGGCTTCACTTCTGTGAATGACCGAATTTGCAAATGCCGGATCAACCGATGCGCACGAAAAGTATCCTTCGTCACCAAAAACCCCTTGTAGTCATCGTATCCAAAAACCACCCGGATATCCGCCAACTTGTCGTCACCGAAAATCCGCTCCACATTCCTCTCAAAAGGATCCCGCCCAGGCTCGCTGCCCATTGCCATCAGTGCTCCAACCATCACTCCAACCGCTACCGCCCATGCGGCAGAACGGACCAAAGACTGACGGAATTCGCGATAGGGAGTCATGAGGAAACGATGCTTTCCGAAGGAAACGCACCGCCCTTCTCTGCTGCGCTTATGGATCTGCAACTTGTTTATCATCAAGCACATCCCCCTTTCATTCCGACACTTCCCAGGGCTTCAATCAAAGCCCCGGCGGCCCCCTCCTCAATCACGATCACCCCTGGCAATCCTTCCAGCCCGCTCGCTTTCGTCGTGATCACTGGCCGACCATTCGCCAACGCCAACAACAATCGCCTTGGCTGACTCTCCGCCCAAACCGGCATCACCACTGGACCCGCGAAATTCAACCAATCAGCTCCCGAGTTGACCACCTCCACCCCTCGCCAAAATTCGGCTGACTCCAAAACCGGTCCACTCAACACCACCGTCCATCCCAATGTCCGGGCCGTTTCCCGGACCTCGTAGGCCCCCTTTCGCCCCAGCGTGCTGGCCGGAAAAACCATCTGCTTCGAGAACGTCTTTTTCGCTTCAGACGCCTTGCCTTGCGGCATCGTCCAATCCAACAGCACCGCTCGCGATCCCGCCATCTCCGCCAACTGCCGGTTGGGGGTGATCCAACGATTCGCCCGCTTTAATGCCTCTTCCTCCGCCATGACTAAATCTCCATCCAATCGAAAATCTCCCAACGTGCTGCTTTCCGGATGTCTGGCATACGCCCGATCCAAACTCTCCTGCAACGCCCCCAGCGGAGCCCTCTGCATCAGCACATCAAACGTCCGCCCACCCAGAGCGCCGGATAGCCACAAATAAGGCAGTAAACTCTGTGTCACCACCACATGCAGCGCATCAAACGGCAAATGCTTCTCATACAGCGAAGCCAGTTCACAGGAAGACTTCAACAACGACCTCTGCCGCTCCGCCCCTTGTCCCGCAAGTCGCCTTGACCTCCAGGAACGCCCCACGACGAACGCCGGAAAATCCGACACCCTTTCCCATCCCTTCACCGACCAAGGATAACGCTTTCCGCCCACCATCCCCGGCTTCATCGGCATCAACAACCGGTCACGATCCCCACGTTCCTGGCCTATCCATGCATCGAACTCTGGCCACCATTCATCCACCAAAAACGCCGTGCGAGCCTGCGTCTTCAACCCCGCCATCTCCGCATGGCGAAAACACGATACCATCCCGCAACTCTCGCAAGACTCCGCAGTATGATCGTCGTCATCGGCCTTCACCCTCGTCATCCCGCCTTTGCCCGCCGCCCCCATTCCGCGCTCACAATAAATCTTCACCACCAACTGACCATTCTCCAACCTCACTTCCATCTGCCAGTCAAACGGTGCCCTCAATCTCAAATCCACATAGTTCCAAAACACCGTCGCATCGCGTCCCGGCACCATTCCCGACCTCGCCACCCGGCGCGTATGCGCATGCCGTTCGACAATCTCCAAACCCGCATCAAGGGCACCCTGATAAATCGCTCCCGACATCTGGCAAAGCCCGCCACCCACCGCCGGAATCACGCAACCCTCGCGCACTTCCCTCCCATAAACATAGCCGCGACTCTTTACCGGACGACCCACCTGCGCCCAAAAACTCCACACCTGCCCCGCCTTCACCTTGACTCCATTCAAGCCTTTCGCCGCCAACCTTAAATTGTGCACCTTCCCCGCCTGCAACGTAAACTCCGAAACCTCCGAAGACGAAAACAATGGCGAAACATGCGTCGCCACGGGTTCCCACTCGCCGATGCCCACTCCGGTTCTCAAACGACGAACATCCCCCCTCACCCAGTTCCTCAACCACCGCTGAAACTTAAAACAGCGCGAACGAAATCCAAACCAGCATGCCTCCCACCGGCTCGGCTGCCTCTCCGAAGATGCCACCTCCATCACACGATCCCGTGCAGATGATGCAGCGACTCCTGATGTTGGTGAGGCCATATGGATGATGCCTCTTCATGTTACACCGTCTGCCGCAGTGACATGAAAACAATTGACTCAAAGTCCAAAAATCTCAGTCAGCACCGCCTTCATCACCGCCAGATCCGGCTTTACGCCCGTCCAATAGTCCATGTTCGCCGCGCCCTGGTTCACCAGCATCCCCAATCCGTCCAGCGTGACGCAACCACGCGACCTCGCCTCCCGCAAAAACCTTGTATGCGGCGGATTCGGAATCACATCCGCCACCACCAACCCTTCACGAAACGAGTTGAGATCCACATCCGGCATCGCTTCGCCATCCGGTGCCAAGCCAATCGAGGTGGCGTTCACCAGCACCCCAACCCCACCCGGCACCACGAACGACTCCGACCACCCGCAAAAATTTACTTTCATCGCAGTGTTCTGCCGCAAATGCTCTGCCAGCTTTGCCCCCCGCGCCTCCGAACGATTGACCAAGGTTAACTCACTAACCCCGGCCAGCGCCAACTCCACCGCAATGGCCCTCGCTGCGCCCCCTGCTCCCAGCAACGCCACATGCAAGCCCGCCGGATCAATCACCCCCTTCAAACTGCTCAAAAATCCCTTCCCATCGGTATTCTCTCCAATCCATCGACCATCCGCCTGTTTCACCACACAGTTCACCGCTCCAATCAAACTCGCCGATTCACCCAGTCCATCCAGATATTGAATCACTTCCACCTTGTGCGGCAGGCTGCAGTTGAACCCGACATAACCCTGAGCCTTCGCCCCCCGGACTGCATCTGCCAATCCCTCCGCCTCCGGCCCCACCTCCATATTGATGTAACGAAAGTCCAAGCCATGATGACGATACGCCGCCTCCATCATCACCACCGTCGGATTGTCCCCCGCCGGGTGCGAAAAGCTTCCCGTCAGTTTAGGAAGAAAGCTGCGTCCGCTCATAAATGAAGTTTACCCTTCACCCGCCTCCGATTCATAGGGCTCATCAAGGTCCTGCGGTTTAATATCCTTCATCGGCTTGTCTGGATCGGCGTGCCCGCTGTCAAACTGCAACTGATAGAGACGCTGATACAATTCACACCTCGGTAGCAACTCCGCATGCGTGCCCATGTCGACCACCTTGCCCTCATGCATCACCACAATTTGGTCCGCCTCCAGCACGGTCGAAAACCGGTGCGCAATCGCCACCACCGTCCGTCCTTCGCGCAGGGTGTGGATCGCATCCTTGATGATCCGCTCCACTTCGGTATCCAAAGCTGAAGTCGCTTCATCCAACAGCAAAATCGGAGCGTCCCGCAATATCGCCCGGGCAATCGACAACCGCTGTTTCTGACCACCGGAAAGGTTGTTCCCCCCATCGCCGACCAGCGCCTCATACCCATCCTTGTTCTGCATGATGAAGTCATGCGCATGAGCCTTCTTCGCCGCCGCCACAATCTCCGCATCCGTCGCGTTCAACCGGCCATAACGGATGTTCTCTTTCACCGTGTCGTGAAACAAAAACACGTCCTGGTTCACCACGCCGATGTTCGACCGCAACGACTCCTGGGTCACCGTCCGCACATCATGACCATCCACCAAAACCCTTCCAGCAGTCGGATCGTAATAACGCAACAACAAGGCAAACAAGGTGCTCTTCCCTGCCCCGCTGGGTCCGACCAATGCATAAAACTTCCCAGGCTCGAGCGTCAGATCAATCCCATTCACTGCCGCCTTTTTCGCGGGTTTCCCCTTGGCATCCGTGTAAGTGAACGAAACGTCTTCATAAGTCACTGCCCCCTTGGCAGGTGGCAATTTCTTCGCATCCGGCTCATCCTTCACATCCGGCTCCTGCTCGAGATAACCAAACACCGCACTCGATGCCACAATGCATTTCTGCATCAGGATCTGCACCCGTCCCAACTCTTTCGCATGAGGATAAATCTGCGTCAGCGCAATCACCACCAGGAAGAAATCTTCCGCCCGCATGCCGCGATGCCATGCATAAACCAGTCCCGCCGCCACGCCCAACGACGCCACCGTTTCCACCACCGGTCCAATGATCTCCAGCGCCTTCTGCCAGCGCATGATGTTCTCCGCCATCGACTTGTTCGATTTGTTGAAACGCTTGGTCTCATACTCCTCACGCGCATTCGCCTTCACCACCCTGATGCCTGCAAAACTCTCATGCATGTTCACCATCATTGCCCCCGCCTCCGCTTCTTCCTTGGAACCCGCGCGACGCACCCGCCGACTCACATAGGCAATCGGCCCAAGGCACAAGGGAAACACGATCAATGAACTCACCGTGAAAAACCAGTCCCAAAACATCAGGTAGGCAAAGATGGTGATGATCGCCACCGGTTTCTGGATCAGCACCGACGTCAATTGCACCGCATTCGTCTGCGCCACCCGCGTCTGGTTGAACACGGTTTGAATCAAATCCCCAATCTTCGTCCGATTGTAGAAACCCAACGATTGCCGCAGCAAATTTCGGAAGATGTCGTTGCGCAAATTATACAACATCTTGTTCCCCACCCACAGCATGGAATAGTTCGCCAGATAAGTCAGAAACCCGCGCATGAACAGCATCAGCGGAATCAACGAACAAACCGCGATCACCAGCCCAAATCCCGCCTTCTCCGGCGCATAACCCAGCACCCACTCCACCGGGTTGATCTTGCCCAGCACCGGAATCTCCACCTCTCCAAACTCTGCTTTCACCGGCTTCTCAAATGCCATGTGCGTGAGTTCCACGTCCGACGACAAATCGCTCGGCGCGGTCGCCGTTTGAGCCACCGGACCATGCGACAGCACCACGGAAAAGATGATCTTGAATCCCACCAGCATCACCGCGTTGAACAGGCCGCTCAAGATGCCCAGCGCCACCCCGATCATGAACCGGCCACGATACGGCTTCATGTAACGAAACAATTTGCCGTAGGTCCATTTCGTAAGCGCCCAGAGCTCGCTCGAGCTGAGATCGGTGACTTGTTTGCGACTGATTTTTTTGCCCGGAGGAGGCTGCGTGATTTTTGGCATGGAAACAAAAGATGGCCGCGCGGGGTCGCGGCACGTGCGAAGAAAGTTAGAGCAGCGAAGTCATAGCATCAACAACTGCTGCCGTCGAGATTTGGTTCATGTCCGCCGGTGTTGCCTTCGGGGCGAACTCCGCCACCGGAAGCCCCGAAGACCCCTGCAAAACCATCGAGCGCGCATGCCGCGCCCGCCAATGAAACGGATTCGTGGGACCAAACAACGCCACCTGCGGTTTTTCCGCCAAGGCTGCCAGATGCATCGCCATGCTGTCCACCCCCACCATCAGTTCGGCCCCCTCAATCACCACCGTCATCTCCGCCAGCGAAAGTTTTCCGCAAAGATCCACCATCGGAACCCCCGCCATCTCCTTGATCGCCTTCAGCGGAGCCTCTTCCAGGCCCGTGCCAGTCCCTGTCAACACCACCTGCAAGCCCAACCGTTCATGCACCACCCGCGCCACCTCCGCCCAACGCTCGTTCAACCAAAACTTCTCCATCCGCGCGGTGCCTGGATGCAAAATGACATACTTCCCCGTCACGCCCTCGCTTTTAAGCTTCCTCTGAACCCCATCCCGAATCCCAGCTCCCACAACAAACATCGCCGGAGGCCCGGTTCCCTCCCACGAACCCAATGCCTCGCCAATCAGTTCGAGATGGAAATCCACCGTATGAAGATCCCTCACCGAAGCACCGCAAAGCCGGTGGTAGGCCAGCCGTCGCATGCCAAAACCCGCAAATTTTTGATACCCCACCCGCAAATCCGCCCGCGAAAGCCACGTCAACAACGCCGCGCGATCCGTTCCGCTAAAATCGAGACAGACATCCCACTCCCCCGCCACCATGGAAGCCCACGCGCGCCAGTTCACGCCACCCGACTCAAATCCAATCACCCGATTCACCATCGGCAACGCCTCGGCAAGCTCCACCAAACCCGACGGCACCAGCAACACCAACTCCGCCTCTGGCCGCATCTTTCGCAATCTTCCCAACGCAGGCACCGTCAACACAAAGTCCCCGATGCGTTTGAGCTGTATGACAAGAATGCGTTCCACAAAAAGATCTCCGTTTCCTTCCATCACACAACCCTGACCTGCCGTTTCGCCTTCGCATATCCTTGCAACAGGCGCGCCCGATAGTGATCCCAAGTAAACCGCTCCTCCACCATCTTGCGGGCCATCCGTCCCATCTCCGCCATCTCGTCCCGATGCGAAGCCGCATGCACCAGCGCCGCAGCCAAACCTTCCACATCGTTGGGTTGGATCACCAAACCCGTCTCACCATCCACTACCGCATCCCCGGACTCGCGAGTCGCAATCAACGGCAACCCACAAGCCGCCGCCTCCAAAGTCGCCTTGGCAAACCCCTCGCACTCACTTGGAAAAGCAAATGCCACACAGGCTCGCAATTCGTCCTGCACCCGGTTCGTCACCCCCGCCAGTCGCACATCGTCCGTCCCAAATTTTTCCAAATACGGCTTCATCTCCTCATGCAAATTCCCTACCAACACCAGCTCCGCATTCTTCAATCCCGCCTTTTTCCACGCCTCCAGCAGCACATGCACCCCCTTGCGTTTGATCAAGGCTCCCACAAATCCCACACGAAATTTCTCAGGCGGGCCACCCGGTCGATACCGCTCCACATCCACCCCCCGCCCCACGTAATGCAGCTTCTTCTCATCCACCCCTGCGGTCAAAAATGTCTCCGCCGACTTCACCGACGGCATCAACAGCACATCCGCCAAATCATACTCCGCCAGATTCTGCTGCCGGGTCACGGTCAACTTCTTGCGCCAGTCCCGCCAGCCCCGATCCGCCACGCGGGCCCGACGCTCCTTCAACGTCTCCGTCGACTTCACCGCCCCCTTGTTCCGATGCCACGTCGGCACATCCATCACCGATGGCACCCCAAGCAGCCGCGCCTCCACCAACGTCTCAAAACACTCTCCGCTCCACCCGTGAAAAAAATCAAAACCGCCCATCTGCAATCTTCGCGACGCCATCCAGTCCAGATACCTCTTCTTCACCGCATAATAATCCTGACTGTCCAAAAACGAAAACAACCGCGCCGGATGATATTGCAGCGACCGAATCCTGCTCCGCGCAATCTCCATCTGCTGCACCGAATAACAAACCGCCTCTCCAAGAAACCCTCCGCGCCACGAAGCCAGCGCCCCCTCAAGTGAAGTGGTGTTCAAACCACTCCCTCCGAGACCCGCGCTCGTTGCATACAACAAGGCACCAGGCAAGTCGGTATCCGCAGGGATTGAATGGTCGGAAGCAGCGTTCAATGGCAATTGAAAAACGGCCCCTACCACAACCCCATCTTGACCATCATGCAACTGCTGATTTGGCCGGGCCTCGTCCTCAGCCCATGCCTACGTTTGCAGTTGCGCCGATCAAAATTTAAGCCATAAGCAGCGCCACCCTTTTCCATGAACCCCAAACTCCGTCGCATGGCGCTCTATCTTGGCCTGGGCCTGTCCGCGATCCTCCTCCTTGCCTCCACCGTCATCTGGTGGGCCGCCGGTGAAATCGTTCATCCACCGCGCCGACCACTGCAAGACTACCATCACGCCATCCTCAACTCCCCCCAGACGCACGGACTCGTCATCAAACCCTTCGAAGTCGCCGGCTCCAGCCCCGGCGACTTCGCCACTCCCGTTCTGCTCTGCGAACCCGATCCACAAGCCCAGCCGGGCCCAAGAGGACAGCTGCTCCGTCAGCAACTCACCGACCTCGGTCAGCAACTCAAACCCTTCGGTGAAATCACCGCCACCCTCGTCCTTCTCCACGGCCGCAAAGGTCGCAAGGAAGACAACCTCCCCGTCGCCGAACGCTTGTGTGCCGCCGGATTTCGCTGCCTGCTCATCGACCTCCCCGCGCATGGCGAAAACCTCAACCCCATCGCCAGCTACGGACTGCACGAATGGAAGCTCCCCGACCTCATCGAAACCACCGCCGCCGCCCACTTCCAATACCCATCCGGGCCACGCGCCCTCTGGGGCATCTCCCAAGGCGGAGCCGTCGCCATTCAAGCCGCCGCCAAAACTCCTTGGGATGCCCTCATCGTCATCGCTTCCTTTGCCCAGTTCGAAGACATCTGCCGCGGCCAGTCGGACCGCCTCTTCGGACCCGCCTCCACCCTCATGTTCACCCTCCTCAAACCCGTCGTCGAGTTTCGAGGCGGATACCAGCTCGGCGACATCACCCCCATCAATTCCGCCCGCCAGCTCACCCTGCCCGCGATGATCGGACACGGCACCGCCGACACCCTCATCCCCATCGAAATCGGCCAGCAACTCTTCGACGCCGTTCCGTCTGCCCACAAAGAATGGCGACGCATCGAAACCGGCACCCACGACCGCGTCCTCGTCACCCCCATGCCGCTCTATGCCGACATGGCCAATTTCTATCTATCCCATTTGCAGCGATAATATTGTGATCTTTTCCCTCCAAATCCGCTCTTTTTCTCACAATGGAGAAAGAGAATCCGGCCGCCAGCGTGTTGTCTCACGCCTCAATCCAAAATCGCCAAATTAATTCCAGCACAACGAACCCAACATCCATGGCATCCCAACTTTCTCCCAAAGCCGCCCCCCCCACCGACACTGGTCGCATCATGGCCCTCATCGCCGCCTTCCTCGGCTGGATGTTCGATGGTTTTGAAATGGGACTCTTCCCCGTCATCGGAAAACCCGCCCTCGAAGCCCTCCTTGCCGGGTCCGTCCCGCCCGAGCAACTTGCCCTCGATCTTGACCGCTGGTTCTCGGTCATCATCGCCACCTTCCTCGTCGGTGCCGCCACGGGCGGCGTCTTCTTCGGCTGGCTTGGCGACCGCATCGGCCGCGTCAAAGCCATGTCTCTCAGCATTTTCACCTATGCCATCTTCACCGGGCTCTGCGGTTTTGCCACCGAAGCCTGGCACATCGCCATCCTGCGCTTCATCGCCTCCCTCGGCATGGGCGGTGAATGGGCACTCGGTGTGGCCCTCGTCAATGAACTCTGGAAAGGCAACCGCGCCCTCGTCGCCGGGGTCATCGGTGCCGCCGCCAACGTCGGCTTCCTCCTTGTCGCCCTGCTGAGCCTCGGCATGAACAATTTTATTGATACCATGGAAGGCTGGATCTTTGCCGTCGGCGGCTCGCAAGCCCTCGCCGACTGGCTGCTCGACAACCAGGCCTGGCGTTTCCTCATGCTCAGCGGCGCCCTGCCCGCCCTGGTCATTTTCCTCATCCGCCTCTTCGTTCCCGAATCCGACAAATGGGAGGAGGAAAAAGCCACCGGCAACACCTCGCACTGGAACACCAAGGACCTCAACGGCGTTCTCCTTGGTGCCATTGCCGCCATGGTCATCATCTTCTCCTGGTCACCCATGGGCATCGAACGCGGCATCACCACCCCGATCGCCTTTGTCATCACCATCGTCGCCTTCTTCCTGGTCATCTGGGGCTACCTCCTTCCCGTGCGCGGCTACCTGCGTCGAGCCGGAATTGCCGGGAGCATGAGCGACTCCAGCAGCGCCAGCATCCGCAAAAACCTTCTGATGGGATCTGTCCTCGCTGGCATCGCCATGCTTGGCACCTGGGGTGCCACCCAACAGTCCGCCAAATGGTCCACCACACTCGTTCCCGGCGAATGGACCAACGTCATGCAATACACGCAAATCGCCACCTCCTGCGGCGCCATCCTGTTTGCCTTGATCGCCCCTTTCCTCGCCGACCTCTTCAACCGGCGCATTACCTACCTGATCCTCTGCATCAGCGCCCTCGCAGCCTCCACCGTGTTCTTCCAAACCAACACCACGGTGAACACCTGGTTCTTCGTCACTGCCTTCCTGATGGGCGGCATCACCGCCAGCTTCTACGGCTTCTTCCCCTTGTATCTGCCTGAACTTTTCCCCACTAGCGTTCGCGCCACCGGACAGGGATTCTGCTTCAACGTCGCCCGCATCATCGCCGCCATCGGAGGCCTGCAAATTGCCAACCTGGTCGCCGCCTTCCAACCCGCCGCCAACGCCTCTGGCAACGCCTACACCACCTTGTGTCTTATTTACATCGTCGGCATGATCCTCGTCTGGTTCGCCCCTGAAACCAAAGGCCGTAAACTGGTGTAAGTAAGCCGGACCGCCCTCCCACCCGCACGCAACCCCCAAGCTTCCGCGCCAGGCGATGCCATGTCGCGGTTGAGATGCATGCCATTTGGCGACGCACCAGCACTACCCTCCCATTTTTTAATCACCCCGTCAAAATCCCCTTCAACAAGACCACGCAAAAATCGAACCTTGTCGCCTCAACAGTGTCTACCCCTGTTCGTTTGCGATTGGAAATCCGGGCATCCAACGCAGAAACCATTGACGTCCTGCTCCATTCCTGCGAAAATCCCGACACTAAACCCAAGGCGATAATCAATCATCCGCCATCCACCCGGCATCCCGCACCCACTGCCTCATGGACCAACCTTCTTCTGTCCCCACACCGCCCGAACCTGAAGAACAGGCCGGTGAAATTTTTGGCCCCACCAACTGGCAACCCTACGAACGTCGACGTTTCCTCTCCACCTGCGTCACCATGATCATCAGCGGCCTCTCCGGCTACGCCGCCCATCCTTACCTCGTAGGCAACCGTCGCCAGGAATTTGCCGCCTTCCTCGAAGAAAAATGGCAGGACCTCAACAATCCCCGCCAACGCAAAAACCGCCCCCTGCACGCCACCAACGACCTCAACGAGGACCGCCGCTTTACCAACACTCCCTCGCGCTTTCGACCCATCACCCTTGACCAAGACGGGCTCGCCTATCAGAGCTTCCTCTACAGCCTCAATCTTTGTCATATCAAGCCCATCGAACTGCTCCGACCCCACTTCAAAACCCTCGGCAACGTCAACAATCACCTTCCGCCTCGCGAACTCTGGAAAAACATCGCCCCCACCCTGCGCGTCGCTGACGCCCTCCGTGAAAAACTCAACGCTCCGTTGATCTCCATCAACAGCGCCTTCCGCAGCACCGCCTACAACTCCGCCTGCCCCGGAGCCGCCCCCCAGTCCTACCACACCCGCAACATGGCGCTCGACCTCGTCTACGCCTGTTCCCCAGAAAAAGTCTTCGCAGCCGCCCAAGCCCTCCGGTCCCAAGGCCTTTTCAAAGGCGGCATCGGTGTCTACAGCAGCTTCACTCACATCGACACCCGCGGCCGCAACGCCGAATGGGGTTCGACACCAAAGATCGCAAAGGCGTAACGGTGTCGTTCTACTCCGTGGATTGCTACTAGTTCGTTCCCAGAATTCATCAGGCCATGGCATTCCAACAACGACTCTCCACACTGGTTGCATTTTGCCTAATGGCTTGCATCCCTGCCAGTGCACAAAAACCTAATCCATTAATTGGCGAACTTTTCAAAGCCAACTGGCAGAGTGTAAGATTCGGATTTTTCTGGTGTTACGGCGATGCTGCCGGATTCGGCCCATACATTATTCTTCAACGTCTGGAAAATAAAGTCATCATTTCTTCCATTCCCTACAGCAGGTCCAGAACCGATTTACTGCCCACCGCTGTAGCCATCATTAGCGATGCTGAGGCTACGGAAATGCTCCTCAAAGTCCGAATAGCTTACGCTGACGCTGTTGCAGAATTGAGTGAACAAGAACGACGTGAACAACTTTCAGCTGAAGAAAATGAGCACCTTCAGAAACTGCTTCCAATGGGATTCTCGTATACAAACATCAACGTTGCTGTCCTTATAGACAACAAGACTCACCGTTATTCCGACGGGTTCTCTAGCAACTCCGAGCCCTTCAACAACTATCTCAGATTTGTCCGTTCCATATCAGATAAGAGCAATGAATCTGGGGAATAATTTCTCTATTCGTGTGAATTCGTGTCCATTTGCTTCGCTTCGCTCTGCCCTTCGGTGCTGCCTTCGGCAGGCTGTCTCGCTTCGCTCGGCTGTGGTTGTCCCTCTCCACCACCCTCTCCCATATGCTCCGCCTCATCTTCATCACTCACCCCATCCACACGCAACACCACGCGCACCCCATGCTTGTGCGCGGCCACGTTCACCAATGAACGGATCGCGCTGATGGTAAATCCATTCCTCCCCACCACCCGGCGCACATCATCCGGTGCCAGCTGAATCCGAAACGACACCGCCCCACTCTGCGTCGTGCCCACCGCAATCGACGCCTGTTTCGGGTGCTCGATCAAATTCGCCACCACATACATCAAAAATTCCCGCAAAGCTTCCGGCGCATTCATATCATTCGATCCTTCGCATCACCCGCCATAAAAAGCAAACAACCGCAGTGCCGATGCCGACACTACGGTGTTAAAAACTAAAAACGAAAAGCTAACCCGCTCGAGTTCGCCTTGCTCAGGCAACAGCGGCTGCGGCTTTGCGAGCTTTTTTGATCAAGCTGCCCACGGTTTCCGTCGGCTGTGCACCTTTTTGAATCCAGGAATCCGCCTTCTCAAGGTCGATCTTCAAAGAATCCTTTTCGGTCAATGGGTCATAGGTGCCCAAGATTTCAATAAAACGACCGTCGCGGCGGAACCGCTGGTCGGCGGCAACAATACGGTAGAAAGGGCGATTTTTCGTGCCTTCGCGGCGGAGTCTGATAACAACCATGATCGATAAGTTTCTGGATTAAGCGGCAGACAAACTCCCTCTCCTTCCCAATAAATCAAGAAGATATTCACAAAATCCGTAAATTTTACGTCCACGCGCAATCGCAGTGACGAATCCTTTGCAGAGCCCCCCTTGCGTGTGCATAGTGCGGCCCATGCTGAAACCTAGTCGTCTCTTCGTTCACATGATCATGGCAGTAGCGATCCCATTCGCTGCATTCGCCGAAACACCGACATCCCCTCCACCGTCGGAATCCAGTGCCACTCCTGCTGAGGGCAGCATCATTGGTCAAAATCAGGATCTGGGACAGGGTCAGATCGCGGCGTTGACCACCATCTCTCCGGCAGCCGCGCCGACCGTCACCACCACTTCGCCATCGGTCACCATCGAAACCAAGGTCACCCCCGATTCCTCCAACAGCGACGATCCCGCCGTTGAAAAACTGGGAACCGAAACCGCCCGGCTCGCCGCCGAAAAAGATAAAATCCTCGCCGAGCTCGCCCTTGCCCAGGCCCGTCTTGATGCCGAACTCGCCCCCGGCAAACAAAAAGCCGAACGTCTCGCCGCCCAGCTCGCCGAACTCAAGGCCGCCCAGGACCTCGAAGATTTCCAACGCAAAGTGCTGGCCGAACAGACTCTCGGCGAATTTCGCGTCCAACTTGAGAAGGCCACCCTCATCTCCACCTTGGCCAAAGCCGAGGTCGAGACTGAGATCGCCGAAATCAAACGGATGGAGAACGTCATCAAAAAAGACACCACCCGCCTTGCCGCCTCCATGGAGCTTGAAGAGAAGCAGGCCGACCCCCGCAACTACGCCAACAACCAGCCCATCTACCTCGAAAACCCCCTCAAGGATGGCAACCTTGTCCTCTCCGACCGCCGCATTCCCCTCAATGGTCTGATTGGCATGCGCACCGCCAACGACATCGTCGACCGCATCAACTACTTCAATAACCGCGACCGCAACCTGCCCATCTTCATCGTCATCGACGACTCCCCCGGCGGCTCCGTCATGGCCGGCTACAAGATATTGAAAGCCATGCAAGGCTCCGAGGCCCCCGTCTACACCGTCGTCAAATCTTTCGCCGCCAGCATGGCCGCCTGCATCACCACCCTCGCCGAAAAATCCTTCGCCTATCCCAACGCCGTCATCCTCCACCATCAAATCGCCTCCTTCAGCGGCGGCAACCTCACCCAGCAGCAGGAATGGGTGCGTGAAATGGAGGAATGGTGGAAACGTCTCGCCGGACCCGTCGCCGACAAAATGGGCATCACCCGTGAGGAGTTCATCAAACGCATGTATGCCAAATCCTCCAGCGGCGACTGGAACGAATTCGCCGACGAAGCCCAAAAACTCAAGTGGGTCGATGTCGTCGTCGAAGAGATCGAAGAAACCGGCACCCTCCGCCTCCCTGAAGATTCCGGCACCGAGCCCTCCATGCGCCGCCTGGCCACCAGCACCGCCTCTGCCGACCCCCACGCCGAGACCACCGACGCCAAAGGCCGCCCCAGCATGCTTCTCCCCCGCCTCAATCCCTTCGACTGCTACTGGCTCTACAACCCTGACGGCTACTACAAACTCCCTTAATCTTCAAGGGCATCCCCTCTCAGTTGCACTCTCCCCAATTAGCCTTTAGCCCTTATCCTTTATCCTTTCCATTCTTAGCCTTTAGCCCTTATCCTTTAGCCTTTCGATATGCTCTCCCCCTGGATCACCCACAGCACCCGCGAAACCTATCACAATCCGTGGATTCGTGTCCGTGAAGACCAGGTCACCGATCCCGGTGGCAATCCCGGCATCTACGGCGTGGTCGAATTCAAAAACCGCGCCGTCGGTGTCGTTCCCATTGACGACGAAGGTTACACCTACCTCGTTGGCCAATATCGTTATTGTCATCAAAGCTACGAATGGGAGATCCCCGAAGGTGGCAGTCCTGAAGGCGAAGAACTCATCGACACCGCCCGTCGCGAACTCATCGAAGAAACCGGCATCCACGCCGACCAGTTTGAATTGATCCTCTCCGACCTCCAGCTTTCCAATTCCACCACCAACGAAGTCGCCTATCTCTTCACCGCCCGCGGGCTCCATTTTAAGAAGGCCATCCCCGAAAGCACCGAGCAAATCGAAGTCAAACGCGTCCTTTTGGAAGACGCCATCGAGATGGCCCGCAACGGCACCATCCGCGACGGCATGTCCGTCATCGCCCTCCTATGGCTCGGCAGCCAGCCCTAAAATCCTTGCTCTAATCCAAGAGTTCCAATCCCCGGGACCACAAATGTCCCCGTTGGCAGCATTCAAACATCCGATCAAAGTAACGCTAAAAACATGCCTGAAACCCCAACAAACCCATTGTCCCTGCATGTGATCAAGCTCCATAGTCATCAGTTCTTCCACCGAATTCACATGAGCAAAACCGCACTTGCCAAACACCGCGTTGAATGAATTCGCCTAGTCCCAACAGGAGGGCGAACTCCCAGTCGGAAGCAGATCCGAGCCGCCGATGCCCAGCGCGATGAAAAGCGCGTTCATTTATATAAAGCCCAAGACGCCCTCAATCAAAATCACGAGGATTTGATCGGAAAGATGGGAGGCAAACTTCAACAATTGGTTTTTTGCGAGATCCTGTCTACTGTCTATCGGAAGATACTATGAGCACGATCACCCCTAGCACCCAGCCGCCTGCCCCTAGCACCCAGCCTGCATACCCTGGCCGCTACGTCTACCCCGGTGCCAAATGGTGGAAAATGGATTTCCATACTCACACTCCAGAGTCCGATGACTATGCAGGTAGAGAACAAGATGCAGCAGTTCGGGCTTCACTCAAACAGCAGACGCCGGAAGATTGGCTTAATTATCATATGGCCGCTGGACTGGATGCGGTGGTTGTCACGGATCACAACACTACAGGATTCATCGCCCGTCTTCAGACAGCTTACTCTACTATGGATCCCAACGACGTTTCGTTCCGGCCTTTGGTCATCTTTCCGGGATTTGAACTCTCCGTAAATGGCGGCCTTCACCTGCTGGCCGTTTTTGATCCGGCAAAGGATCTGGAAGATGTAAGTGGTGTGATTACCGCTTGTGGCTACCCACCAGGAGCACGAGGACGCACCGACTCTGGCGTATGTTCCAAATCAATGGCTGACTGTGTGCGGATCATCAAAGAGCACGGCGGGCTTACCATCGCTGCGCATATCGACGAACCGTGCGGCCTGCTTTGGATGGACGTTCCGATGGATGGCCGACGGTATCGAAATTTCCGCAATCAGCAGGGCTTGTCTCATTCTGATGCCCTCCAACAATTGGCCACAGCAGGCGAGGTGGCGGCAAATTTGCTGAACTTTTCACCTACAGTGGGACAAACTTTGAATCTGGTGCTTGAAGCGGGTTTGAATGCTCTTGAGGTTCGAGACTGGTCGAGACTCCCCGAATCGGATATTCAGCGCCACCCGGTCCTTGCGCGCCTCGCCCGGGTTACCGGTTCAGACAGCCACATGCCCAGAGACATCGGGCGCAACGGATTCTCCATGGTTCACATGACCCAGCCGAACTTAGAGGGTCTGCGCATGGCCTTCGCGGACGGCTCCGCGATACGTTCAAGGGGTGGAGATGCCGTCACTGGGAGTTGGTCGATTCGTCCCATCTCCAGTAGCGACACCACTGATTGGAATGTCTGGCCAGACCATGCAGTAGAAAAGATCACCATCGCTCAAATCAAAACAGCTGGCCGAGTGACCCCGCTTGAGATGCCCCTACACCCCCGGCTGAATGTCCTGGTTGGAGGACGAGGCTCGGGAAAAAGCACCTTTGTTCACGCTCTACGCCTCGCCACGCAACGTGGACGGGAGTTACCAGACTACGATCGAGATACGCCGGTGCGGGAATCCCCGGCAGGGGACTTTTGGCGCTGGGCTCAGATTCCTGCATCGCGCGGCCAGGATGGGGTCATTCTCAGAGAGGCCAGCGTTATCAAAGTTCTCTACCGCTCCCCAGCCCAGGCGGCGGAACTGCACTGGCAGGCTTCCTTCCTGGGTCAGGGTGCCAGATCTTCCCCTCCTGCCGTTCGTGTAGGCGAATTGGGATCACTGCCGGCCAACGAGGGAGGAGCCTACACACCATCCCGATTTCCGCTCAGTATCTATAGCCAGAAACAAGTCCTAGAAATGAGCCGTCGTCCGGCTGGATTGATGGAAATCATCGACCGAGAGCAAAACGTCGCCGCTCTTGAAGAGCAATTGAAGCAAGCCATTGCTTCCTATTCCGCTACGAGGGCAAAAATCCGCGAACTCAATGCGACTTTGGCCAACGAAGCTCAGGATTCCGCCTCCCTGAAGGACATCCTGGCCGAGCTGGAAAAGGTTCAATCCGATGCCGTCAAAGACTACCAACGACGCCAAGCGCAAGCACGCGCGTTGTTTCCCAATCTCAAGCCTGATTCTCCATCTCTTGCCCTTGCTCAGGAACTCAACGAACAGGCAGACCGCCTTGGCCTTCCAGATCTCCCAGCGACGCTGATTCAAGCCGCAGACACTGTCTCAGTCGAGGCTCACGCCCTGTATCAAGAAGCACAAAGGGAGTTGGATACCGTCGCCACCCAGATCCGCGCCCAAGCCGACGCCATTCAAACTGTCCTTACCACATTGGATCAAAACCTACGCAGCAGTGCTTGGTTCCAGGCATGCAAGGATTCCAAGACCGCCTACGATGCTTTGCTGGGAACCCAGACAACGACCTTTGATCCGGCTAGATTGACGAAACTGAATCAGGACCGCGCACAATTGGAGACACGGCTGGCACGGCACAAGGGGACGAAGGAGGAAATCACGCGCCTCCAAACGTCTGCCACCGAACAATTGGCAGCCGTGCATGCCGCCAGGAAAGCCATCAGCACCGCCCGTGAGTCATTTGTCGCCACGCACAATGCCAATGGCACCCTACTTAGGCTGATACTAGCACCTATGGGCGCGGAAGCCTCCCAGGTGGAACGCACTCTGCGGGAAGCCATGGGCGTAGACGGTGATAAGTTCAGCACATCAATCGAAGTCTCGGAGGAAGCTAGGACAGATTCGTTGCTCCGAGTTTTTCAAGGCGCTGGTGCAGGCGAAGCAGGTGCTGCTGCTGTTCGTCAGCGCATTCTTGAATTGATCGATTCTTCAGAGAATGAACAAGGCTTTGCTGCTCTCCAAAATAACCTTAGAAGCCAGCTCAACACCAATCCATCACGCAGAGAAGCCATTGAAACATGGCTTCCCGAGGACCATTTGAAGCTTGAATATCGCACTGCTGAGTCAACCGCCTGGAAGTCCATCTCCCAAGGTTCAATCGGCCAGCAGACTGCAGCGGTTCTCTCCTTCCTGCTTTCCTTCGGCAATGAGCCTCTGGTCCTTGATCAGCCAGAGGACGACCTTGATACCCGGATGATCATGTCCCTCATCGTGGAGCAGGTTCGCACCATGAAAGAGCACCGCCAGATCATCATCGTCACTCACAACCCAAACATCGTTGTCCATGGAGACGCGGATCTGGTTCACGCTATGGTGGACAACGGGGGCCAGGTGAAACGGGATGAAGCTGCTTCAGGCGGTCTCCAAGCAAAAGCCACCCGCCAATTTATCTGTGATGTCATGGAGGGTGGCACCATTGCCTTCCGCAAACGTTTTGACCGAATGGGTAGAGAGGAATCATGACCTATGTTTGATACAAACGACGAACTCCTGCGCCAGATTCAGCTCGGAGAAGACAGTCTGCTTGAGTGTAAGCAGATTCTCTTTCGCGGCGGGAAAGTAGATGGCCCAAGGCCAGAAAAAATAGCGGACGAGATTGCTGCCATGAGCAATGCCGCCGGAGGAATCATTGTGCTCGGAGTCGAGGACAAGACTCGCGACATTGTTGGCATCGAGTCAGCCAAGCTGGAACTCACTGAAACTTGGCTGCGTGAAATCATGGAAACCCGGCTGGAGCCACCCCTCCAGGCCTACACCCTGCGCCGCATTGAGCTTCCGGATGGCACCGGAGCGTTGCAGCCCGTTTTCCGGCTGGACTTGCCGCGCAGTTTATTTGTTCATCGCTCGCCCGGCGGTTACAAAATACGGGCTGGTAGTTCTGTGCGCGAGATGGCACCCGAATACCTCGCACGCCTGTTCCAACAGCGCAGCCAGTCGCGTCTCCTGCGCTTTGATGAGCAAGTGGTGCCAAATGCACCGATGGATGCGCTGTCGGCTGACTTGTGGAAGAAGTTCGCCACGGTGCGCACAACGGGCACAGATTACGACACGCTATCCAAACTCAAGTTGGCGGACCGTGACTCAGAAAGTGCGTGGCACCCGACAGTATCCGGCTTGTTGATGGCCTGTCACAGACCACATGATTTCCTGCCCTCAGCATTCATTCAAGCTGTCGCTTATCGCGGCAACGAAGTCGCACCATCGGACCACCATGCCTACCAGTTAGATGCCAAAGACATTCACGGCCCTTTGAATGAGCAAATCGCGGAGGCCTGCCGTTTTGTGGCACGGAATATGAAGGTCGCTGCGAGCAAAACCCTTGGGCGGCATGATCTCCCACAATACGACCTCACCGCTGTATTCGAAGCCATCACGAACGCCGTCTCCCATAGAGACTATGCCATTTATGGCCAAAAGGTGCGCCTCCGTATGTTCGAAGATCGACTGGAACTGCATTCCCCGGGGGCCATCCCTAACACCATGACGCTCGAAAGTCTGGAGTTCCGTCAAGCGTCCCGAAACGAGAATCTCACCAGCCTGCTGGCCAAATGTCCGGTCCCCGAATTGGAAGGACTCAATTCAGACCGCACCACCATCATGGACAGACGTGGCGAAGGCGTCCCGCTCATCTTTCAGCTTTCCGAGCGTCTCTCCAGCAAGCGCCCCCTTTATCGTTTGCTGGATGGCGATGAACTCCAACTCATCATCTATGCTGCTAGCTTGGGAGACTAACTCATACTGCCTGACGCTCGCAAAAAACCTCCCACTCACTTGAATTGACAGGCAGCACAATCCAGCGCTTGAGCCGCGTAACTTTCCGGAGGGTTTAGACAAAATTGTGTCGTGCGGCGCACCGAGTCTCGGACCGGGACTGACTTGTTCGCCAAACTCCGCCGCCGACTTCACCATTCCTGCAGTGATTTCTTTGCACAGTTCTCACCACTCTCAACCACATCACTAGCCACCCCACCCCAAAAAATCCCGGTAAGACTGGGTTCGCCGCCTACATACCCCCTCAGTGACCAATCATCCGCAGCCACACCCGCACGAACCCTCTTCCCCGCTCCCGCCTGACCGGCAGGAAGAATTCGTCGTGCTGCTTAACGGAGCCCATGCACTGCTGCTGCGCTACATCATGTCCCTGCTCGGCAACCGTCACGATGCTGAGGACGTCCTCCAACGCACCAGCCTCCTCATGTGGCGTCGATTTGCCACCTTCGAACCGGGCACCGACTTCATCGCTTGGGCCACCACCGTTGCCTTCTACGAAACCCGCAACTTCCAACGCAGCACCGGGCGCTCCCACCTCGAATTCGAGGACGAACTCCTGCAAACCCTTGCCACCGAACGCGAATCCCACCTGCTCCAGTGGCATCCACGCATGGAAGCCCTCGAAGCCTGTATCGAAAAACTTGATCCTCAGCATCGCGATCTTGTCGATGCCATCTACCTGGAAGGCATTGAAGCCGCCACCCTCGCCCAACAACAGGGACGCGCCATCCAAACCATCTACAACAAACTCAACTTCATTCGTCGCGCCCTCGCCGAATGCGTGCAACGCCGCATGACCAACACCCTTCCCATATGAACTCCAACCCCGTTCCCACTCCCGACGAATGGCACCGGCTGTTCAACGCCGCCCTCAATCAAACCCTTACCCCCATCGACAAAGAATCCCTGTCCACCCTCCTCAAATCCAACGCCGACGCTCGCCAGCTTTGGTTCCTCTACAACGACAACGAATGCAGCCTCGCCGAAATTCGCCATGTCATTCCGGCACCCCTCCTCAAAACCTCTGCCCGCACCCGCACATCGTCCCTTTCACTTAACCCCCTCATGTCCGCCGTCGCAGGACTCGTCATCGGACTGTTCTGCGCCACCGTCGTCTGGGGTTACGTCGGCAACTACTCTCCAAAACCCATCGCCCTCCTCGAAGAAACCTTCGAAACCTCCGCCGCGCCGCTCGTCACCGGCATGCCCCTTCAACCTGGACAATGGAGCGGCGACTTCTCAGAAATCGTCGGCCCCACCAGCAACGTCCAGCCGGCCCAAGGCAAGCACATGCTGCGCTTCCTGCGCGCTGATTACCAAGGTAAACCTATTCGCGACGGCTGGGTCGCCGACCTCTTCCACATCATCGACCTCACCAACCCCGACCTCGGCATCCATCGCGGCGACGTCTCCCTCCTCATCAGCGCCCAGTTCTCTGCCCTGCCTCAGGCCGACCTCCAACGCCTCAGTTGCGGCGTCACCGTTTACGCCATCGACGCCCTCCCTCCTCCCGGCGAACGCGACGACGCCTTCCTAAGCCGCGCCGCGCTTTCCGAAAATCCCGAAACCTCAGAGTCCGCCCTACGCATCCTCGCCACCTCGGCGCGAACCGAAACCACAGACGCCTCCCCCAACCATTGGCAAAACGTCGCCTCCGAACTCCGCCTTCCTGCCAGCACCCGCTACCTCATGATCCACCTGCGCGCCCACCTTCACGGCTCCCACCGACCCGAAATCCCCAAACCCGTCGAGTTCAAAGGCCTCTTCCTCGACAACATCCGCACCACCCTCACCCAACGTCCCGCCCTTCCGTGATCCGCGCCCTCCAAAAAATTCAACACGCCTTGCTCGCCCTGTGCCTCACCACCACAGCCGCTGCTGAATCCCCACGCGCCGTTTTGCCTGACAAACACCGCGCGCTTATTAAAGAAAACTGCATCACCTGCCACAACGCCGACACCCGCAAAGGCCAGTTCCGCATCGACGATCTCCCCCTCACCATCACCGACGTCCAAACCGCCGAAAAATGGCAGATGGTCCTGAATGCCATGAACTCAGGCGACATGCCCCCTGACGACGAACCCCAACCCGCCAGCGACGCCAAAACCGATTTCCTCGACGACCTCTCCAGCGCCATGGTGGCCGCCCGTCGCAGCCTCGGCGATCAAAACGGCGTCATCACCCTGCGTCGACTCAACCGCCGCGAATATCGCAACACTCTGCGCGAACTTCTCGGCGTCCAAATCAACGTCAGCGAACTCCCTGCCGACATCGCCGCAGGTGGATTCGACACCGCCGGCATCAACCTCTTCATGTCCGGAAACCAGTTCGAACAATACCAATCCCTCGGACGCGAAGCCCTCACCGAAGCCTTCACGTGGCACCTCAACGCCAGCGAACAACGCAGCCTCCGCCACGAAGCCGAAACGTTCACGCCCGTCATCGAAAAATTCGTCGCCCACCAGATCGACGGTAAAGCCCGCGCTCAACGTTGGGTTGAAGCCGTCGAAAAAGCCATCGCCCTCCCCGAAAACGCCACCATCGTCGCCCAACTCCGCACCCAAATCAAAAACCCCAACGACATCGCCCAGCTCCGCCGCGAATGGGAAAAAATCCCCGGTGCCCCATCCCCACGCTCCTTTGGCTTCGACAAAAAAGGCGAAAACGACGCCGACCTCGCCAACGACTCCCTCCGCGCTGGCTGGCTCGAATACCACCAGCACTACCTCCAGCAACCCCACGTAAAAACCGGTGCCTATCTCGGACCCGAAACCCGCCACCCCGCCGAACTCAACCTCAAATCCGTCAACGTCCTCGTTCCCTTCAGTTGGCCCCCTGGCAACTACATCGTCCGCGTCAAAGCCGGCGTCACCAAAGACGCCCCCGCCGACCGCCGCTTCCTCGACTTCGGCATCAACGCCCGCCAGGGCCCCGTGCTCGCCACCCGCGAAATCACCGGCACCATCGACGATCCCCAAATTGTTGAGTTCCCCCTCACCATGACCCGCGGCAACTCCGATCACGACACCCGCATGCTCTTCTTCCGCGAAAAAGGCAGTTGGGACACCAACGAATCCGGCAACCGCAAACGCAGCGAAGCCGTCAAACGCAACGGCCTCGGCCCCGACTTCGTCCTGTGGATCGACTGGATCGAAGTCGAACGCCTTCCCAACAACACCAAACCCACTCCGCCCGCCATCGCCGCCCTCAACAACATCCCCCTCAACGACAAATCTCCCGCCCCGGCCACGCCCGAGCTGCGCAGCGCCCTCGAACGCTTCACCCACGAGGCTTTCCGTGGCGTGACCCCACCCGCCAACTACATCGACCGACTCCTCACCCTCTATCAAACCCGCCGCACTGCCGGTGACAAACCCGCCACCGCCCTCAAAGAAACCCTCTCCGTTGTCCTCGCCTCGCCGATGTTCCTCTATCTTGCGGAACCCTCCTCCGAGGAAAAACCCCGTTCACTCACCGGACCCGAACTCGCCACCCGCCTCGCCTACTTCCTCTGGAGTGCCCCACCCGACACCACCCTTCGCGAACTCGGCAAAAACGGCGACCTGCAAAACCCCGCCACCCTCGCCGCCCAAACCGAACGCCTCCTCGACGACCCACGATCCGAAGACTTCATCAACGCCTTCACTCACCAATGGCTCGGCATGGACCGCTTCGACTTCTTCGAACCCAACCGCGAACTCTACCCCCGCTTCGACAACGGCACCCGTCTCGCCGCGCAACAGGAAGTCTACGCCACGCTCAGCCACTTCGTCCGTCACAACGAAAACCTCAGCCTCCTCCTCAAATCCGACTACGCCATCATCAACCGCGTCCTCGCCAACTACTACGGCCTCCCCGGCGTCAAAGGCCACGGTTTTGAAAAGGTTGCCCTGCCTCCCAACTCCCCACGCGGCGGACTCCTCGGCATGGCCGCCATCGCCTACATGGGCGGCAACGGCGAACACACCAGCCCCGTCGAACGCGGCGCCTGGGTCCTTCGCAAACTCCTCCACGATCCTCCACCACCCGCCCCACCCAACATCCCCGCCCTCACCCGCCTCACCGGCCAGGTCCTCACCACCAAGGAACGCCTCCTCGCCCACCAGGAAGACCCCCAATGCGCCAGCTGCCACCGCCGCATCGACCCCATCGGTTACGGACTCGAAAACTTCGACGCCGTCGGCCAATGGCGCACCCAGGACAGCTACACTGCCTCCCTTCCCAACGGCAAACCCGATCCCAAATCCACCAAAACCTGGACCATCGAAGCCGCCGCCACCCTCCACAAAGGCCCCGCCTTCAACAATTACCACGAACTCCGCAACATCATCGCCTCCCGCTCCGACGACTTCGCCCGCGGCTTCAGCGAAGCCCTCCTCAGCTACGCCCTCGGACGCCCCACTGGCTTCCGCGACGAACCCCTCATCGAACAAATCGTCAGCCACACCCAATCGAAAAAATTCGCCACCCGCGAGTTCATCCACGCCGTCGTCAGCAGCAAAGCCTTCAACACCAAGTAACCGAATCATGACCACACCCCTCTCCCGCCGCCACTTTCTGCGCTCCAACACCGCGCTCATTGCCCTGCCCGTCCTGCAATCCCTCGGCTTCCGCCGCTTCGCCTCCGCCGCCGCGACTGCGCCCGCCACCCCACCCAAACGACTCGTATTCCTCGGCTTTGGCTGGGGCATTACCACTGAAACCTGGTTTCCCGACATCAACCAGCCCGGCCCCGACTACACCCTGCCCGAAGGCCTCAAACCCCTCGCCCGTCACAAAGCCGACTTTTCCATCGTCCAGGGTCTCTGGAACAAACACACCCACGACGGCCACGCAGGCAGCACCTGGTGGCTCACCGGAGCGAACCGATTCGAACAACCCGGCCAAACCTTCCACAACAGCATCTCTGCCGACCAGGTCGCCGCCGCCCAACTCGGCCTGCAAACCCGCTTCGCCTCCCTCCAGCTCAACCACAGCGAAGAAAACGATCGCTCCGGCCACGGCCCCGGCCTCTCCATGGCCTGGGACATCAGCGGCAAACCCGTCGGCGGCCACAAAGGCCCCCTCGAAGCCTACCATCGACTGTTCTCCTCCGACAACACCCCCATCGAACAACAAAAAGCCATGCTCGCCCAAAAACGCAGCGTGCTCGACACCGTCCTCGAAAACGCCAACGACCTCAAACGTGGCCTCAGCAAAACTGACACCGCCAAACTTGACGAATATTTCCAGGGCATCCGCGATATCGAAACCCGACTCAGCAAAGACGAACAATGGATCGGCGTTCCCCCCGTCAAAGCCCCCATCCCCGAACCCCAACCCGGCCTCGCCGGACGCGAAGAAATCAAAATCATGTATGACCTCATGGTCGCCGCCATGCAAACCGACAGCACCCGCGTCCTCACCTACCGCCAGCCCGTTGGCAGCCTTCTCACCAGCCTCGACATCAAAGTCGCCCCCCATGACATGAGCCACTACCACTCCACCATGGGCGAAAAACACCAGGCCTCGCAACGTCGCGACCTCGTCCAAAGCGAACTCCTCGCCGGTTTCATCGACAAACTCAAATCCACCGCAGAAACCGACGGCACCCGTCTCTTCGATCACGTCGCCCTCGCTTACGGCAGCAACATACGCACCGAACACGACCTCGACAACTGCCCCACCCTCATCACCGGCGGCGGTGCCGGCCTCAAGCTCGGCCACAACATTGTTGTCTCCGAAGACACCCCTCTCTGCAACGCCTGGCTCACCATGCTCCACGGCCTCGGCGTCAAAGCCGAACGCCACGGCGACAGCTCCGGCACCATCAAAGAAATGGTCGCCTAAAGCGTCGACGGAATCCACTTCCGGACAAAACGCCCTCCCGCCAACGGCCCTCCCGGTCCGCTGCTTCATCCCGCCTTCGTTGCCCGCCGCGAAGAAAGGGAAAAACTCTGTCCCAATCCGCCGCACCCCCGCTATTCAAAAATTCCTTGTGCGTTTCCCCCATTCGCATTCAAAATGATCGCCCTTTCTCTTTCTCTCACGAACGCCTAATATTTCACCTCACGCCCACGTATTGCTTTGCCCGTCCTCACGAATTCACCCATGAAACACATCGTCCTCGCACTTGCACTCTTCGCCTCGACCGCGCTGGCTCCCGCCGCCGACTGGCTTCACCTGCCCGCCAAACAAGGCACCGCCAATGGCAAAAAGATCGTGCTGGTCGCCGGTGATGAGGAATACCGCTCCGAGGAAACCGCCCCCATGCTGGCCAAGATCCTCAGCCAGAAACACGGCTTCGACTGCACCGTCCTTTTCTCCATCAACCCTGACGGCGGTTACATCGACTCCAACTTCCAAACCAACACCCCCGGCACTGAGGCCCTCAACGACGCCGACCTCCTCATCATCGGCACCCGCTTCCGCCAGCTTCCCGAAGCCCAGCTCGCCCCCTTCGCCAAATTCCTCAACGACGGCAAACCCGTCATTGGCTTCCGCACCGCCACCCACGCCTTCAAAGGCGACGCCAAAACCGGCGACTTCAAATGGGCCGACTTCGGCTTTTCCATCCTCGGAGAACGTTGGGTGAACCATCACGGCGTTCACAAAAAAGAAGGCACCCGCAGCGTCATCGAAGCCGCCAACAAATCCCACGAGATCCTCAAAAGCGTCGGTGAAATCTTCGGAGCCACCGATGTCTACGGCATCAAAAACCTCGACGAAAAAGCCGCCACCATTCTCCTTCGCGGAGCCGTCACCGAATCGCTCAACCCCAAATCCAAAAACCTCGACGGACCCAAAAACAAACCCATGATGCCGCTCGCTTGGCTGCGCGAATACACCGCTCCCAACGGCACCACCAAAGGCAAAGCCTTCTGCACCACCCTCGGTTCCTCCGATGATTTCGCCGACGAAGACCTCCGCCGCCTGGTCATCAACGCCTCCCTTTACCTCACCGGCCAAAAAGTTCCCGACAAATCCGATGCCACCCCGGTCGACAAATTCGAACCTACCTTCTACGGCAACCTCAAAAACGAATTCTACAAAAATCTCAACCGTAAACCTGCCGACTACGCTCTCGGCAAAAGCCCTGCCACCGGCGGCGTCGAGCGTCCCAAATACCCCGACAACAGCGGCCCCGGCGCTCCTCACGCTCCGCAAGTTGAACCCACCGCTGCAACCTCCGTCCGCCCACAAGCCGTCGCCGCTCCATCGCAGGCTGAACGCATCGTGCTCATCGGCAACGGCCTCGCCGAACGCGACGTCTACTACCATCGCATCGAAACCGAACTCCACCTGCGCTTCCCCGACCAGCAACTCTTCCTTCGTAACATGGGCCGCGTTGGCGACACCCCCGGCTTCCGCCCCCATCCTTCCCGCCCCACCCAATGGGCATTTCCCGGCGCTGAAAAATTCCATCCGGAACTCAAAACCCACAACGGCAAAGGTTTCTTCCCCACGCCCGACCAGTGGCTCACCCATTTGAAAGCCGACACGATTGTCGCATTCTTCGGCTACAACGAATCCTTCGACGGCCCTTCCAAGGTCGCCAACTTCGAAGCCGAACTCGATGCCTGGGTTCAGCACTCGCTCACCAAAGCTTACAATGGCAAAGCCGCACCCCGCATTGTCCTCGTCTCTCCCATCGCGTTTGAAGACCAGTCCGCCCAGCGCGATCTTCCCAACGGCCAAAAAGAGAACGCCAACATCATCCTCTACTCTGCTACCATTGAAACCGTCGCCAAAAAACACGGCCTCACCTTCATCGACCTCTTCACCCCCACCAAAACCCTCTACGCCAATACCGAAGCCCCCCTCACCACTGATGGATTCGTCCCCAACGAACTCGGCTATGAAAAAATTGCCGAACTGCTTGCCACCGGCATTTACGGACACCAGTCCCGCACCTCCAAAGCCGACCCTGCCCTCGTTCGCGAAGCGGTGAAAGAAAAGGACTGGTTCTGGAACAACGACTATCACATCCTCAACGGCGTCCACACCCACGGCCAACGCTACAATCCGTTCGGCCCTCAAAACTATCCTGACGAAGTCAAAAAGACCCGTGAAATGGCCGCCCTGCGCGACACCCTCATTCACAACGTCGCTTCTTCCAAAAAATCCGATCTCAGCGTCGACGACAGCAAGACCCACCAACTTCCCGACGTCCCGACCAACTATCAGCCGAGCGCCAAGAACGGCACTCAGGAATACCTTTACGGTGAAGCCGCCGAAAAATCTCTAACGGTCCCCGAAGGTTACAAAGTCGAACTCTTCGCCAGCGAAAAAGAGTTCCCCAATCTCGCCAACCCCATGCAGCTCTCCTTCGACGCCAAAGGCCGTCTCTGGGTCGCCACCATGCCCACCTATCCTCACTACCGTCCTGGCGATGCGATGCCCGACGACAAAATCCTCATCTATGAAGACACCAACGGCGACGGAAAAGCCGACAAGGAAACTGTCTTCGCCGACAAACTCCACCTGCCCATCGGTTTCGAATTCGCCGCCGACGGCGTTTACGTCTCGCAGGAGCCCAACCTCGTCCTCATCCGCGACACCAACGGCGATGACAAAGCCGACTCCACCGAGATCGTTCTCGGCGGTTTCGACACCCACGACACCCACCACGCCATCAGTGCCTTCACCGCCGACCCCAGCGGTGGCATCATCATGTGCGAAGGCGTCTTCCTTCACTCCAACGTCGAAACCGCTTACGGCCCCATTCGCGCAGTCGATGGTGGTTTCTACCGTTACAGCCCCCAACGCAGCCAACTCGAGCGCACCGTGCAGATGGGCATCCCAAATCCATGGGGCGCCGTCTTCGATCAATGGGGCCAGGACTTCTTCCTGCACACCTCCGGCACCAGCATGAACTGGATGCTCCCCGTCTCCATCAAACCCACCTTCGGCAGCAAAACCCCCTCCACTCCCGACCTCATTCCCGAAGGCCAAAAAGTCCGCCCCACTTCCGGACTCGAAATCGTTTCCTCCCGCCACTTCCCCGACGAAGTCCAGGGCGACATCATCCTCGCCAACTCCATTGGCTTCCTCGGCATCAAACAACATCAAATCGAAGACAACGGCACCGGCTGGAAAACCACCTTCCGTCACGACCTCCTCAAAAGCACTGACGGCAACTTCCGCCCGGTCGATCTCGAGTTCGCCCCCGACGGCTCCCTCTACGTCATCGACTGGCACAACGTCCTCATCGGCCACATGCAACACAACGCCCGCGATCCCCTTCGCGACCACGTCCACGGCCGCATCTACCGCATCACCTACCCAAGCCGCCCGCTCGTCAAGCCCGCTCAAGTTGCCGGAGCCTCCATCGAGACCCTCCTCAACAACTTGAAGGAACCTGAACTCCGCGCCCGCTATCGCACCCGCAACGAACTGCGCGGCCGCCCCGCCGCCGAAGTGCTCCCTGCGCTCAAAACCTGGGTTGCCGCCCTCGACAAAAACGACGCCAAATACGAGCACCACTTGCTCGAAGCTCTCTGGACCACTTGGGGCCTCAACCAGGTCGACCCCGCCCTGCTCAATCAGGTCTTCGCCGCCAAAGATGCCCGCGCCCGCGCCGCCGCCGTCCGCGTCATCCGCTACAACTTCGACCGCATCCCCGACGCCGTTGCCCTGCTTGAAAAAGCCGCCAACGACGAAAATGGTCGCGTCCGACTCGAAGCCACCGTCGCTGCTTCGTGGCTCCCCGACATTGCTGCTGCGAAGAAAATCGTCGCCATCACCTCCAGCAAACCCCTCGACGAGTGGAGCACCAACGCCAATAAAACCGCCGAGACCCGCCTTTCAGGACTCGTTGAAAAAGAAGTCTCCGACCACGTCGAACTCGCCGCTCCCGCGCACCTTGATGCTGAAGCCAAAGCCCAGTTCCTTGCCGGTCAGAAGATCTACTTCCGCGAAGGCCACTGCGTCACCTGTCACCAACCCAACGGCAAAGGCCTTGATCCCGCCTTCCCCTCCATCGAAAAAAGCCCATGGGTCACCGAAGATGCCGACCGCCTCATCAAACTCACCATGTATGGCTTGATGGGCCCCCTCGAAGTCAACGGCAAGAAATACGACGGTCAGGTCCCCATGACGCCCTTCGCCGGCATGTTGAACGACCAGGACATCGCCGACGTCCTGACCTTTGTCCGCAACAGCTTTGGCAACAAAGCCGACCCGATCAAACCTTCCCAGGTCAAACCCATCCGCGACGCCAACCCCGGCCGCATGATGTTCTACACCACCGACCAACTCCTCAAAGAACATCCGTTCGCCAAGTAGTTCGGCACTCGTTATAAAAAATTTATCCGACCCCGGCAAGTCCATCGATTTGCCGGGGTCATTATTTTTTGGCGCGCAACCAAAACACACTGATCCCCGCCTGAAATTGCATCCCCATCGAATGAAAACCGATTCGCTCCGTCAAACCCCAGCATGCGACCTCTTTTTTGCATCCTGATCCTCCTGCTCGTCACACACAACGCAGCCGCCCAAGAAACCACCTGGCCAAAACTCGTCGTTCACAACGCCACCTATCACAACGCCCGACTCCTCAAAGTCGAACCCGACGGCATCCGCATCATGCACGACACCGGAGCCTCCAAAATCGAATTCGAAAACCTGCCGACCGACCTTCAGCAAACCTTCAATCTGCAACCGGATCAAGCTATCGAACACCGCACCGCCCTCGCCAAAACGAGAAAAGAAGAATTCGAAAACGCCGAACGCATCCGCAAAATCCTCCGCAAAAAAGAACTGGAAACCGTCCACTTCAGCCAGCTCAAATACCGATACATGGTCGTCCAGATCACCCATGTCTATCCCGACGGCTCACTCCTTTGCCATCGCTACCACGAAGGGGGCCCAGTAGGTGAAACCGCCCGTGTCGTCAATGCCCTGCGCAAACCCTGCCAAAGAGTTTACCACGTGCCCAGCTACGTCGAATGGGACAAGCCCCTTTATGTCACCGGCGTCAAAACCCACCACGCGGAGGGTGATATCCTTCGTGGTCGCGCCGCCAGGGCCGGAAGCAAAGAGATCGACGGTCGCACCCTCCCCTGGATCGTCAGTCAATCCAACTGACTGATCACCCACCGTATCATTTGCCAACGTCCGCCAAAGGCGCAAACTCCCCCATGCGCCTCATCCTTCTTTTTTGCCTGACGCTCCTGACCGGCTGCAATCCCGGCCCATCCAATGCCCTTCGCGTCGGCATGGAACTCAACTACCCCCCGTTTGAAACCCAGGACAGCTCCGGCAAACCCGATGGCGTCAGCGTCAAAATCGCCGAAGCCCTCGCCGCCGATCTCGGCCGCCCCCTCACCATCGTCCCCATGGAATTCGGCAGCCTCACCACCGCCCTCAAATCCGGCAACATCGACCTCATCATCTCCTCCCTCACCGCCACCGACGAACGCCGCCAGACCATCGACTTCTCCGAACCCTACGCCTTCACCGCTCTTGCCCTGCTGGTTGCCAAAGATTCCCCCATCCAGTCCATCGACGACCTCAAGTCCCCCGACCGCCGCCTCGCCGTCAAATCCTCCACCACCGGCGAATCCTGGGCCACCAAAAACCTTCCCAACACCAAGCGCACCGCCTTTTCCGAAGACGCCGCCTGCGTCCTCGAAGTCATTCAGGGCCGCGCCGACGCCTTCCTCTACGACCAATTGAGCATCTACCGTTACCAAAAGAAAAATCCCGACACCACCCGCGCCCTCCTCAAGCCTTTCACCGAGGAAACTTGGGCCATCGGCCTCGCCAAAGGCACCCCCGATCTCCTTCAGCAGATCAACGCCTTCCTCACCAAGTTCCGAGCCAGTGGCGGTTTCGAAAAACTCGCCGAGCAATACCTCTCCGAAGAAAAGGCCGCCATGCAAGCCGCCGGAATCCCTTTCATGCTGAGATAAAGGAGCCCGGACATTCGCTTCGCGGCTACGCAGCCTGTCCGCGTCATCTCCCTCAACGGCGAAGCCTCTTTTCCAACTAAAGCGGACACGAATGTCCGCCCTCCCGGTCCCCCACCTCACCTCACCGAATCGGCGTCTCCGCCAGCATGCGCTCCATGTCCTCCAGCAGCTCAATCACCGATCGCGTTCCCTGTTCCAAAAACGCCTCCCCCTTCTCCGCGGTCGCCCCCGTTGCATCGCCCCAAGTGCCACTCTCAGTGATCCGATAAACACTGCCCGGACTCGAATAAAAAAACGCCGTGTGCAAGGCCGCCGATTTCGTCTTCGACTCCGGAAATCGCGGATGCTCCACATTCAACTTCTCGGCGTCAACCCAATCGGGATTGATCGCCATTACCATCGAGGTCTCCCCCACCCCCGCATGCATGCCGAATGCCTGCATCTGCTCCGCCGTGTATCCATCCCAATGGTTGAACGGAAACGCCTTCGCATCCGCCGGCATGTCCGGTGCCGCCTGCGCACAGGCATAGGCCAGCGCATACGTGTTGTCGAAATGACCATTCAAAAACACGATCCTCTTGAACCCACTCTTCGCAAACGACACCGCCACATCACGAATCACCGCCATGAACGTTTCAATCCGCAAACTGAACTCGCCCACAAACCCCTGATGCGGATACGACAACGTATACGGCAACGCCGGAGCCACCACCACATCACCCCTCTCCAACGCCACCCTACGCGCAATCTCCTTCGGCAAAAACACATCCGTGCCCAGCGGAGAATGCGGGCCATGCTGCTCCGTCGCGCCCACCGGAATGAACACGGTGTGATGACGTTTCAGGAACTCCTCCAGTTCCGGATTGGTCATCTCATCAAGAAAAACAGTTTTTGGCTTCATACTTTTAAATCGAATTGATACAACCAAGTCTAACCAATCTTCTCACCACACTCGACATCCTTTTCACCCTATCCCATACCCGCTCACCCATTGGAAGAAATTCCATCTCCATCCCGTTCCCCTTTATTCCTCACCATGATTTCCGCAGCTTCCTCCCCTTCCTCTCGCCGCCACTTCATTAAAGCCACCGGACTCGCCCTCGGCGCCTCCTCGCTTCCGTCCCTCTCCCAGTCCCCCGCAATCAAAAAAACCGTCCTCCTCCACTCCGCCTGGGCTGTTAAAAACATTGGCGACATCGGCCATACCCCCGGCACCCTTCGCGTCCTCGAACAACATCTTCCCGACGTCCACATCATTCTTTGGGCCGCCCACGTCAACGAGCCTGTCGAAGCCATGCTGCGCACCCGATTCCCCAAAGTCGAGATCGTCCAAGGCAAGCTCACTGAAAACGACGGACCCGTCCAAAAAGCCATCGCCCGCGCCGACTTCTTCATGCGCAACTCCGGCATGGGCCAGGACACCACCTTCATGGTCCACTGCCGCAAGGTCGGCAAACCCTACGGCCTCTACGGCCAGTCGTATTTCACCGACATGGTCAGTGGCGAAGGCGCGGAAACCCGCATTGATCACCTCAATAACGCCTCCTTCATCTACACCCGCGAATCCAAAACTCTCGCCATCCTCAAAGCCGCCAACGTCAAAACGCCCGTCCTCGAATTCGGACCCGACGGTTGCTTCGGTATCGACGTGCGCGACGAAACACGCGGCCTTGCCCGCATGAAAAAGCACGGACTCGAAGACCGCAAATTCATCACCATCCAACTCCGCACCCACACCCCCACCAGCCCCGGTGTCGACGACAATCGTCCGCAAAAACTCAACCCTCTCAACCCCACTCCACAGATGATCGCGGACGACGAACGCCGCGCCAAGGTCTACCAGGACCTCATCACCATGTGGGTCAAAAAAACTGGCCTCAAAGTCCTCATCGCCCCCGAAGTTTACAAGGAAATGGAGCACAACAAACGCTTCATCTACGACAAACTTCCTCCCGAGATCCAGCAGCACGTCGTCAACCTCGACGAATTCTGGAACGCCGACGAAGCCGCCTCCGTTTTCGCCCGCGCCCACACCGTCGTCTGCCACGAACCGCATTCCCCCATCATCGCATTGGCAAACGGCACTCCCATCATCCACACCTATTCCGAATTTCACTCGCCCAAATGCTGGATGTTCCAGGACATCGGTCTCTCTGAATGGCTGCCCGAATTCGACAGCACCCCCGCCGAAAAAATGTTCGAGATCCTCATGAGCATCCACAACGACTACGAAGGCGCCCTTGCCAAGGTTGAAAAAGCCATGGCATTCGTGCACCAGAAGCAAGCCGAGGGCATGCAGACTCTCAAAAAGCTCATCTCATAACCCATGCGCTTCATTCTTGCGTCCCTCCTTGTTGCCACATCGATCTGGTCCGGCGAGATCACCGACCAGCCCCTCATCCTCACCAAAGGCGGAACGCCCGAAAACCCTGTCATCTTTGACGGCAAGGGACTCACCATCGATCTCGGCGTCGATATCACCAACCATACCTGGAAAAAAGAAGGCAACCTGTGGACCTCCACCGGTCCCATCGCCGCCTACCCGCTTGATCAGGACGGTCAATGCACCGGACTGTTCATCGAAGAAATCCCCATTACTCTCGCCTGGGACACTGCCGCCGAGCGGGCACGCAACGACAAAATCATCAAAACCCGACTCTACCATCCGCCCGCCACCGTCAAGCCCGGCCAGATGGGCGTCCTCCCCGACGGCTCCATCTACTTCCGCTGGCCCGCCTCCAAAACCCCCGGCCAACACACCATCCTCTGCCCGCCCAAACCCTGGACCAGCGGCATCACCATCGCCTGCTCCCACATCATCGTGCGCAACATCACCGCCAAACATGCCTCCAACGACGGCTTCAACATCCATAACAAGTGGGTCGGCATCCGACTCGAAAACGTCCGTGCCTTTTCCAATGGCGACGAAGGCATCAGCGCCCACGGCGAAGTGCAAATGGACGTCGCTGGAGCCGAAATCGCCTGGAACGGCTCCATAGAAGGCGGCGTCGCCGACGTTGATCGCTGCACCACCACCTACAAAAACTGCATCGTCCACGACAACCTCGGACCCGCCTTCAAGTTCACCGGCAAATCCCACAGCGTCACCGACACCATCATCTTCAATCAGGCCAAAGACTTCTCCATCGGCCCCAACACCCTTTTCACTGAGAAAAACATCTCAAGACAAGCCCCCAAAGAGTGACACAGGTTTGTAGCCTGTGCGTGAGACAGGCATGCTGCCTGTCAGTTTCATCATTCCGGCCATCCACCCCAGGCAGCCACCCTGCCCCCATCATTCACCCGTCCAAATCAAACCACCCACCCACCGCCACCGCCGCCGCCGCCACCACCAGCCCAGCATCCCACCAGCCAACAACAAAACCCGTGTGGGCTCCGGCACATTGGCAATACTAACGGTGAGCGCCCCGCTGCCACTAAAATTGGTGACCTGCCAAATCTGACCCGAATATCCCGCCAGCAACGTCAAATCCGGGAGATTGAGGTTGTCCAGCGCATCCCCCGCCCCATCACGATCCCCACCCACATCAAACCCATTCAACCCCAGGCTGCCACCCCAATCGACAATGTCCCATGAGTCACCCACCGTCAGCGTATAAGTGGGATCAAAAACCACATCAAAACGACTGTTCGCATTCAAGGTAAGATTGCTCGCGATGCTAAGTTTGTCCCCGACCCCGTTGCTCAACAAAGTAAACTCACCCACCGTCGCCAACGAACTTGGACTGAACGTCACACTCGTGGCAAACATCAACGTTCCCACCCCCGCCCCCCCATTGTCTCCCGCGCGGATCATGCCATTGGTGACACTCACATTGCCACGCACATTACCCGTCCCGGACAATACCGAACTCACATTCGTCAAATTCACCGCGCCCGTGCCACTTTGCCCAACCCCCAACCTGCCAATCTGTAAGTTGCCTCCATTGATATTGGTGGCGCTCGTGTAAACATTCGCCCCACTAAACACCCATGTGCCGCTTCCCGTCTTGTTAACGCTAAGCGTTCCAGAGATCGCTCCCACCACCTCGCCCGTCCCCGACCCAATCACGTTAAAAGTATGCGCAACGAGATCTGTCGAAGCCGCATTGACATCTCCGGTAATCCGCAAAGTTCCCGCCGCAGCATCCAACGTCAAAGTCGCTCCAATCGCCGCCTGCACATTGCCATTCCAAGTGTTGGCACCGCTTAGGTTTTCAATATAAGGCGTGATAAGTTCCTCGCCCGTCACCGTGATGTTGTTCTCCAACTGAAGGCGCGTATTCGCTGCCAAAATGGTTCCCGCCGCCGTGCCGCCCAACGCCTTGTCACTGCGAATTCGAAGATTCCCACCCGTCACCGAAGTTAGCCCCGTGTAAGTGCTGTCAATCCCACCCAATACCAGCGTGCCTCCTCCCGATTTGCTAACTCCAGTGGCAGTGGCGCCATCGGAAATACTGCCGCCTAAAGTCAGTGACAGCACACCCGTCACATTCACATCACGAACGGTGCCGGCAGCTGATCCCAAAGAAATTGCCCCAACACCAAGATCCAATGCCGACGATGGAGAAGCGATGAAATTCCCATTCCAAACAATGGCGTTGTTGTTGGCGTTCACGATTGCCCCACCACTGCTGTTGCCTACCGTGCCGCCGTTAATGGTAAACGTGCTGGCTGTCGCTCCCAAGGCCGTCGCGCTGTTGATATTGAGCTGGCCTGCATTCAAGGTCAGTCCGCCCGTAAACGTGTTGGCCCCACTAAGTGCCTGAGTTCCCGCCCCGTTCTTCACCACTGACAGAGCGCCGCCACCCACGCCATCCTCAATCACCCCACCAAAAGGCGACGCCCCCAAGGTGGGCGTATCAATCGTCAGAGTCGCCGCTGCGGCATTCGAATTTCTCACACTGATGGTGCCCGTCCCACCCGATGAAACCAAACCAGCCACACTCACCGAAAATCCATTAAGCACCAAACCTTTGTTGTTGGCGCTGGAGGCAAAAGTCACCACATTCGGAGCCGCTGAATTCAACGCTCCCAGGTTGTTGATCCTCACTTCATTGATATCAATCGTCAGCCCGCCAGTAAAGGTGTTGTTACCGCCCAGCACCACCGTATTGGTGCCAGCGCCTTGACGTCCCAACGTCAGACTAAACGGCCCCACCGACTGACCAATGTTCGAGTTGATCGTGGAAAGAGTCGACCCCGTATTGCTCGTGATGCTCGCATTGCCTGCCAAGGTGATGCTGCCGGTCAGGATCGTGCCATTGGCATCCATACGGATTGCGCCCCTGCCGCCAGCTCCAACGCCACTCAAAACAAACGGCACTGCCCAAGCCCCCCTCGCCCCAAGCACCAGCGTCGCATCCGCCCCCCCGTCCACCGCCGTTAAAGTCCCCGAAGGCAGAGAACTCTGTCCGTTCACCTGCACAAAAAGTCCGCCAGTGGCTGCTCCTGTATTCCGAAGCGACAAGGTGCCCGTCAAACTATTCGTTCCCGAAATCGTCATCAAAGCCAGAGCCGATCCGCCGGTTTTCTGGATCGTTAAATTCTCCCCCGAAATCGCCGACCCAAAAGTGATCCGTTGATTGGCACCAAGGCCCGACGCACCATCCAAAACCGAAATCGTCGATCCGGAAGCCAATGCCACAGTGCCTGCTCCACCAAAAATATAGGCCGGGGAGGTCGCCACCAAAGGACGGAACACCATCCCATTCGTGTTAACCGTCCCTGAAACCGTCACCGTCTGGCTGACCAACGTTCCGCCCGCACCGAAAACTGCCGTATCATTGGCCGCATTGTTCCAATTCTGATTCTGCAACGGCACCGTTTCATTGAACCAGTTCCCAGCACCATTCGTCCACGTCCCATTGCCATCCTGAGCCCCGTCGGTTCCCGAGTTGACATCCCAAACCATCGTGGCCGCGTTCACATCAGCCCCGCAATAACTCAATCCAGCCACCGCTGCCAGCATCGACAAAGACCTGAAATAAAAACGCATTTTCACAGATGACAAAACAAGATTGGCCGTAAATGCTTGAGCAAAAGTCCAGCACACCGAACCGAACCCGAATCGTATCGAACTTGCTGAGGCTAAACAAGAAAAAACTGCTGCGCTCTCAATCCTGCCATCTCAGTGATCAACCCTTTTCAAACTTTCCCTGTTGAATCCCCCCTTCCCATCAGTCCTGCCCGCCATCTGCTGCATCCTCCTCCTCGGCTGTCACACCATGCAAAGCCCGCTTCCCGCTCCAACCATACCGCCCGAATTCCTCACCGCTGTTGATCCCACTTGCACTCAGATCGTCGTCGTTCAGGCAAGCACCATCTCGTCCACTGCCGGACACCTCTGGCTGCTCGAACGACACCTTGATCAATGGCAATCCACCCTCGGTCCCAGCCCCGTTTCACTGGGTCGTAATGGCCTTGCATGGGGCATCGGCGAACACTCTATCCAACGACCGGCCTCCATTCCCCTGAAACGCGAAGGCGACAAACGCACTCCCCTTGGTGTGTTCCGAATTCCGTATGCTTTTGGAGAAGCCGCCTCAGTCCACTCCAACCTCCCCTACCATCGGATGACCCCCCACCATGCGGGGGTTGATGACCCAAACTCGCACCATTACAACCAGATCGTCGACACTCGTGAAGTCACCCGCGATTGGCAGAGCGCCGAGTCCATGATCCCGTCTGGAGGAAGCTATCGGCTCGGCCTGTTCGTCACCCACAATCCGAAAAATCGCCCCCACTCCGGCTCCTGCATCTTCCTCCATCTCTGGCCAACCCCCAACGAACCCACCTCAGGCTGCACCGCCATGTCTGAAGAAACCATGCGTCTTTTGCTCGAAAAACTTCATCCCCGTGCACGACCTCACCTCATCCAATTTGTCGCCGTGCAATAACTCCCCCAAGAATGGTCGCCATCCAGACGTTCACATCTCATCCTATGAAATCAACCATCCTAGTTTCCTTCCTTCTACTCGTCAGCACCATTGCCCAGGCCGAAACCACCGTCACCCTCGAAGGCGTGCATAACTGCTGCAAAGGCTGCACCAACGGCATCATCAAAGCCGCCGCCGACCTCAAAGACGTCACGGTCACCGCCGAAGGTGAAACTGTAACCATCGTTTCGAAATCCAAAACCAATGCCAAAAAAGCCGTCGAGGCCATCATGGACGCTGGCTACTACGGCACCAGTTCCGAACCAAGCGCCGCCGCCTCTTCCACGATCGTCAAACCTGCTAAAAAACTTACCACCGCCACCGTCACCAGCGTCCATCTCTGCTGTCAGAAATGCGTCAACGCCATGACCGACGCCGTCAAATCGACACCCGGTGTCACCGAATACAACATCGTCAACAAACAGAACAGCTTCACCGTCAAAGGCGACTTCACCGAATCTGATCTCATCGCCTCCCTGAACAAAGCAGGCTTCCATGGTTCCGTTGGCAAATAAGCTCTCTCAACGGTCAGATCAGCACTAGCAGGATCGCCACAAACATCAGCGCCGCTCCGACAAAGCGCTTCTTCATCACAGCCGCCTCCAGATCCTTTTCGGCATTGCTAAACCAATGCCCGATTAACATCACCGCCGCCACGCTCAGCAACCCACGTGAACTATAAATCACATTGGAAGTCGTTGCCTGGCCAAAATAGCCAATACTCGCCACCAGAAAAATCGACTGCAACGCAAACAGCAGCCCCCCGCCAACCAACCACTTTAGCGTCTGAGTCGGCATCTTCAACAGCGGAGAAGGAAACAAGAATCCCACCGGCAACGAAAATACTCCGACCATCCCCATCATCACCGGCAAAAACGTCCCGATGCCCCACGCGGGCGACCACTTCTGCACCAGCACATCAAACAACGCATAACATCCCGCCGCCATGCCGGAACTCAATACCGTAATCCCCGTTTTTCCTCCGCCACCCACCGCGCTCTTCTGATTCAAAAACACAATCCCCAACGTGCTCAAAATCGCCGCCAGCCACAACTGCCAGGACAACGCCGAACCAATGATCAACGTCGTCAACACCGCCACCATCACGATCTTCAAACCCAACACCGGCGTCGCCACCGACACATCCCCGCGCTGAAACGAAAACAACGTCAGCACCTGCCCCGCCAGAAACAACAACGCCACCAACATCGGTTGATACCACATCTCCACCGGCATCCACTCGCCAGGAAACAGCAACAAAATCTGGAACAGCAAACCCACCAGCACATTCGACACCCAGGTCGAATGCCACAGCCCGGCCCCCAGCTCCGCCGCCCGCTTTAAAGTCAAAGCTGCCGCCACATAGGTGAGCGCCCCAAGGGCAGCCCATAGAAACACCCAGGAACTCATATGTTTTTACTCTTCACTCTTTCCAGCCGTCACCGGCCCCAACCGCAGCGTCGAATGATGAATCAACCAGTAGATCCCCGCTCCCAAAACTCCGGTCACCAAGATTCCCAATCCCCAAAGACCTGCTCCCACAAGAAAAGTCCTCGCCCCCGTGCGCAGCATCACCTCCTTCGCGTCGATCCACACCGCCAAGGCAAACGCTACATGCACCACCACCGTCGCCGTCGCAAATACGACAGAAAACACCATGGTAAACGCGCTAAACTCAACCATCCAGTTCATCATTGGGTCATTGGAGCATCGAACCTGATGCATGTCACCACAAACCACACCGCCCCTACCCCATGCACTTGGCTGCCAGTTTGCTGATCCCGTTTCTTGTCGCTGAAGCAATGCCCGCCTCAAACAACAACTTCGTCGTCTCCCCCCTCGGCACCTTCAATCCCGCCAACCACTCTGCCTGCGAAGCCCGCTCAATCAGCACCAGCGTCTTGAACCCCAACAACAGCGGCAACGCCGTCGCATACCGCAATCGCTTCATCTCCAAAGCCTCCACATAAGCCAGACCATCCATCAAATATTCCCGCGCCAGCTCCCGCCACTTCACCGTCAAGGGCAGCAGCACCGCCGGCTTCGCCCTCACTTCTTCCATGGTCAACCCCACGGCCTCAATCTCCGTCAGCGGCAGATAACAACGGCCCATCCGACCATCCTTCGCCACATCCCGCAAAATGTTCACCAACTGCAACCCCTTCCCATAATTCACCCCTTTTCTGACCATCTCATCCGCCGTAGTCCCGGATGCAAACGACGCCCCCAACTTCGCCACGCACAATTTCGTCCAAAACTCCCCCACACACCCCGCCACCAGCCAGGTATACTCATCCAGTTCCGCCGCCGTCACCAGCGCCCTCACCTGTCCATCCTGCGGAAACCGCTCAATGTCCAGCATCTGCCCTTTCACAATCGGACCCAACACCCCGCGCGTCATCGTCCGGTCCACATCATCAGAAGCCCGATAAGCCTTCACCACCTCCGGCAGCCGGTCCAGCAATTTGCGCTCCCCCTCATCCTCCTGCAATGGCATGAACTCCGACTTCAATCGCGCCATCAACCCCTGTTCCTCCGCCCCGACCTGCACCACCCCATCAAAATCCCTCAAACACCCCAGTCGAACCTCCCCCGGCACCACCGTCGTATCCGCCAGTGTGTCCGCCGCCCGCGCCATCAAATACGCCAGCGACAACGGCTCCCGCACCCCCTCCGGCAACGCCTTCAACGTCAGATAAAAACTGCGCGAAACCTCCGCCAGCAACTTGCCCCCCAAATCTTTTTCGTCACTCATCAGACAACAAGCAAGATGCAAGCCGGGCATAGTAAAGCTAAATTCACCGTTCCTTGATCCAGCACCTCTACCTTCACATCCCCTTCTGCCACCGCGTCTGCCCGTATTGCAGTTTCTACAAACACACGCCCGGCAACACCGACATGGCCGCATTTGTCGATGCCATCCTCAACGAACTAACCCTTCACCAACGCCAGCTGGATCTCCGACCCAAAACCATCTACTTCGGCGGCGGCACCCCCACCGCCCTCAGTCGCTCCCACCTCACCACCCTCATCCACGGCCTGCGCCAGCGACTCGACCTCTCCGACCTCCAGGAACTCTGCCTCGAAGCCAATCCCAAAACCGTCAGCCCCGCCAAAGCCACGCTTCTGCGCGACCTCGGCGTCACCCGCGTCAGCCTCGGGGTCCAGGCCTGGGACCAACCCACCCTCACCCTGCTCGGCCGCGATCACGCCCCCGACGAAGCCACCGAAACCTTCCACATCCTCCGCGACGCCGGCATCCCCGCCCTCAACCTAGACCTCATGTTCTCCATCCCCCACCAGACCCTCGACATCTGGACCGCCGGACTCCACCACAGCCTCTCCCTCAAGCCCGACCACCTCTCCTGCTACAACCTCACCTACGAAGAAGACACCGACTTCCTCCAGCGCCACCAAACCGGCGAACTTGATCAAAACCAGGACCGCGATGCCGACCACTTCGGCACCACCATCGACCTCCTTGAAGCCGCCGGATACGAACACTACGAAACCTCCAACTTCGCCCTTCCCGGCCGCCGCTCCCTTCACAACCAAGCTTACTGGCAGGGCGCCGACTACCTCGGCCTCGGCCCCTCCGCCTCCAGCACGCATCAACGCACCCGCTGGAAAAACATCTCCGACACCACCCGCTACAACGAACTCCTCAGTCAAAACCGCGTCCCCATCGTCGAATCCGAAGACCTCACCGACAACCAATGGCTCATGGAACGCATTGCCCTCGAACTCCGCACCGCCGAAGGCCTCTCCCTCAGCCGCATTGCCCCCTCCATCGCCCACTGGCTCCCCACCCTTCAAACCGAAAACCTCATCCACCTCACCCCCACCCACCTCCATCTCACCCGCGAAGGCAAACCCCTCGTCGACCAAATCGCCGAAACCCTCATCCCTGAGGAGCCTAAATGATGAATTTTGAACGATGAATGATGAATTTAGAATGAAGCGTGCTCAACTCCGTTTCAGTCTTTATCCCTTCGCCTTTATCCTTTAGCCTTTCATGTTGTCCCTTTCCTCCTGTTGGAACAGCCATCGCCATCTCGAAGGCGACGATATCGTCAAGGATGCCCTGCGCCTCGGATTTGAATACATCGAACTCAGCCACGGCCTCAAAGTCACCCACCTCCCCGACATCATCAACCGCGTCAACCGCCGCGAAATCAAGATCTCCAGCGTCCACAACTTCTGCCCCTCGCCCGTCGAGGTCATGATGGACGCCCCCGACGTCTACGAATACACCTCCCTGCGCCGCGCCGAACGCGAACGCGCCCTCGACCTCACCCGACGCACCCTCGAAACCACCGCCCGACTCGGCGCCGACCGCGTCGTCATCCACCTCGGCTGCGTGCGCATGCGACCCTACACCGACCGCCTCGAAACCCTCGTCGACCAGGGCAAAATCTACTCGCGCGACTACAACCGGCTCAAACTCGAGTTCGTCACCAAGCGCGCCAAAGTCGCCCAGCGTTACCTCGACCGCTCTCGCTCCGCCCTCGACCTCCTCCTTCCCCTTTGCGAAGAACATCGCATCAAACTCGGCATCGAAACCCGCAGCCATTTCGAACAAGTTCCCAGTGAAGCCGAGATGTTTCAGCTCGTCGACCACTACAAGGACAGCCCATGGATCGGCTTCTGGCATGACTTCGGCCACGTCCAGCGCAAAGCCAATCTCGGACTGCTCAACCACCTCGAATTCCTCACCAAAATCGCCCCGCGGCTCATCGGATGCCACATCCACGACGTTACCTGGCCCGCCCAGGACCACCGCGTTCCCTTTACTGGCGGCGACGTCGACTTCGACACCCTTATCCCCCTCATCCCCAAAGACATCCCCTGGGTCTGGGAACTCTCTCCCACCCAACGCCAATCCGTCGTCGCCCAACAACTCCCCATCTGGAAATCCCGCTTCGGCAACTGACCAAATCTCCTCAATCTCCCATCATCTCAACTTCTCATGAAACAGGACATCATCGACGCTCTCATTTTCTACTTCCGCACCCCTCCCAAAGAAATGCTGCGCCGCATCAAAGAGCGTGACCTGCCCTGGATCGTCCAACTCGGCGTCTACGGCTTCTGTGGCATCCTCGCCACCGTCGTCAGTGTCGGCATCATCGTCCTTCTCTCCACAACCGTCATCCCCGCCTATGAAGGCATGATCGTCAACGGCGAACCCCTCACCAAGGAACTCCGCGCCAAAAACCTTCTCATCAACAACGGAATCTCGTTCTTCATCACCAACTTTTTTGTCTACTACATGAACGTCATGCTCGTGTTCAAACGCGGCAGACACAGTCCCTGGATGGAGTTCCTCTACTTCACCCTCATCAACCTCATCGCCTTTGTCATCAGCCAGGTCGCCGGCCCTGAACTTGTGCGTCGCTTCGACATCCCCACCAACATCGCCATCTTCAGCAACACCGTCGCCGCCGCCCTCATCAACTTCGTCGCCCGCAAATTCTTTGTCTTCAAGGGCTGACCTCCTTCAAATCAAATCTCAAATCTCAAATTCAAGATCTTGAATCTCGACCCTCATCGCCGCGCCGTCATCACCGGCCTCGGTCCCGTCACCCCCATCGGCATCGGCAAATCCGCCTTCTGGTCCGGCCTGCTTGCCGAAAAAAGTGCCATCAGCCGCCTCACCCGCTTCGAATCCCCCCATACCAAAGCCCGGCACGCCGCCGAAATCCGCGACTTCGATCCAAGCCTCTGGTTCGCCCCCCATCAAACCAAACGCTGGGACCGCTGCACCACCCTCGCCATGGTCGCCGCCCAGCTTGCCATCGAAGACTCCGGCCTCGACCTCAGCAAGACCAATCCCACCCGCACCGCCATCAGCTTCGGCAGCGCCCTCGGCGGCATCGCCGACGCCGAACACCAGCACCACCTCTTCCTCGAAAACGGACCCAAATCCGTCAGCCGCGCCCTCGCTCTGCAAATCTACGGCGGCAGCACCCACGGCAACCTCTCCATCCACTTCAACACCCAGGGTCCTGCCACCACCCACTCCAACAGCTGCGCCAGCGGCAACGTCGCGATTGCCGACGCCCTTCGCCTCATCCGTCAGGGAGCCGCCGACATCGTCATCGCTGGTGCCAGCGAATCCCCCCTCAGCCCCCTCACCTACGCCGCCTTTGATCAAATCCACACCATGAGCCGCTGGCAAGGCGATCCCCCGGCGCACGCCTGCCGTCCTTTCGACACCCAACGCGACGGTTTCGTCATGGGCGAGGGAGCCGCCATCATCATCGTCGAATCTCTCTCCCACGCCCGTGCCCGCAACGCCCGCATCTATGCCGAACTCACCGGCAGCAGCCTCATCTGCGAAGCCCATCACATGACCATCCCCAAACCCGACGGCACCCCCCTCCGGCGCGCCATGCAGCTTGCCCTCGACGACGCCCGGCTCAACCCCGGCGACATGTCCTACATCAACGCCCACGCCAGCAGCACCCCGCAAAACGACCTCAACGAAGCCACCGCCATCGCCACTCTCTTCGGCGAAAAATCCGCCCCACCCGTCTCCGGCACCAAAGCCTACACCGGTCATTCCCTCGGAGCCATCGGTGCCGTCGAAGCCCTCATCTGCGCTCTCGCGATTGAGAACCAATGGCTCCCTCCCACCCTCCATTTTGAGTCCACCGACTGCCCAATCACCCTCGACTACCTCCCCAACCACGGCCGCGAAACCAAAGTCACCGCCGTCCTCAACAACTCCTTCGGCTTCGGCGGCATCGACTCCTGTCTGATCCTCCAAAAAACAACGTAGAAGGCTCGTCCCGAGCCTTTCATCCCGATCTGCCAAGGCCCGGGACGAGCCTTCTACTTTCCGTCACACCAACAACTCCTTCACCACGTGCCCATGCACGTCCGTCAGCCTGAACCGCCGCCCCTGAAAACGATACGTCAACCGTTCGTGATCAATCCCCAGCAAGTGCAGCAGCGTCGCATGAAAATCATGCACATGCACCCCGCCGCTCACCACGTTATAGCCAAACTCACACGTCTCCCCGTGCACCGTTCCCGGCTTCACGCCACCCCCGGCCATCCATAAACTGAAACAGCGCGGATGATGATCCCGCCCAAAGTTCGGCTGGATCTTGCCCTGACAATAATTGGTCCGCCCAAACTCCCCACCCCACACCACCAGCGTGTCCTCCAGCATCCCCCGCTGTTTCAAATCCCGCACCAGTCCCGCCGCCGCCTGATCCGTCTCCTTGCAAAGCTTCGGCAATGCCCCCGGCAATCCGCCATGGTGATCCCAGTCCTGATGATACAACTGGATAAACCGCACCCCGCGCTCCGCCATGCGCCGCGCCTGCAAACAATTCGCCGCAAACGTCCCCGGCGTCTTCACATCCGGACCATACAAATCCAGCACCGACTCCGGCTCCTCCTCAATCCCCGTCGCCTCCGGAATGCTCGACTGCATCCGATACGCCATCTCATAATGATCAATCCGGTTCTGAATCTCCACATCCGGCGTGCCCGCAAACTGATGCTCATGCAGCTCCTTCAACCGGTCCAGCATCATCCGCCGACTCCCCTCGCTCACCCCCGCCGGATTCCCCAAATACAGCACCGGATCTTTCGCCGCCCGAAATAACACCCCTTGATGTTTCGATGGCAAAAACCCACCGCCCCAGAGATGCGATCCCAACGGCTGCCCCGTCTTGTCCTTCGTGATCAATACCACAAACGACGGCAGATTCGCATTCTCCTGACCCAACCCATAACTCAACCACGAACCGAAACTCGGCCTCCCCGCGATCTGTGAACCCGTCTGTAAAAACGTCACGCCCGGACCGTGATTGATCGCCTCCGTAAACATCGACTTCACCACACACAGATCATCCGCAATCGACGCCGTGTGCGGCAGCAACTCACTGAACCACGCGCCCGACTCCCCATGCTGTGAAAACTTGAACGGCGACCCCACCAATGGAATCGACGACTGGTTCCCCGACATCCCCGTCAGCCTTTGCGCCCCCCGCACCGAATCCGGCAACTGCTCCCCATGACGTTGATTCAACAACGGTTTGTAATCCAGCAGATCCACCTGTGACGGCCCGCCCGACATGAACAAATAAATGATCCGCTTCGCCTTCGGCGCCACATGATTCCCTCCCATCACCCCTTTCTCCGCACCACTCGCCAGCATCTCCGACAAAGCCATTCCACCCAGCCCCATCCCAAATCGATTCAACAACGTCCGTCGGCTCATCCCCTGTGACATAGGCTTGTAGCCTGTGGGTGTGACAGGCTTGTAGCCTGTCGGGTTGGGAGCTTCGCCGCGGAGCGGTGACACAGGCTTGTAGCCTGTGGGTGTGACAGGCATTTTGCCTGTCACCCCGAACGTCTCCCCGTTTCCATCTCGCAAACAATCTTCCGTCATATCATAACACCTCCAAAAATTTCACCGTTTCACCACACTCGAATCGTGATTCATCAAAGCCTGTGCCAGCACTGTCGCCGCCGCCACATCCACCACATCCAGCTCCTCATCACGCCCCACCTGACCCACCCTCAGCAACTCCGCCGCCTCTTCGCGATGTTTCCTAAAATGCTCCAACTGCTCCGCATGCAAAACCCTTACAATGTCCCTCTCCCTCTCGTCCGGCATCCTGCTCAAACACCTCATAAAAATCCCTTCAATCATCTTCTCCACATCATCACCACATTCCTTCAACACCCTCTCCCCCATCACCCGCGCCGCCTCCACAAACTGGGGACCATTCAACAAAACCAACGCCTGCAACGGTGAATCCGTGCGCTCACGTTTCGCACTGCAAACCGCCCGCCTTGGCGCATCAAAAGCAATCATCGCCGGAGCCGGAGCCGTCCTGCGCCAGCTCGTGTAAAGACTGCGCCGATGCAACCCCGCCAACTTCAAATCCTTTACCGGTTTGAACGCCTCACTCATCTCATACGGATTCACCGGCGCCCCGCCCATCGCCCCATCCAGCAACCCCGCCACCGCCAGCGCATTGTCCCGAATCATCTCCGCCGGCAAACGAAATCTCGGCCCGCGCGACAACCACTCGTTGTCAGGATCATCCACCATCATTTGCCTGTCCTCAAAATTGAAGCTGCCCTGCCGATACGTTCGACTCATCACCATCTTCCTCATTAACCGCTTCACATCCCAACCACCCGACACGAAATCCGCCGCCAAAACATCCAGCAACTCCCCATGCAGCGGCCTCTCGCCCTGACTCCCAAAATCCTCCGAAGTCTTCACCAATCCACGACCAAACACCGACTGCCAAAAACGATTCACCGTCACTCTCGCCGTCAGCGGATTCTTCGCATCCACCGTCCAATTCGCCAACGCCAGCCGGTCCTTTTTCACCCCCTCTGGCAAGGGCGGCAACACCTCCGGCACATCCGCAAAAACTTCCTCGCCATGCTGGTTGTATTCCCCGCGCAAAAGCAAATACGCCTTCTTCGGCTCCTGCAATTCTTTCATCACCATCATCTCCCGCATGCCATCCGTCAGCCCCGCCAAATCACGCCGCGCTTTCTGCAATCGCTCCAGATAACTCCCCCACGCCTCATCCACCTGAGCCAGATAAAACTCCAACAACGCTCCCTCATCCTCCGACCTCTTGCCATCAAAGAAAACCCCGGCTTCATAGATCCCCAACTCCCGCTCAAACACCCGAAAATCATCGACCATTCCCCCCTTAAATCCCCGATCCCGAAACCGTTCGCCAATTGTGATCGTGTCCCCGCCTCCCCCGGTGATCTCCTTCGTCAAAGCATCCCGCACCACCTCCACCGGAGCCTCAACGCCATCCACAAACATCCTCAACCCTGCCGCCCTGCTGCTGCCATCATAACTCACCGTCACCTGCGTCCATTCACCGACCTTCACCTTGTCCTTCGTCCTCACCGAGATCGCATTCCCAGGCCAGAAGTGAATCAAGGACCACTTCAATTTGCCCTCTTCAATCAGCAACTCATATCCCCGGCTCGCCGCATCCGTCCAGGCGCGCGAACGATGAAAAACCACCGCCCGCTCCGCCGCCTCCGACGCCTTCATCCACAACGAAACCGCAAACGGCTGATCACGCCGAAAATTCCCCACCGGCAAACTCACCCCATCATCTCCCGTCAACAACACCCCGCTCCCCTCCCATCCTTCCGCCAACCGGTTTTCGCCTTTCAACAACGCAGGCTCACCTCCCTCAATCGCATTCGGCATCTTGCCATCCACCACCTCATCAAACTTGAATCTCGCCAACTCACCCTTCATCTCCACCCCACCGTTCCACTCACCTTTCCATTTCAAAAACGCCTCACGCCTCGACGCCTTCAATCCGTTCCCCTCACCCTCCAGCTTTGCTACCACCAACTTCGCATCTTTCAATCGCCCAGAACCATCCTCCGATTTCATCACCAAAGTCGGCGTCGGCACCGACTCCGTGAAATACGAATACAATCCCGCCTCATCAATGTTCTGGAAGAAGGCCGCCATCTCATAATATTCCTTGTGCGAAATCGGATCATACTTGTGATCGTGACACCTCGCGCACTCGAATGTGAGCCCCAGAAACGCCGTGCCATAAGTGTGCAAACGATCCGCCACATATTCACGCCGATACTCCTCCTCCACACTTCCGCCCTCAGACTCCTGTTGATGCAAACGGTTAAACGCCGTCGCTAAAATTTGTTCGTCCGTCGCCCCCGGCAATAAGTCCCCCGCCACTTGCCAGGTGATAAAATCATCATACGGCAGGTTCTCGTTGAACGCATCAATGACCCAGTCCCGCCAAGGCCAGACCACACGCATTTTGTCTACCTGAAATCCATAACTGTCCGCATACCTCGCCATGTCCAGCCAGTCCACTGCCATCCTTTCTCCGTAAGCCGGTGAAGCCAGCAAACGATCCACCAACCGCTCATAAGCATCCACGCGATTATCGCTCAAAAAATCCTCGACCTCAGCCACCGTCGGCGGCAATCCGGTCAGATCAAAACTCACCCGGCGAATCAACGTCGACTTGTCCGCCTCCGGCTGAAACGACAACCCCTTCTCCCGCAGCTTCTTCAGCACCACCTCATCCATGTCCTTCTGCGCATCCTCCATCCGCACCGGCTCAAACGCCCAATGCAACTGATACTCCGCCCCTTGCTCAATCCACCGCTTCAAAACATCGATTTCTTTTTCACTCAACCTACCCAATTTCGACTCCGGCGGCGGCATCACCTCATCCCCATCCTCACTGACCACACGGGCCATCAACTCACTGTGCCCCACATCCCCCGGCTTCACTGCCAGTCCCTCAATCGCCCCTTCACGCGTGTCCAACCGCAATCCCGCCTCCCTCGTCGCCGAATCCGGACCATGACAAGCAAAACACTTGTCCGAGAGAATGGGCCGCACATCCCGATTAAATTGCACCTCTCCACCTTCTGCCGTCAAAGCAGTCAGCAAAAAGATCAAAGCAGAAATTCGACCCATCAAATTCATAACAAAATTCAGCACCTCAGTTCATAGCGCCCCAGCCCGGGATTAGGACATTTCCGAACCCGGGAACCCTCCTTCACTCCATCACTTCAAATAGCGGTCAAACCAATCCCCCGCCGCCTTCGCCGTCTCATCCAACCACGGCTGACTCATCCAAAACGGATGCGGCGCACCTTTCAAGGTCACCAACTCCGTCGCGACTCCCGCCGCCTTCAACTTCTCCTGCATCTCAGCACGCCCGATCTTCAGCGTGTCCTTTTCCCCTTCAATGAACAACGTCGGTGGACTCGACGCCTTCACATGCTCGATCGGCGAAGCCTGCAAATACACCTCCCGCTTCTCCCCAATCGGACCAAAAAACGCCACATGACTCTCCCCGTTTTTTTCCTTGTTCGCCTCCATCAAATCCATCGTCGCCGCCATCACGATGCACGCCTTCACCTGCGTCGACTCCTCACCAAAACCTCCATCGCCCTCAACCTCCTTGAACCCACCTGTCATCCCCATCAACCCGCTCAAATGTCCCCCTGCCGAACCGCCCATCACTCCCACCCGCTCCTTGTCCAACCGATACTTCGCCGCATTCGCCCGCACATATCGCAGCGCCGTTTTGCAATCATGAACCGCCGCCGGATACATCGCATCCTGCGCCAGTCGATACCTCACCTGAACCACCACATAACCCCTCGCCGCCAGTCGCTCCGCCAACGGCATGTCCGAATCAATCTGCCGCTTCTGCCATCCCCCGCCATGGATCAACAAAAGCCCCGGATGTGCTCCCTCCGCCTTCGGCACATAAACGTTCACCAACAAAGGAAACCCCTCCGGCTTCGCAATCTCCACATTCTCAAACAACTCCACCGACTCCGGCAAATCCGGCAGCACCTTCTTCCACTTCGGTTTCTCCTGCGCCTGCCCCTGAACACCAACCATCGCCATCAGCAACATCATTCCCCATCCCATGCATTTCAAAAATTTGGTCATTCCCATAAAACGCCATCAAACCCAAGATCATTCCGATGATTGCTGCTTCCCACGATTGCTTGGAGAACTCATTCCTTAACGAGAATGTGTGGGTCATGAGAAGGAGTCACGGTGTCGAGCCTCCCGCCAAGATGAACACATCCATCTGTTGACCCGCATACAAGGCGGGCGCATCGCCTTTCTTCACCCGGTAGATGACTTGAAGGACCCGGGTATCGACGCGCTCGGTGGCATCCCCCGAGAGCGATTTCTTGGGGATGACCAATGGCTCGAAGCGCACGAATTCGAGTGCGGCCTGGAGTTCCGGATTTCCCCTGACCTGCGCAGTCGCCTCCGCATCGGGCCTGACGCGCCAAGCTTCGTGCTCGTCCACATCGGCACGGAGGTGGAGAGTGTCGGTCTGCCCCAGCGTTAACCAAGGCGTCGCAGCAGGTGTCGCCGACACCGCCTCCCCCGCCCGGATCTTCAACTGAAGCACCGTGGCATCGATCGGGGCATGCAGGGTGCTTTTTTTGATTTCGGTTTCAGTCAGTTGAATGCGCGCTTCTGCCAGAGCGATGGAACTTTCGGCCGCTTCAACCCGGGCAAGGGCGGTCTCCAGCGCTGTTTTGCGGTCAGTCACTTCCTCCTCTGAGATCGCCCGGGTGCCAGCCAGCTTTTGGGCGTATTCAAAGCTGCGCCGGGACTGCATGCACTGGGACTGCGCCACACGAAGTTGCGACCGAGCCTCCAACCATTGGGCACGATCCACCTTCAGCGTTGCTTCCAGCTCCCGCGTGTCGAGCCGGATCAAGGCATCTCCCGCCCGCACCTTTTGACCCGTCGTCACCAGCACCTCCTGCACCACTCCGCTCCGGTGACTGCCGATGAAAATCATCTCGCTGCTCGGCTCCACCAGTCCCATGGCCGCAATGGTTTTTTCATACAAACTGCGCGGCGGCATCTTCGGTGGCGAAGTGGAGCTGCGCTGAGGCTGACTGCTGATGACGGTGTGCACGGCTGCGATCAGGCAACCAACGGCGAGGATGGGAAGTATCGGTATTTTCATGGACGTTCAGGGGCGCTGGGTTTCGACGTGAGTGACCCGACCATCGTCCATATGGGCGATGGAGTGGGCGTGATGGAAAACGCGGTTGTCGTGCGTGACGACGATGACCGCCCGCTGCGGAGAAAGCGCGGCGGTGGCGAGCAATTGCATGACCGACTCGCCGGTCTTGTGATCAAGGGCGGAGGTGGGCTCATCGCAGATGATGAGAGCAGGCTCATGAACAAGCGCGCGGGCAAGAGCCACACGTTGCTGCTGACCTCCAGAGAGCACCCGCGGCATGGCATTGACTTGGGAACCCAGGCCAAGGCGATCGAGAAGTTCAGCGGCCTTCTTGACCGCTGCGTTTCGAGGAATGCCATCGGCCATTAAAGGCACCGCCGCGTTTTCCGCAGCCGTCAGCGAAGGCAGCAGATTGTATTGCTGAAAAACGAAGCCAAGATTCCGACGCCGAAACACCACTCGATCGGCTCCCTGGAGTTGACCATGACGGTGTCCCAGAACCTCGATTTCCCCGTCACTGGGATCAAGAAGACCCGCAATCACCGAGATCAGTGTGGTTTTTCCACATCCGCTCGGACCGACCAAAAACGTGATCTCGCCCTGCCTGGCTTCAAACTCCACGCCGCGCAGCACCTGAACCCGCGCCTCGTTTCCGCCGAAATGTTTTTGGACGGCCGTGCAACGCACCGCGAGTGAAGATGGAGAAGCATTCATGGGTCAACGAAAGACACTGGCGGGTTCAAGAACGAGGACCTTGCGGACGCTTAGAATGCTGACGGCCGCCACGACGAGCGCCATCACCCCGCCGACACCTACGACCGCCTGCCACATGAGGATGATTCCGCGTGTAGCCATGCCATTGAGGGTGGCGGTGAAAAAGGCAGCGGCCATTCCGGTGCCGATGGCGTAGCCGATCGCCCCGGCAACAACGGCCTGCAAAAGAACCATAAAGACCAGTCGGGTATTCGTAACTCCGATGGCCTTGAGAGCCCCAAACTGACGAAGGTTCTCGACCGTGAACATGTAGAATGTCTGCCCCGAAACCGCCAGTCCGACCACCAAAGCCACGGCAATGGTAATGACGAAGTTCACCGGGATGCCGGTGTTCTTGAGGTAATAAACCACACAATCCCACGCAAACTCACGAGTCGTCCTGGCCTTCAGTCCCGTCGCCTGTTCAAGCTGTCTGGCGAGACTTTCAGGCGACACCCCAGGCTTTGGCCGTGCGAGAACAAAACTCATTTGATTTCGCTCCCGACCCTGGAAGTTCACCGCCTCGCTGTATCGAGCATGAATGACTGGAAAACTGACAAATGGAGCAGCGGCATCCGATATGCCAACGATCGTGACCTTGTGGTCATTCAACTCGAGAATTCGTTCCAGTTCCAAGGGTTCACCCGGAAACAGAAGGTTGTATCCCGCTTTATCAATCACGATGCTCTTCGCTTCAGTCAAACGCTCCCAACTGCCCATGATCATCTTGCGCGGCACTCCAACAAGAGTGCTGTCATCCACCCCCAGAGTGAAGGTGGAGGCAAACTTTCCCGCAAGCGTGCGGGCAGTCGGATTGCCCTTGAACAGCCGCACGGCATAATCCACCTCCGGAACCCCTCGCACACGCGTCAGGTCTGTGTCTTTCAGCGCCTTGGTTTGCTCAAAATACTCCGTATAAGGATCCATCACCCAAACGTCCGCATCGGTGACATCCAAAATCTGGCTGCCCGTGCGCATCATGATGCCGCAAAAGATGCTGATCTGGTTCTGCAGAAGGAAGGTCGAGAATGCGAATGCAAAAACCAGGCCCCAATATTTGGCTCGGTCTGACATCAACATGCGGAGGGCGATGAAATTCATATCTAACGGTCCATTTTTGACTCCTGGTCATTCTAGTGGCAAAAAAACTCAGCCATTCAGCCAGTTCACAGCATCTGGGAAAACTTCCTTCACGATCCGACGATCGGTCTCGGAATAGTCGAAATCCTTCATAAGCGGTTTCCATCCCAGCCCATCACAAACCATGTCTTGGTTAAGGCGAACGGCCTTCATCGGATTCGTGATGCCAGCCTGGACTAGAATCTGCGGTTCCTGGCTCATCACATGACTCCCCACGGTTACGGAAACCAGGGCAAAAGTCGCCTGCTCGGGAGTGTGTCCATCTCTGGGCAGGTCCCCGAGGGCCATTGCCTCCACCACAATGTTGTTTAGCAAGCGCCAGCATCGCGCACTCTGGAATGCATGGGCCAACCGCCGCTTTTCACTGGCTTTCTCCCAGAATGAGGCCGACTTCAGCATCATCTCAATGTGAAAGTAGTCCGGACATTTTTCGGCGAACTCACAGCATGCAAAACCAATCGCCCGACTGCGCTCACGAGTGGTGCCTTTGAACTTGCTCGCCTTCTCAAACCAATCCGCCCGCGTCTTGAGTGAATCGGTAGCGACGCCAAGCACGAGGTCCTCCTTCGAAGTAAAGTGCTGGTAGAGCGTGCCCTTTGAATACTCCACGGCCTCCGCCAACTGATCCATGTTCCAGGCCTGAAAACCTTTCTCGATCAAGAGCCGACGTGCCTGGGTCAGAATCAACTTCTCACGCGCAAAGAACTCGCGTTCTTTGCGGGTAACAGGGAGTGATTCAGAGGCCACAGAGGCATTATGCGATTATTTGACCACCGGTCAAATAATTTATCAATGCCAACCACTCTCTGGTTGCAGAAACCTGTTTTCCCCAACCAAATGCATCCCACCATTCGGTCGAAGCCCAGCGCGATCTGGGAAAAACAGAGTTGTCAGACAGCTGGTTCGCGGTTGCGCCGTGCGGTGGGCCTACCCTTCCGCGAAGCGGCTTCGTCATGGCCAAATACTACGACCCACAGGACCTATGACGAGAATTTGCTAAGGGTGCTTGATTTGGGGCCTACGTTAACTTTATTGAAACATTTTCCTTTTTTATCCCATCCGCACTTACGTCTAGCCAGCTACTCACAAGATTGTTTCTTGGAAGTGGGATAAATCGCTCCTTTTGATCATTCCCAATAACGATCACAAAGTAATCCTGCGTTTCAATTATCAACTTGATTTGTGTTGTGAAAAACTTTTCTTCAGATTCGCTGAACAGAAGATTGAAGAAACCGTCATGTAGACTGACTTTAGCAACACCACCTGTTACTGATTTCCATTCTCTTGCCATTAATGCACTATAACGTTTTTGACGCGATTTTTGAAGATTTGAAGTCAAATAAAATGCGAATCCACCAACAAAAACAAACGAAAAAACCTTCAGGCTATATTGAAACATTTTAGAGTAATCGAATGAACCGATCTTCATATGGGCCTCATTCGAAGTCGACAAAGAAGCGAATAATGCGAGCAGCGCAGAAAGGGCGACCGCAATAAATAAACGTCGGCGACGCTGCGCAGTTGTATAGCAAGCGATTTGGAATCCCCTTTTTACATCCTCTTCGGTTAGATCGATTACGTCTGGATTCATTGGTTAAAGAGGGATCGGCACAGGATTAGGTTTTAATGCAGGGTAAAATGGGGTCAGTGTGCAAACTATTGACAAATGTGGTGGTCGGCTTTGCATGTCATTGTTGGATCTCCTTCAAAAACTGCCTCAACATTATCGGCAGGTCGAACTTCTTTTTTCGCGCTTCATCCTTCGCATCTGCTGGCTGACATTAGCCGCTTCGAGGCCTGCTTTCATCCATTCAGATGAAGGGCGGCGATCAAGCGAGAGCAGAAGTTAATCAGAAATTGGTTGTCCTTCCTCGGGGATAAAATCTTCTTCATGGGAGGTTGGAATGATCTATTTCTTGGTTAGGGATTTAACGTGATCAAATCAGTCTGGCCTCCGGATGTTGAGATTATTTTCAGCAATAGATGGAATTTGGTTTAAACGAAGTGGTGGACTGGATCAGTGGCAAGCCAAAAGAAGATCACCAATTACTTTCCACCTTGGACATGACCCGAAAAAACCGGCGATCTCTGGCATCCCAGAAATCGCCGGTTGATTAATCTCTACCCGGAATCAAATAAACTCGTTCACCAAGCCTTCGAGCATCTCCTGACGTCCGCTACCGATGACGGGTTCGCCATTGGCGAAGGAGTAGGCTTCAAGTTCTTCAAAGCCTACTTCGCCTTTCTCAATTTGTGCACCGATGCCGCTGTCGAAGCTGCTGTAACGCTGCTTCACAAAACCATCGAGACGACCGTCTTCAATGATCGCCGATGCGATCTTCAAGCCGCGTGCAAACGCATCCATCCCCCCAATGTGCGCATGGAAAAGATCGACGGGTTCAAAACTTTCGCGACGCACTTTCGCGTCAAAGTTCAATCCACCGGTGGTGAATCCGCCCATCTTCAACAACACCAACATGATCTGCGTCGTCAAATAAATGTCTGTCGGGAACTGGTCCGTATCCCAACCAATCAGTTCATCGCCGGTGTTCGCATCAATCGAACCCAAGGCCCCTGCCGCCAAAGCCACTTCCAACTCATGACGCATCGTGTGACCGGCAAGCGTTGCGTGGTTGGTCTCGATGTTCAGCTTGAAATGCTCCAGCAAATCATACTGACGCAGGAAGTTCAAACAGGCGGCGCTGTCGGAATCATACTGGTGCGTCGAAGGCTCACGTGGTTTTGGCTCAATGTAAAACTGACCGGTAAATCCGATCTTCTTCTTGTGTGCCACCGCCATGTGCAAAAACGCCGCCAGGTGATCCACCTCACGTTTCATGTCGGTGTTCCACAGCGAAGCATAACCCTCACGACCACCCCAAAAGGTGTAACCCTCGCCGCCAAGACGATGCGTCACTTCCAGCGCTTTTTTCACCTGCGCTCCAGCATAAGCAAACACGGCCGCACTCGGACTCGTCGCCGCGCCCTGATTGTATCGGGCATTGCCAAACAACGATGCGGTGCCCCAAAGAAGCTTCTTGCCCGTCGCCTTCTGCAAACCTTCCAGCTCATCCACCACCGCATCCAGATTCGCGTGGCTCTCTTTCAACGATGCGCCTTCAGGAGCGATGTCCCGATCATGGAAGCAGTAGTAGTCAATCCCCAGCTTGTCCATGAACTCAAAACACACGTGCGCACGGCGACGCGCGTTGTCCACGCTCTCCGTTCCGTCGTCCCAAGGCTTCTGCGAGGTGCCGCCGCCAAAGGGATCCGACAGCGTGTTGCGCATCGCGTGCCAGTAGGCAACCCCAAAGCGGAAGTGATCCCGCATGGTTTTGCCCGCCACCACTTCATCCGCATTGTATTGTTTGAATGAAAGGGGGTTCTTCGACTTGGGGCCCTCGAACTGAATTTTAGGAATGTCAGGAAACGCTTCGCTCATAAGCCGCCCATTTCAGCCGGACTGGGCGTCCGCGTCAAGTTTATCCCTATCGATCAAATGAACACCGTCGCCATCGGCTTCACGGCGCAAACACCGTTCCCACCGATTCCGATGAAAAGCCCGGAAGCCGCGTTTGCTGAAGCGGCGTCTGCACATTGACAAAGACATTTCCCAGAATGACCGTTTGTGAATTACCTGTTCCGAGATTGATGCCTACCAGGTTGTTCGAGAAGTAATTGCCCTGAACAATCATTCCAACGGCACTTGCGCTCACATTGTCCACCACCGGACCAGCCGTCAAACCAATATGCGTGCCCCAGTCCTTCTCCGCGTTGTTTCCCATCCAGGCATTGCCACGCATCACGCAATCATAGTAGAAATTGCCGTAAATTTGATTGCCGCTGGTCAACACCGCATCAATCACCGGAGTCGCCGGTCCATTGCTCAGGGCAGGCGAGGAAAGCCGCGAGGTATTTTTCTCAATCAGGATGCCCGACATGGTGTTGAACTCATTCCCGAAACTGTAGCTCTCTGCCACCACCCGCTGATTGGCGCGCACCAAGACCGTATAAGCCGTGTCCACAAATTGATTGCCTGAAATCACCAGATCATCAATCGGAGTGCGGTAATACCAGATGCCACTCGGCATTCCGTTGAACATGCAGGTTTTGATCATGTGCCGCTTGCACCGGTTGGTCACATTGTAGTAACTCTTCCCAGCCACGGGCGGAACGTCCCACGCCTGGGAAACGGTCAGACTGTTCCCCGTGTTGCCACTGATCGTGCGCCGCTGTCCGGCACCAGGGCCCTTGATGATCATCACCTCCAAACCCACCAAACCACCGGATTTCCACGCTGCGGAACTGTCCGACAATAGATCCACCCCGCCGGCCGTTGCTGAACCAAGGGCGTAGTGCTCCGAAGGATATTCGCAAAGCACACTCTCGCCGTCGTTCGCCCGAGGAATCAGCCCATTGCCAAGCTTGATGAAGCTGGTGCTCAAAAGGGAAAAGTCGTCCACTGGAGATACCAACCCGCCATAAGTGGGCGTTTCCAAACCATCCGTTTCCACCGACCTCGCGATGGTGCAACTTTCCACCTGCACGCGCTCACCCAGCGTGAAGCGGATGCGTCCGTCATGATACTCAAAGTAGCAGTTCTTCACGATCAAATCGTTTTGCCCCACAAAATAGGCCGCATCGCTTTTCATTTGGGTGGATACGAATTGCGAGTCCTTCAACACCGTTTGTGCCCCTTCCCGCCACGCGATGGAACGTGTGCCCTGCCCTCCATGGTTTTCCAACCGGCAGCCCGCAATGAAAGCGCGAATCGCAGCAAAGTAATTCACCACCATCGAGCATTTCGGACCGCCACGCATCGTCAGATTGTAAAAGCCCAGCGTCGTATGCCCCGGCGGCACATAGACCAAACCCGCGTGCAACCCTGAACCCCCACCTGTCGTCACCAGCGTCGACCTGGTCATTCCCTCACCCATCAAAACCACATTGGACTTCATCACCAAATTGTAATCCACCCCGCCACTGCTGGTCACCCCGATCGCATAAACACCACTCGGCAGATAAACCACCCCGCCACCCATTGCCGACGCCGTATCAATCGCCTTTTGGATCGCCGCCCGGTCATCAGCCACCCCATTTCCCACCGCATTGAAACCAATCCCCTTCACATTGATCACCCTGCCCAGCATCTTCGCAAAATCCGACCCCCAAGGCACGCCAAGTCCAAAAAGATCAAACCCGATGGCCCGCACCAGCAACGGTTGACCCGGCATTCGCACCCACGCCGAAGGTAGATTCGCCAAGCCGTTGTTCACCTCCACATGATATTCAGCTCCGATCGACAAACCCAGCGGAGCCACACACTTGATTCCAAGTGAATCCCCGGTCGATCCCACCCCTGAAGCCGCCAGCACCCCGCCATTTGCCGCGTTCACAAAGCGCACCTGTGGTGTCGCCCCTGGAAATGCCAGATTTCTTCCGGTAATGCGAAACGGAAACGATGGCGCAATCTCCCGCCCCGCCAGATCCAGATAATGCCACCCGTCCGCCCGGTTCACCCAACCCGGCGCACTCGTCTTGGTGCCCGACTTCACAAAAATCGCATACACTCCCAGCGCCAGATTGGTTGGCAACCGCACGCCGATATACTGATTCGACTTCGTCAAAACATCGGTCAGCTGCATTTCAGGATTTGGATGGCTGTCCCCCGGCTCCAAGCGGTCGATCCACACCGTCGGTGCCGTTCCAAACTGATCTCCATGAATCCCCACCACATCCCCGGCCACCGCCGACTTCGTGACATTGAAAATAAACGGTTGAAGCTCCTGTGCCCTGATCTCACCCCCAAACAACACGACCGCGACCACCAAAACCAACTTTTCCAAATGTCCTGACAATGTCTTAACCATATATATTAGCCCTTCGAATTACATAATTCCGTGGAATAATGCCAAATAATTGCTCTTTATTTAAGCATGCTAATACCTAATCTTTTGGGGCGACGGCACCAATCAGTTTTTGTGCAATGCGAGGCATTTGTGGTGCTGACCGTTGTTTATTTGGGCACTATCCCACCTCCATTCTCCGCCGCTCCATAAATGTGCATCAACGAAAATCCCTCCAGAGCGCGCAAATCCTTGCGAAAACGCCCTTCCCTGCTTGTGTGCCAGCATGATGAACCTCTGGACGCGCTATCAGCAACACCTTCTTCGTTACCCCGATCTCGGCTTCAGCCTCGACATCAGCCGCATGAATTTCGACGACGGCTTCTTCGCCAAAATGGAGCCGCTCGTTGCCCGTGCCTTCGAGGATATGAAAAAACTCGAAGCTGGTGAAATTGCCAATCCCGATGAAGGACGCATGGTCGGCCACTACTGGCTTCGCAACTCTGCCCTCGCCCCCACTCCCGAACTTGCCGCCGGCATCGACAACGACATCGCCGACTGCAAAGTCTTCGCCTCCAAAATCCACAGCGGCGAAATCACCGCCCAAAACGGAGCCAAGTTCAGCAAGCTTCTCATCATCGGCATCGGCGGCTCCGCCCTTGGCCCCCAGTTCATCACCGACGCCCTCGTCGACGCGCACAGCGCCCCGCTGCAAACCTACTTCTTTGACAACACCGATCCCGACGGCATCCAGCGCACCATCGCCAACATCGGAGCGGACCTTGCCACCACGCTCTCCGTCGTCATTTCCAAATCCGGCGGCACCCCCGAAACCCGCAACGGCATGCTCGAAGCCCGCGCTGCCTATGAACGCGCCGGACTCGACTTCTCGAAACACGCCGTCGCCGTCACCGGCACCGCCTCTGGAGGCATCAGCAGCAAACTCGAAGCCTACGCCACCGAAAACGACTGGCTCAAAATCTTCCCCATGACCGACTGGGTCGGCGGCCGCACCTCCATCATGAGCACCGTCGGCCTCGTGCCCATGACGCTCCAGGGCATCGACATCGACCTCATCCTCTCCGGCTCCGCAGCCATGGATGAGAAAACCCGCACCCTTCCCACCGCGCAAAACGCCTCCATGTTGCTCGCCCTCATGTGGTATCAGGCCGGCAACGGCAAAGGTGCCAAGGACATGGTCGTCCTCCCCTACAAGGACCGCCTCATGCTGCTCAGCAAATACCTCCAGCAGCTCGTCATGGAATCCATCGGCAAGCAGCACGACCTCGACGGCAACGTCGTCAACCAAGGCATCGCCGTCTACGGCAACAAGGGTTCCACCGACCAGCATGCCTATGTGCAACAGCTACGCGATGGGGTGAACAACTTCTTCGCCACCTTCATCGAAGTTCGCAAGGGCTCCGATCAACCCCAGGTCGAAGTCGACCCCAACACCACCGCCAGCGACTACCTTCAAGGTTTCCTCCGCGGCACCCGCAAAGCGCTTTTCGACAGCGACCGCGAATCCGTCACCCTCAGCATCGAACAAGCCACCCCCTACACCGTTGGCATGCTCGTCGCCCTGTTCGAACGCGCCGTCTCTTTTTACGCCAGCCTCGTCAACATCAACGCCTATCACCAACCAGGCGTCGAAGCCGGAAAAAAGGCCGCCGTCGACTTTCTCAAAGTGCTCACCTCCGTGCGCAATGCCATCGCCCATGCCGGCAGCGCCACCGCCAACGTCATCGCTGTTTCCATCCAGGCCGATCCCGAGGAAGTTTACCACTGTCTCACCCACCTTGCCGCCAACGATCCACAAATTCAGGTTCAGCTTGCCGACTCTCCCGGTGACGATCTCTTCACATGGGTGGGACAATCATCTTGAGTTTAATGTCTGCATCCCTAGAATGAACTCGAAATGCCGTTTCCGTTTTCATTCACGACATCATTAGCACCCGTCATTGCCCAGGCCAGCGCGGAAACCGTCCGGTTCCCGTTGGTCTACCAAATCGCGTGCATCATTCTCACCGCACTGTTCCTGCTTACCTTCAGCATCGCCCGCAATCCCCGCAGCTGGCGTCGGCTCTACCAGGCAAAAGTCCAGGGACCGCGCGACCATTTTTCGGTCAATCGCAACAAACGAATTGATGAAAAACTCAAGCGCTACGGCATCATCGTCGCCATGGTCTTCCTCGTCGCGGATGTTTCCTGCTTCGTCTTGGGCTTCACCTACCGCCATCGTGCCGACGCCAGGGAACTCACCCCCGAGGAGCAATCGGAGCGTCAGGACCTCAAGCGATTCAAGTCCGGCAAATCTCCTGGAGCCCTATTTTGAACAAAAATACCCCTGCGTTTTCCCACCACATCGTCATTCTCAGCTTGACGTTTTCACATTGAGCATTTCGCATTCAAAAAAATCGCATTTTCCCGGTTGCCAAATTCGACTCACCCGGTAAAGCTGCGCCACTCAAAGCAACTACTAACTCTCATCTATGGCCGACACCAACTTCGCAGACAAAGTCCGGGACATCATCGTCGAACAACTCGGCGTTAACCCTGAACAAGTGACCCCTGAAGCCAAATTCATTGAAGATTTGGGCGCAGACTCACTCGACACCGTGGAACTTGTGATGGCCTTCGAAGAAGAGTTTGGCATCGACGTCCCCGATGAAGAAGCCGAAAAACTCCTCTCCGTTGGCGACGTTATCCGTTATGTTGAAGAGAACGCGGAATAATCCCCGCTGACTCCCACCGACAAACGGGACCTCGAACGTTCCCATCATCATTAAAAGGCGCGGTTTACCTCGCCTTTTTTTGTGCCCGCATCCCATCCGCCCGACCTCATTGATCTGCCTTCATCTGAATCCGGCTCCACAAAAAAACCGCCAGCCTGCAGGCCGGCGGTTTTCTCATGGCGATCTGGCTTTTCCAGTTAAACCGCCAACGCCTCAAACTTCGAATTGCCCGCCTCAAGGTGCTTTTTGAACTCCTTCATCCGCAGGCTCACCCGTTCCTCCAAAGGACGCTCCTCCAACCCGTGCTGATCAACACCCACCAGCGCCACCAACAGGTTTACCATCGACTGCACATCTTCCAAATACACCCACTCCGGTGCCAGCACCTGATCATCATCCAGGTTGTGATAATTCCCCAGCGGCACACTCACTCCCGCACTGCGAATCCCGCACGCCTGCAACGCCGAAGCCTCACAAGCCCCCGCATCCAGCAAACAGCGCTGCACCCGGATGCCCTGCCCCATCGCCGTGCTCACCAAAATCTTCGTCAGCTCATTGTCGAAAATTGAAAGCCGGTCGCCCACACGAATCATCGGCCCCTCACCCAACTCCGCGCCATTCACCGGACGACTCGTCTCCACCGACAAAAACACCGACTCCTTGCCAAACGGCCAGTTCTTGCCCAAATGCCACGCTCCGAGGAAACCCACCTCCTCTGCCCGCGTAAACGCCGCATGCACCGTCGCATCCAGCCCCAGCCTGGCAAGTTCCTTGAAAACCGCCACAATCACCGAACAACCCACCAGATCATCACAAGCCGGTGCCTGCACCCGACCGTTGTCCACCACCGCATCAAAATCCCACGGCGCAAAATCGCCATGCTCCTTGCGCTGCGCCACATTCTCTTCCAGTTCCACCACCGCCTTCGGCATTCCGCCCAGGAAATCCCACTCATCCTTGTTCGGCACCTTCACAAAAGCCGGGTGATCCATGTGCGCCCCCAAAACCCAGGTCGGCGTCGACCGGCGCTTGCCTTTGCGATAAGTCACCAGCAAGTTGCCAAACGCGTCATGCGAAAGATCCACATGCGGCACATCCAGCAACAATTGTTCGATCGCCTCTCTCACATGGTATTCATGAAAGGGAGCGGTCGGTTGATTCAGCAACTTGTTCAGGATAGAGGTCAGCGTGTCGGACATGTCCCAATCTAAACACATTTTCGCCACTACCAAACCGCAAACGTGAAGAACCTTCGTCCCGCCATCGAAACCGTCCTCGTCCGACTCGCCACCTGGGCGCTGCCCCAATTCCCCCGCCCCCTCATCATTCTGCTCGGCCAGATCTTCGGCTCCATCGCCTACCTCGTCGACTACCGTGGACGCACCACCGCCAAAACCAACCTCTACGCCGCTTTTTCCGACCAAAACATCACCCCCGATCAGGTGCGCCGCATCACCATCGCCTCTTACCACACGTTCGCCCGCACCTTTCTTGACCTCTTCTGGTCCCTTCGGCTCACACGGGACAACATCGACGGACTCTTCCACGACCACCCCGAGGTCCCACAAGCCATCTCCATCGCCAAGCAGAAAGGTGCCATCTGGGTCACCCCCCACTTCGGCAACTTCGAACTCATCAGCCTCATCATGGGATTTCGCGACGTCCCCCTGATCGTCGTCGCCCAAAACTTCAAAAACCCTTCCCTCACCACCATTTTCACCCGCCTTCGTCAAAACAGTGGCCATCGTGTCATTCCCCAGCAAGGCGCCATGCTTCGCCTCATGAAGGAACTCAAGCGCGGCGGACACGTTGCCCTGCTTACCGACCTCACCATCAAACCCAACAAAACCGCCGCCGCCATTGAATGTTTCGGCCTAAAAACCTGCGTCACCACCCTCCACGCCAGCCTTTCCCAACGCCTCGACCTCCCCATCGTCGCCGGCCTCTGCACCCCATTCGACGACGGCAGTTATCATTTCCAATTCAAGATCCTCCACCCCACCGACTATCCCACGCCCGCCGCCATGTCCCAGGCCGCCTGGGATCACTTCGAAATCCACATCCGCCAGCGCCCCGAATGCTGGCTATGGATGTATAAACACTGGCGTTACCTTCCCGGTCTCGAACCCGACCCCAAATACCCTGACTACGCCAACACCAGCCGACCCTTCCGTGACATGCTCGGCCAAGTCAAAAGGGAGAAGTGAAAAGAGAAAAGTGCTTCTCCCTCAGCCTTTCAATAGGGCGAGCGTGACGGTCGTCGTCACCATGCTAAAAATCGTGCTGTAATACACCGCCGAAGTCGCAAACGACACGTCCCCTTCAAACTCATGCGCCAGCAGCGCTGTGTTCACCGCCGTCGGTGCCCCCGCCGCTAATATCAGCGACCCCGCCACCAGCGGCGAAAATCCCAGCACATTCACCAACCCCACCGCCACCAGCGGTCCCATCACCAGTCGCGTCCCCAACGCCGCCCAAAGCGGCGCCCTAAACGGTTCCGGTCGCGTCTGCGACATCTGCACCCCCAACGTCACCAGCGCGAATCCAATCAACCCCGACTGCAACAAGTCCAACGGCTGCCAAAGCCAGTTTACCTCCTGCACCCTCCAGCCCATCCATCGGCACAACATTCCCGCCATCAGCGCATACAACGTCGGCTGCCGCAGCACCTTCATCAGTGTCCGCCAGTGCTGCCCCACATCACCCACCTCGCCCTTCTTCTGCGCCAGGAACAGCCCGATCGTAAACGTCGCCACATTCATCGTCGCCAGCACATACACCTGCACCGCCGCCCCCTCGTGACCAAACGCCAGCGTCACCAACGGCAGCCCGTAGTTGCCGCAATTGTAAAACATTGTCGCCAATCCCAGCGCCCGCTTGCGTTGCTCATTCAAGCCCAGCAGCCGACCCAACACCGCACTCGCCACGAACATGGCAAAGATCGTCGCCATCGTGAAACCCACAATCTTCAAAGCCTCGCCCTCCCCCAGTTCCGTATCCAGCACCCGGCAAAAAATGAACGCCGGCACCAACAAATAAATGTTCAGCTTCACCAGCGTCTCAAGGTGCAGCCTAAACTTCCGATCCAACACCCACCCCAACCCCACCACCACAAAAATCGGCGCACAAACATTCAGAAACAGCTCAAACAAAAACATCGCGCTTCCTTTACCCCTTCGCCCTCATCCCTTCATCTAGATAAAATCAATTCTCGTGTTCCGTGGAGATCAACAACCAGTCATCATCCACACTCTCCTGCAACACCGGCACCACCTGCCCCTCGGCGTTCAACTGCGATAGAATGTTCAACTTGGGCGGAATATACCCGCTCGCTATGCACAGGAACTGATACAAGAACGACCGCTTCGGCGTGTAGGGTTGATTGTGCCAGAAATACCGTCTCTCGCGTTCCTTGCCCTCATTCAATTCCGCTTCAAACAGGCCCCGCTCCCGATCATCCGCAAACTTCACATAATCCAGCACCCCGCCCTTCAGCGACTTCAGTGCCTGCGCCTCGGCCATCCAGTTGCGCACACAAACCCACCGCTCCCAATCTGCCCCCGACTCCTCCGCCGGCTTCGCATCTTCCAGCACCTGCTGCATCAACACCTCATAAAAATCCGGTCGCTTGATGTCGATCCCCTCCCAGCCAAACCCATCAAACATGTTCCGACCACCCACAATATTTCCATACCACTGACTCGGAATTCCCTGCGGATTTTCCTTGAACCCCGCAAACTTCAACGCCCGCTTCACCTCGTCCGAAAGTTCCGCCAGCTCCGGGAAAAAATCATACTTCACCGGCGGACTGATCAACAACACCGGCTTGAACTGCAATCTCGCCACAATAATCTCATGCACCGTCCCCACGCTGTAAACATTCGTCGGCACAAAGGCCACGACAAAGTCCGACAAATCCGTCATCCTTAAATCGATGTGCACCGTCTCCCAAAAATCGCGCTCAAACTGCACCCTCGTCTGCGCATTGGTCCAGAAATCCGCCTCATACTGCTCCTTGTTCGGCAACACCCCTTCCTGACCATAATTGCTATGCCCGCGAATGATCGGCTTGTTCCACGGATCCAACACCCGGATCGAAAACCCTTTTAAGATCGGTGTCAAAATCGCCCTCCAACCCAGATACTTTTCAATCACCCGCGACCCCACAAAATCCATCGGACCAGACAGATAACAGCGCGTCTTCTCCAGAATATTGTCGCTCATAAGCGCCTAACCATCCCCCCATCCCGACACTCCGCCAGCAAAAAATCATTTTCCTCTGTCCAAGCCTTCCGCAACCGGACTGCACTCCATACCACCGAATCTTCCTCCCATGAAAAAACTCTGGCACATTCTCCTGCTCTCCCTGACTAGCCTCGTCCACACCCAAGCTCAACCCCAAACCCTCAACACCGACATCGTCGTCTACAGCGGCGTCCCCTGTGGCATCGCTGCCGCCATCACTGCCGCCCGCGAGGGAGCCAGCGTCATCCTCATCGAACCCGAGAAACACGTCGGCGGACTCAGCACCAGCGGCATCAACACCGCCGAATCCGAGCACATGCTCAAATGGACCATCGGCGGTTTTTCCGACGAATTCTACCCCCGGCTCGGCACGCACTACGGCACCAACCAACCCGAATACTACTTCGAATCCAGCGTCGCCCAGAAAACCTACGACGCCATGCTCGCCGAAACCAAAGTCGACATCCGCTACGGAGCCAGCGTCACCCAAGTCCACAAAACCGGCCCCCGCATCACTCACATCACCCTCACCGACGGCACCATCATCAACGCCAAACAATTCATCGATGCCAGCTACGAAGGAGACCTCATGGCCCGCGCTGGCGTCAGCTACACCATCGGTCGCGAATCTAAAGCCCAGTTCAACGAGGAAGCCGCCGGCATCCGTTTCGACAAAACTCCACGCACCGCCCGCACCACCGACGACAGTGGCAATCTCCTCCCCGGCATCAGCGGCTGGGCCAAGGACTACACCGAAGGCGACGCCCATCCCGCGCCCATGAACTACAACTTCCGCCTCACCGTCGCCAAAGATCCCAATCTCCAGGTTCCCATCCCCGCCCCAAAAAATTACGATCCCAACCGCTACGCCATCCTCGCCCACTGGTTTCGTGATCAGACCGCCAAAAACAAACCCACCAAGCTCGACAACATCCTCGACCTCTACAAACGCCGCAACGGCAAGTTCGAACTCAACAACAAACAAGCCGCTGTCATTTCCCTCGGCCACTTCGGCGGCCAGTTCACCTGGTCCGACGCCAGCTACGACCAACGCAAAACCATCTACAACGATCACCTCGACTACACCCTTGGTCTCCTCCATTTTCTCGCCAGCGACCCCGCCGTCCCCACCCATGTTCAGGACGAAATGAAATCCCTCGGCCTCCACAAAGACGAGTTCACTGACAACCACCACCTCCCCTACCAGCTCTACGTCCGCGAAGCCCGCCGCATGATCGGCGAAACCATCGTCACCCAGCACGACGTCACCACCGACCGACGCAAATCCGATACCATCGGCAACTCCAGCCACTTCATCGACAGCCATCACGTCCAACGCCTCGCCCTCTCCCCTACCGAATTCATCAACGAAGGCCGCATCTGGCGCATGGGTTACGCCTATCAAATCCCCTACCGCTCACTCACTCCCAAAGCCGAGCAAACCACCAACCTCCTCGTCCCCTGCGCCGCCAGCTTCACCCACGTCGCCTTCTGCACCCTGCGACTTGAAAGCGTCTGGATGATCACCGGACAAGCCGCCGGCCTTGCCGCCCAACAAGCCATCAAAGAAGAAGTCCCCGTCCAGTCCATCAACATCCAAGCCCTCCAGGAAAAACTCCGCCAACAAAACCAGGTCATCGACTTCATCCCCGGCCAGCCCGAAAAAGCCACCGACCTCAACGGTCCCCCAGAATTTTAAACAGCCGCGCAAGTCGCAAATCAGCGCCATTCCAGTCGGCATGGCACCACCCAATTGCTCGATGCTTGAACCGGACAGCTTCGTCCTCAGTGATTCGATTGAACTGCCGGCAGACGAAACCTTCGAGACCAATCAAATCCCCAGTCCCGATTCAGTCGGCATGAAAACTCACCTCATTGACGAAGAAGAGCCCAACACCGATGACGAAACGCTGCATCCCAAAGAAGATCTCTCACATGGCGATGAAGGCGTTGACGACCCCCAGCCGCCCCTAGGGACCGAATAGCAATCTGCCTGACATCCCGTCTTCCGCGTGATGAATTCAGGTGAATTTGTGCCTGGTTGTGGTTTAAGTTGCGTCCCCACCGAAGCGCTCCCTCTTCAATCCACGCATGAAACTCCTGCATCTCGCCGCTGCCGTTTTGAATCAGACTCCGCTCGATTGGCACGGTAATGCCTCCCGGATTTTGAAGGCGGTCAGATCCGCGCGTGCCCAGCGAGCCACCGTCCTCTGCCTTCCCGAACTCTGCATCACCGGTTATGGCTGCGAGGATGCCTTCCTCAGCTCCAACACCTGCCAGCGAGCCTGGGCAACCCTGCAAAAATTGCTTCCCGAAACCAGGGGGTTGATCGTCGCCTTCGGCCTCCCCGTGCTCCATCAAAACGCGGTTTTCAACTGCGTGGCACTGGCCGTGGACGGCAGGCTCCTCGGCCTCGTCGCCAAACGCCATCTGGCTGGCGATGGACTCCACTACGAACCCCGCTGGTTCAAAGCCTGGCCGGTGCAAAAGCGAGACATTCACATCACCCCCGAAGGCGAATCCATCCCCATCGGCGATCTGTTGTTCGATGTCGGTGGCATCCGCATCGGTTTCGAAATTTGCGAAGACGCCTGGGTCGCCCAACGTCCCGGCGTTCTGCTGGCCGCCCACGGAGCCGACCTCATCCTCAATCCCAGCGCCAGTCACTTCGCCTTCGGCAAAACCGAAATCCGCAAACGTTTTGTCCTCGAAGGCTCGCGCGCTTTTGGGGTCAGTTACATCTACGCCAACCTCGTCGGCAATGAAGCCGGTCGCGCCATCTACGACGGCGATGCCATGATCGCCAGTGGTGGACGCCTCATTGCCGAAGGTCCGCGCTTCACTTTCGAAGAGTGCCGCGTCACCACCGCCACCGTTGATGTGGAACTCACCCGGCTCATGCAGGCCCGCACCGCCAGCCATCGCCCCTCGCTCATCACCGATCAGCATCTGCTCGTCAGCTCGCCCTTTCTCTGGCCGGATATCTCCCTGGCCGATGCGCCGCCACCTCCAACGCTGAGCGATTGGGAGCATCAACCCCGGCAAAAACACGAAGAGTTCTCCCGCGCCGCCGCCCTTGGTCTGTTCGATTACATGCGCAAGAGCCGGTCGCGCGGATTTATTGTCTCCCTCAGCGGCGGAGCCGATTCTGCCGCCATTTCCTGCCTGGTGGCTCTAATGGTCGAATTCGCCGTCGACGAACTCGGAGTCGACCGCTTCGTTCAAATCCTTTCGTCTCCGGGTTGGAAGCTGGACATCCTCTCCGATGGCAACCACCGCAAGCTTGTTCGGCAGTTGCTGACGACCGCCTATCAATCGACCGACAACAGTGGCCCTGTCACCAAACAAGCCGCCTTCGATATCGCGGAAGCCCTCGGTGCCCATCACTACGAACTCGATGTCAGCGCGATCCATCAAGCCTACGTTTCCACCATCGAACACGCCTTGGGACGACAACTGGAATGGAAAACCGACGACATCGCGTTGCAGAACATCCAGGCACGCGTTCGCTCCCCCGGCATCTGGATGCTCGCGAACATCAACGGTGCCCTGCTTCTCTCCACCAGCAATCGCAGTGAAGCCGCTGTTGGTTACGCCACCATGGACGGTGACACCAGCGGCGGGCTCGCCCCAATTGCCGGCATCGACAAGGCATGGTTGCGCGAGTGGCTGAGTTGGATGGAAACTGAAGGACCACTCATCGGCTCCCAGACCTTCGCCATCCCGACGCTCCGGGCCGTCAACGTTCAGCAGCCCACGGCCGAGCTTCGTCCCCCTGATCAAGCCCAGACCGACGAAAACGATCTCATGCCCTACCCGCTGCTCGATGCCATCGAGCGTGCTGCCATCCGAGACAAACAAGGTCCGATGGATGTCTTCAAGATCATGCGCGTGCAGTTCCCCGACATCGAGGCCGCCCAATTGGGCGAGTGGACCGACCGCTTCTTCCGACTGTGGAGTCGCAACCAATGGAAGCGCGAACGCTACGCCCCCAGCTTCCATTATGACGATGAGAACCTCGACCCGAAAACGTGGTGCCGCTGGCCCATCCTGAGCGGCGGATTCGAAATCGAACTCGCCGAGCTGCGCAACTATCTCTCGCAGAATCCAGCGCTGTGATTCCACCCATGATTTCCCAGCTTCAATCCTCCGACCGTGCATCGCGACCGAAGGAATGGAGTCACACCCAGCCGCTTGGAGAGCCAGTTTTACAAGGGTCGCCCCCTTGATAAGACGATGCAGCAAATACCGTCCTCATCCGTGATCGCTCCGGGGCTGCGTCCCAACGGGACGCCTCATAAAAGCCCGGCACCCAGTGCCGGGTTCGTTTCAAAACATGAGTTGCGTCCTGTGAGGACGCTTAATGCGGAGAAATGACTGCTCCGCCCCTAAAATGAAGCGTCCCGACAGGACGCCACCTGTGCGACTCCTTAACCCGGCACCTTCTGCCGGCTTTTATGAGTCGTCCCGTTGGGACGGGCGGCTAGACCGACGGCTTGACTTTTGAGATCAAAAAATCCGCGATGCGCCGACAAAAAAACCGCGATTGCTCGCGGCCTTTTGTTAAAATCTAAATCACCTGACCAGCCCTTCACCTTTGTGGCTCGAGCGTGAACCCAACAGGAAGCAACCCACCGTGTTGAGTATCGAACGGCTGCTCAAATTGCGGAGACTGAACCACAGGACGGCGCTCCTCGTTCGCAAAAATCCCATCATAATGACGGCTCAACAAATACTCCGCCACTTCTTGATCCGTGATCGGCATCCCAGCCGCCGCCACATCAACTGACGCGCTAGGCACAGCATGCTGGGCCAATGATCCTGAGCTGGAAATCTCACCCGCTGGCTTCATCGCCAACCATCCCACGCCTACAACCGCCACGGCTGCGGTCGCCCATGCCAGTTTGGGAGCAAAAAATCCCTCAAAATAAGTTTCCATTCTTTCCCAAAGCAATCCACGGGCGGAGCTTTGCAACAATTCAGCACGCTGGCGCTGTTGAAATGACCGGACAAAGTCGTCTACGAAATCTTCGGGGGGTTGCTCATGTCGCTTGAGCCTGATCAATCTCTGAATGTCATCGAAGTCGCTCATAGGTGGAGTATAATTTACACTGAAGGTAGGAAATTCATCAAAGTGGTCGAGTCGTTTTAGATGAAGAATCGATTATCTGAAGTCTTCCAAATAGTTCTGCAATTGCCGGTGGGCATAGAAGAGCCGCGAACGGACCGTGCCTTCACTGACTCCCAAGATTTTGCTGATTTCTGAATGCTGCAAACCTTGAATGTCATAGAGGGTCACCACTGTTCGGTGGTCTTCTGACAGCTTCTGCATCGACTCGTTCAACCTTTTTTGCAGTTCATGAACATTAACATCCTTCAAGGGATTTCCCCCAGAGGTGAGCTTGATGAAATCCGGGTCATTTTGAATCCCGTTGTCCACATCATCCAGGCTCAACTTCGTGTAGCGACCACGCTTTTTCAGGAAATTCAGCGTCATGTTCACGCTGATGGAATAAATCCATGTGTAGAACGTGCTTTTGCCCTGAAAGCGCTTCAAAGAACGGTAGGCTTTGGCAAAAATGTCCTGCAACAAGTCAGCCGTGTCATCACGGTTCGACGTCATGTTGTAGACCAGCCCATAAAGCTTGGGCGTGTATTTGCGGACCAGATCATCGAACGCGTGCGTGTCGCCGTTCTGGGAACGGACGATCAAATCGTAATCCGGGTCGGTGGAGGTAGGCAGCTCAGACATCTTGGCTTGCCCGATCCATGACCCGATGGTGGAAGGTGCTTTTGTAGGGGATAACAAATTCATGACTCATCCTGGTTAGCAAAACTGCGGGATGACGCCCACGCAAGCGTTTCTTAATCTACGCCTGCGATTCCCGGATTCGATGCATTCGAACAGCAACAAAATCGGTGCCGGGCAAAATTCGCTTCTTCAGCATTACCTCCACTTCCATTACTCCATCGGCATTCAGCACCAGTGCCACCAGCTCCGCCGCCAACGTTTCCAACAACTGCCGCGGCCTCTCCGCCGCCAGCGCCTTCACCGCATCGCTCAACTCCGCATAGTTCACCGTCTCTGACAAATCGTCAGCCATCTCATCAAACCCACGCGCCAGCTTCAGCCGGATGTCTGCACGCAACACCTGCCACGCAGCACGCTCCGCTTCCGGCACTCCAATGCGCACCGGCAACTCCAATCCCTGAATCAAAATTTCATCACTCATGGCAATTCATCTCTTTTTTTGGGCGACCTCTTCGATCAACCATCGCGTCGGTTTGTTCAAATCCATGTTCAAAGCCTCCTCCATCAAAACCCAACAAAACTCTTCCGCTTCGTCATTCAATGTGACCTCAATGTCATCATCACCCACGACTGTCGCCGTGTAGTTCAACAACACAAAATGCGCAGACGACTCAAACTCCTCGGGCTCAATGCAATCCTGCACCATCACCAACTCAACGTCGCCGATCTCCAATCCCGTCTCCTCCATCGTCTCACGGTGCAAGGCATCCATCGCCGACTCCCCACGTCGAATCTTCCCACCGGCAATCCCCCACCTGTTCTGCCACTTGTGTGTGCGCACCAGCAGCACCTTCCCCTTCGAATCAAAAATCAACGCCCCCACGGTCGCCACCGGCAGCGCCCCACCCAACAGCAACGACAGCTTCGACAAATCCGGCAACACCACGTCAGGAACCGACTCCATCAACAACGCCACCGACTCATATCCCGTTGCCACCGCCACCGACAGCACCCCACCCGCCTTCCCCGCATCGATATCATGGCGCATGTCGCCCACAAACGCCGTATCCTCCGGTCTCATCTTCATCTCCGCCAGCAACTCATGCACCGCGATCCGTTTGTCGATGATCCCACCCCAGATCGCCTCAAAAAAATGCGTCACCCCATTTGCTTCCGCCTGCGCCCGCACATGTTCTTCAGGCGCACTGCTCATCACCACCATCCGCCTCCCTGTCGCCACACCAAACTCCAGAAACTCCCTCGCAAACGGCAGCATCGGCACCACCGAATGATCCGATGGAAAATGTTTCATGTATTGCTCCTTCACCGACTCCAGCGAGATCCCTGGCAACACGTCCTGATAAAACTCCGTGTAAGGCAGCCGGAACAAACGTCGAAACTCCTCCCGATCCATCACCGCACGGCCATGATGTCCGAGCACTCCATTGGTCGCCGTCAAAACTGCCGCCAAATCATCCGCCAGCGTCCCCGACCAGTCAAAAATCAGATTTCGAATCATTCATCCCTGACCTGCAACCAAATCGCCACCAAGCCAAGCAAATTCCCTTCAATCACCACCTGCCTCACCGCACCAACGCAGGCTCACTCGCCATCCCGGTGTGCCCTATCGCACGGACTGACAATCCCGTCATCTCCTTGGTCAATGCAAAACTCCGCACGTCCGAAGGCAGCAGTTTCTTGTCGACCCACCGGCCGTTCTCAAAACTCTGCACCAGCCACCATTTCACAAAAGAATCCAGCCGATTGTCCGCATATCCCCAGGTTGCCGATCCCGCCTCCAGCTTCATCAAAGGTGCCGCCGGTTTCTCACTTCCCAACCATGCCGCCGACGGCGGGATCGCCATGTTCTGATAGGCCCGCTGCACACACAGGTCCGCCAGTGTCCCCTTGTTTTTCGCCAGCGCCGTGAAGTTCCAGTGAATGTGCCCCGGCGGCATGTAGTTCCCCCGCATTCGGGTATGACTGATCTGCTTCAAAATCTCATGCGGCTGCCGGTCCTTCAACACCCTCTCCGACGCCATCCCCGGCCACACATGCCGACGCGCCGTGTTTTGCGAAATCCACCAGTCGAACAACAACGGGAAACTCAAATTCTTCGGCTCCGACGGCCAATAAAGCTGCGGCGCAAAATAGTCACACCAGCCCGCCTGCAACCACCGCAACGAATCCGCGCCAAGGTCCTCAAACGCATCCAACGCCCCCTTCGCAATCCCCGCCGGGTTGTTTGGTCTCCAAATTCCAAACGGACTGATCCCAAACCTCACCCATCTCTTCTCCGCCTTGATCGCCGTATACAACCTCTGGACAAATCCATCCACATTCGCCCGACGCCACTCCGGTCTCGTCAGTCCACCACCGGTCGCCTTGTAGGCATTCCATGAACGATCATCAGGAAACTCAATCTTGTTTCCCGCCTTGTCCTTGATCGGATACGGATAAAAATAGTCATCCAGGTGGATGCCATCCACATCATAACGGCGCACCACATCCGTGATCACGTCAATCCCCAGCTGCTGCACCCCACGCTCCCCAGGGCACATCCACGTGTAATTCCCATACTTCCAGCACCACTCCGGATGCCGCGCGGCAATGTGTTTGCCCGTTCCCTTATGCTTTGTGTTCGCCAGCGCACGATAAGGATTGAACCACGCATGCACCTCAATGCCCCGCGCATGACACTCCTTGACCATGAACTCCAACGGATCCCAGGGCGGATTCGGTGCCCGACCCATCACGCCGGTGAAATACGGCGACCACGGCTCCAGATCCGACTTGTAAACCGCATCGCCCGCGGGTCGCACCTGAAAAATCAACGCATTCAACCGCAACTGTGAAGCCTTCTCGATGATCTGCAAAAGCTCCTTCTGCTGCTTCGCCGATGGATCGCCAGGCTCAAACGGCCAGTCCACCCCATGCACCGTCGCCACCCACGCCCCCCGAAATTCCCGCAACGGCAACGGCGGAGCGGGCATCTGCGCTGACACAGTAGCCGGAGCCACGCCAGTCACCGCTACCAACACCCCGACCAGCCATCGCAAATTGATCATCTTGAGAAAGAAAACCTCACTTCGTCGCCACGTAATCGACCACCAGCACCTTGTCGAGGATCTCCCTCAACCCGGCACCAAACGCCTTGTGATCGGGATGTGGCAGATACACCTCAAGACCCGCCTTGTCCTTGAACGTCACAAAAAAGCAATGCGTGAACCCGTCATCCTTGCCCTCTGGACTCACGTTCGTCCCCCACTCAAAATCCACAATCGTGTCAATCTTCCCCGGCAGCGCCTTGAACGCCTCCTCCACTCCCTTCACCTGTTCCGGCGTCGCCGACTCCTTGAATTTGAACAACACAATGTGGCGGTAAGGAGCCTCAGCAGAAACAGACGATGCATTCATAAAAAACAACAGTAGCAGAGTAACAACAGCGAAAGCTTTCATAAGCTCAAATGGAACCCCAGACGAACGAAATCGTCAATGCTTCTTATAGTAATCGGCCCTGGAATGAGTGCGAGCACCTCACCACCATCACCTCCACACTGGGATCATGGACGTTTTCCACAAACCACCACTGGGACAACCGACGTTTCGTCGGTCTTCAGTCCACTAGCAAAATCTTACTTCCCCATTCATCACTCCATCACCTCTGCCTTCTCCACAAACCACCGCTCCGCATCAAACACCGATGTCGTGTCCTCCAGATTCAAACCCTGCAACTCCGGCTTCGAATCCCAAGGCACCAACGTCAACCGATACCGGCCTCCCTCGGCAAAATCCGAAGTTGGCTGCATCACCTTGTCCCTGAACGTCCACTGAATCCCGATCACCTGCTGCGCCTCCAATTTTCCCTCCACCACCTTCTCCACATCATACACCGCCGCATGCAACGCCTCCCGATACGGAGTGCCCACCGGACTCTGGTTCGGCGACTTCTCACTCAACATCGCCTCCACCACCACCCGCATCTCCCCATTGCTCGCTACCGCCACTTCAGCCCCAGCCTTGCTCTTGTTCGGATTAAATTCCACGAATCCCCACTCAATGTCCGCCTGCTTCGCCGCGCTTCGGCTCAACAACACATCCCGCGCCGCAATCACCCAAACCACCACCTTCTTCGACCGCACCTCGTCATCTGGACGCCGCGCAAACTCCTTCCTTACCTCCGTCGAACCCCGCCCGTTCATTGCAATCACATCCAGAGGCTGCTGCAACACCACCGCCAGCTGCTCCGCAAAACCCGCCCGCATCCTCGGCTCTTGAAGATTGTCCACCGCCGGATCATCAAACCCCAAACTCGCATCATCATAAATGTTCACAAAACTGTCCCCCAACAGAACCAGGCCACTCTCACGACTGCGGGCTCCCTCACCGATCACCCGCAGAAACGCCTCCTCTTTCGCAAACATCCTGTCCGCATCTTTCGGGTCCAGCAAATGCACCAGGTCCCCCAAGCTGCTCCTCATCACCCCGTCCTCCGCCCGGATCATCTCCTCCACCGGCTCCAATAAATCCCCATGATTCTCCCGCAAATACCCCGCCACCTTCTCCGCCGCCACCCGCATCGCTTCCGGACTCCAATGCGTGTCCTGCATCAAAAACGCCTTCTGTAACTTCCGCGCATCCTCCTGCGCCTGTGCCACCGCCTCTCTGTCGCGCCGGTCCGGATCGCGCACGAACACATGCTGACGCTTGCTGCGCACCTTCGCCAGATCAGGCGTCAAATCCAACACCTCCACCCCTTCCCGACGCAGCAACTCATAAAATGCCGGTGCATCCGGGTGGGTGATCCACTCATTCGTGATCAACGGCGAAACATGCTCTGGATAAATCATCGGTTTCAACGGCACCGGCACCAACACCAATTTCACCCCGCGCTCCTCCAACTGTTTTGCAAACGCCACAATCACATCCCGCGTCTCCGGCAGCTTCGCCAACTCCGGTGCCTTCATCACACTCACCGGCTCCTTCTTCAAAGGACCGTGCCCCGTCAATGCCCTCAAGTCGGGCGGATAAAACAACCACCCCTCATAGCCAATAAACGACTTCCGATTTCCCAACGCAAACTCCCTCGTCAGCCAGCCCTGCGTCGTCTGCCGCATCCAAGTGCTATACCCCGCCGCATCCAGCCCGCCCTCCACCGCGCGAATATGCGCCAGCAACGTCGTCTCCTTCGGCTTCCACCCCAGCAACCTCCCCACCGGACTCTCCGCCCACTTTTCCTTCAGCCCCTTGTCCACATGCTCCACCAAAGGCGGCACGCTCAACAACAACATGAACACCACCGCCACCACCCACGCCACCCCGTGGCCAATCTCAAACACCGTGTGATCGCGCTCTTCCGCGTAAGGATTATGCATCTGCGACATACAAAAATTTCTAGGAACTTAAAATTGGAAATACAAAAACGGACTGAACCCACTCGTGAACATCATCGCCACCGCCACCACGAACAGCACCAGCCCCAGCACCGCCTTCCACAACACGAACCGACGCAATATCGTCTGCGTGTTCGGCATCAACCACACGGCAAACAACCCCACCGCCATCGTCACCAAATTCGCCCCGCTCAACAACTCCGCCTGCAACATCAACGCCGTCGGACGCACCTCCGCCCCCACAAACATCACCTTCAAATACCCCACCGCCACCTCAAAATTCTCCGCACGGAAAAACACCCAGCCCACCAGCACAATCACCAACGTGTAGGCCATCTTGATCACCCTCGGCAACCGCGCCAGCGACGCATGTTTGCCAAACCAACGCTCCAACGCCAGCACCCCGCCATGGATCGCCCCCCACGCCACAAAATTCCACGAAGCCCCATGCCACAACCCCCCCAGCAACATCGTCGCCATCAGGTTGATGTAAGTCCGCGCCGGTCCCTTCCGATTCCCCCCCAGCGGAATATACAGATAATCCCGCAAAAACGTCGACAGCGAAATGTGCCAGCGCCGCCAGAAATCCGTGATGCTCACGCTCTTATACGGCGACGCAAAGTTCTCAATAAAATGAAACCCAAACATCCGCCCCAAACCAATTGCCATGTCTGAATACGCCGAAAAATCGAAATAGATCTGCAACGCATACGCCCCGATACCCACCCACGCCATTGCCGTCGTCAGCGACCCCGTCCCCGCCCCAAACGCCCCGTCCGCAATCGCCCCCATCGGGTCCGCCAACATGATCTTCTTCGCAAACCCCAAACAAAACCGCGTCACCCCCAACGAAAAATTCTCCACCGTGTGCACCCGGCTGCGCAACTGCTCCGCCACACTCCCGTAACGCACAATCGGACCCGCCACCAGCTGCGGAAACAACGCGACATAACACGCAAAATCCACAAACGAATCCGCCGGCTTCGCATGACCCCGATACAGGTCAATGCAATAACTCATGCTCTGAAACACATAAAACGAAATCCCTACCGGCAGCACAATGTTACGGAAGAACTCCGGCACCGGCAGCACCCCCCACTCCATCCAGCTTGCCATCCCCTGCGCACTCTCCATCAAAAATGCCGTGTATTTGAAGAACGCCAGCACCCCCAAATTGGAAGTCACCGAAATCAACATCCCCAGCCTCATTCGCCCTCGATCCCCCACTGCCTCCCCACTCGCAATCACCTTCCCGCACCAGTAATCCACCGCCGTCGAAGCCAGCATCAACAACGTAAACCACGGATTCCACCACCCATAAAACACATAACTCACCACCGTGAGAAACAAATGCCGCCCGATTTTGGGGATCAAATAATACCCCAGAACCACCAGCGGCAAAAAATAGAAAAGGAAAACGTGCGAACTAAAGACCACCGTCTGCCAATAAGCAGGAAACTCCCCCACGCAATTAAAACACACACATTCCCGTCGAATCCACCTCTTCCATAATCCCACGCTTGCCATTCCACCCCAAGAACTCCTACTTAACCCCACCATGACCGGTCGCCATCTCCTCATCCCTCTTCTGCTGATCCTGCTCAGCCCGTTCCTTCCGGCCCAAACCGAAATCGTCCCCCCTTCCGCCCCCGCTACCACCACCTCCAGCACCACCGAAACCCTCCTCACCCTTCACGACAACTACCAGAACATCGTCCGCCAGCTCAGCGACCTGCGCAAACGTGCCGCTGCGGAAAAAGACCCGACCGTCAAGACCGACCTCGAAACCCAGATCACCAACCTCGACAAACGCCGGCTCGAACTCGAGCGCGATTTCATGCAAATCGCCAGCGGCATCAGCGACCAGGACTACAACGGCACCTCCGAACCCACCACCCCACCCACCGTTCAGGAAGAATTCCAATCTCTCATCACCCCGCTCATCGGCGACCTCCGTGAACTCACCAAACGCCCCCGTGCCATGGAAGCCCTCCAACAACAAATCGCCATCCAGGACGATCGCAGCACCCAGGCCCAGGCCGCCCTCCTCCACATCGAGAACCTCATCGGCGAAATCAAACAACGCAATTCCGCCAACGCCACCCCCGCCAATCAAAAAGCCCTCCTCGACCTGCTCAATAAAGGCACTCAAACCTGGCAATCCCGGCTCGAAGAAGCCACCGACCGCGCCAAAGTCCTCCGCTACCAGCTCACCGAACTCCGCAAAACCGGTGCCGACTTCTGGGGCCAGATCGCCCTCTCCGCACGCGACGCCGTGTTCGCCCGCGGACTCAACATCCTCCTCGCCCTCCTCACCTTCATCATCGTTCTCGCCGTCCTGCGCGCCATCTACTTCTACATCATGAAATACCTGCCCTTCCGGCAGTATCAACGACTCAGCTTCGCCGCCCGCCTCCTTGATGTCCTCCATCAGGGCGTCAGCATCGTCCTCGCCTTCCTCGCCGCCCTTCTCATCCTCTACGCACGCGGCGACTGGCTCCTCGGCTCCCTCGCCGTTCTCACCCTCATCGGCCTCATCCTTGCCGCCAAATCCGGACTCACCAACTACATGGAGCAGGTCCGCATGCTCCTCAACCTCGGTGCCGTCCGCGAAGGCGAACGCGTCTTTATCAACGGCGTCCCCTGGAAAGTCGGCCGCATCAACCTCTTCACCCAGCTCACCAACCCCGCCATCGGTGGCCCCGGCGTCCGACTCCCCCTTGAGCAACTTATGGAGATGACCTCACGCGTCTCCACCAAGGACGAAACCTGGTTCCCCTGCAAAAAAGGCGAATGGATCCTCATCAACGGCACCGACCTCGCCAAAGTCATCGCCCTCGGCCCCGACTACGTCGAACTCGACGTCCGTGGCGGCCAGCACCGTTGGATCGCCACCGCCGACTTCATGAAGCTCGACGCCACCTCCCTTCACAACGGATTCGCCGTCTCCACCACCTTCGGCATCGACTACAGTCATCAAAAAGACGCCACCACCACCATCCCCAACATCCTCAAAGAAGAAATCACCGCCGGCCTCCTCAAACAAGTCGACCCCGCCCATCTCGTCGTCGTGGTGGTCGAGTTCAAAAGCGCCTCCGAGTCATCGCTCGACTACATCCTCGTCGCCCGCTTCACCGGCGACCAGGCCGACAACTACCCCGCCCTCCAGCGCGCCCTCCAGCGCCTCGCCGTCGACTCCTGCAACCAACACGGCTGGGCCATTCCCTTCCCCCAAATGGTCATGCATCAAGTTCAGGATTCCCCCGAAACTCAGAACCGGCCGCCCGCCCTCGGGAAGGACGCTAGTGCTGGCAAAAGACGTTGAAGCAACTCGGGTCTCATATCGAGAAATCCGCCAACCCCGATATATCCATCGATCTGGAAAAGTGGCGCGATCAAGGCTGTCGACTAATCATGGGTAATCCAGATCACTGCAACCCTATCTAGATAACAATCAGCTCACGCCCCAAAATGACCGCAGACGAGTTCGAACGCTTCAGACAAGCATGCCTAAAAACGTGGCGCCCCTACCCGGTTCGAAACAACCCGCATCCGGCAATAAACCTCAGCCGGGAGGAACAACAGGGAGTTTTAGAAGCGGCGCTCGAATGGCTTTGCTATCACCATCACCAAGAAAATTCATCTTGGGATGTGCTGCGCCTTGTGGGCGAATTGCTGAAAAGAGGCGTTTCCGCCGCGGACTCCGCCGTGTGCGGCTGGATTGAGGCTCAGGCTGCCAAAAGATACCCTTTCTCCAGTCTTCCGCTGGATGAATTGGTTCAGTGGACCGAGCATCAGGAGACGATTGGAAAGTTCTCCATCCGGTTGCTCACGTGTCTAAGAAAACACCTGCCTCTCATTTCTAAACGAGCAACCGACAAGGCGCACCGGGCGTTGATGAGGCGACTCTCGGTGGCATTGAAACTCTCCACCGACGACGTCCTACCGGACATCCGTGATGCATGGACGGCGGTGGCATGGAATTGGCAGAACTCGCTGCCCGCCGACTTACGTCAAACATGGGATGCGCTCCTCGCGCTCGCCAATAGCCAGCACTCTGCCAAGCCGGGCAAGGCTTATCTCCGTGAAGCGGGGGCTCTCGTCATGGAGTTGCCCGTGTTCACGCTCATCATGCGTGATATTCTCGAATCGCTGGGGCGAGACGGTCCGTTGGAAGTGAGATTCCGGGGATACGTATCAGGACGGAAGGACCTGCTGGATGAAGATTTCACCGATCTCCTACGTGCTCTAATCTGGCTCTGCATTCCTCACGTTGACTTGGTTGACCATCTCCGTGACGCAGGTGAACGCTGCCTTCTCAAACTCAAAAACATCGGTCCGCGATCAGCCAAAATCGCGGCTGCCTGCGCCCATGTCCTGAGCCAGCAGGCAGACTCCTCGGCCACCCAGGCTATCGTCCGGCTGCGGACGGCGGCGAAGCACAAGTCCACCCGCAAAGGCGTCGCGAAGGCGGTGACTGCCGTCGAAGAACGCAGTGGTGCCGAGTGGGCCGTTCTGGAGGAAACATCGGTGCCAGATCATGGTTTCACGAGCAGCGGTGAATTAGGGTATAAAGTGGGCGATTTTTCAGTGAGCCTCGCCTTCGCAAGAACCGGCACCCCGACTCTCCTGTGGAGTGACGGGACATCACCACCCAGTTTCAAGCCTCCTGCCAGCGTGGCGCGCGACCACTCCGAAAGCGTGGCGGAAATGCAGATGCTACTGCGTAACCTGAAGAAAACCTGGCGGGATCAAATCCTGAGGTTGGAAGCGATGATGTGCCTCGGACGTCGGATTTCTGGTGGGGTGTGGCGCAGCCATTACCTGTCTCATCCGCTCGTTGGTCCTTTGAGTCGACGGCTGCTTTGGGAGGCGGGTGACACCGTCGTCGGATTCGAACCGTTCGAAAAGGCCAACGAAGACGGACGATGGGTTACCATTGAGGGCGAACTTTTCACGCCGACGGACACCGATTCGGTGCGACTCTGGCATCCGGCTGAGTTGTCCGATGACCAATTTCAAGCCTGGCAGCGGTGGGTGCTGGCCCGGCGATTGATCCAGCCTTTCCAGCAGGCCTTGAGAGAAGTTCATCGGCAGGACGCCAGCCCAGAGGACCAGACCGAGGACACACGCTTCAAAGGCGAAGTTCTCCATCAGGGAACTTTTGCCGCTCTTTGCCGACAGCGAGGCTGGGACTACCAATTTCACGGAGGTCCCAGCCAGTTTGAGCCTTCGGTGGAATTCCTAAAACTAGACATCCGGGCCGCACTCAAAGTGACTGAAAACGTTCGTCCCTCTGCAACGACCGGGCAATTGATCATCTGGCTACACATTGTCAGGGTGAAATTCTTCGCGTGCGGCAGGGCGGAAGCTCTACCACTGCAAGCGGTGCCAGCCGTCGTCTTCAGCGAAGTGATGCGAGATGTCGGTTTGTTTATTGCCGCCAGCAAGGCGGCCCGAGACACCGGTTGGCGAGATGACATCCCTGCATCTGAGAACAGTGGAGATGGATGATGCGCCCCATGCAGGAGTCCTTAATCGTCTAAGCGAGCGGGGACGTGACGGTGCCGTTCTCAGAACGGTGCGCGATGACCCGGATCACGCGTGAGGCGTGATAGGCGGACATCATCGCGGGGCCGCCTGAGGCTCGTTCGAAGCGTTTGATGAGGCGGACCATGCCGACGAGTTGCTAGTGGGCTTCGCGAAACAAGGCACGCAATTGCTGCGTTTGTGATTTGCGCTGAGCGATGGTGGAGCTGGGTGCGACCAACACTGCGGCGTAGTCATCGGTTTCCTTTTTTAGTTGCTGCACATCGGTGGCGTCCAGGACGTAGTCAGTGTCGGGATGCTCGGTCGAGACAACTATACTTGAGAGATGAAGTGTCCTTGTTTAATGAATCGGACATCGAACCATGAAACGATTGCGAACGATCCTTGCCCTTTCCCTGGTCCTCAACCTGTTATTCTTGGGAGCAGGCGTGATTTTTGTCCATAAAAAAGGCGGAGTCTCCTATTTGCTTGCAAAGATCTTGCCATCGTCACGGTCTGAGTTGAGGGCCCCCAGTTACTTTGACTCGCCCGCTTATCAAGCACGGGCCAACACCTATGCCGTTCTACCTCCACAAGAGGCCACGATCATTTTCGCCGGAGATTCGATCACCGATTTTTGTCCTTGGAACGAGTTGTTGCGACGTCCGGCGCTGAACCGGGGTATTGCCGGCGACACCATCGAAGGTTTGCGTCATCGCTTGGACAAAATTCTGCAGCATCATCCCAAACAGCTTTTCCTCATGATTGGCATCAACGATCTTCGGATAGGCAGACCCAGCAGCGAGGTGATGGCAGATTACCGCAATCTCGTTGTGCAAATCCAAACCACCTCACCACAAACCCAACTGTTTCTTCAAAGCGTTTTGCCCATCAATTCCGACGTGTGGCGCTCCACCACAGGCATGAATCTAAGTCCTGCCGTTACCCAGTCCATCAAGGAGTTTAACACAGAAATGGCAACCATCGCTGATGGACAAAAAATCATCTACATCGATCTCTATTCCACGATGGTCTCCAACGGCAATCAACTGGATCCACGCTACACATCCGACGGGATCCATTTGAACGGCTCAGGATACCTCAAATGGCATGAAGTTCTTCAACGTTATCTGCCTTGATATTCCCTCCCCAATCGCCCCTGGCGTCAACCCTCGTTCATTCACCCCGACAACGGCGACCGGCGTGACTTGCCCAGCCACTTCCCGCGCGTGCGTGCCCCCAGTCGTTGAAGGCCTCCAACCCTTCGAAAAACAAGCGCCTCAAAGTGTCTGATTGCCCCACAACCCACCCCTCGCGCGATCTCAAGAAGCGGCATCCAATGCCCAATATGTGCAGAGATTGACACCTGTTTTGCGACTCTATTGAGATACCTGGAAATCAGGTAACCCGGTCGTTCAGAATGGAAGCATTAGCTGTCACCATCTTTCTCAGTTTATTGCTGGCAGGAGGATTTGTGATCCTGTTTTTGGGCAGCCAGAAAGGCACCCGCAACAGCTTGGAACAAGAGGCCCTGCTTCCTCTTGATCCGCCTCAATGCCCAGGCAACCCCCAACCCAAGGTCAAATCACCCCACCATGACACCCCCTGATAAACTCGGAACCACCATCACCATTGAATACGATGACAAAACCGTCCGCTGGTTCATGCTTGCCGCCGTCTTTTGGGGCTTTATTGCCATGGTCGTCGGCGTCCTCGTTGCCACCCAGCTCAACTACTGGCAGCTGAACTTCAACACCTCCTGGCTCACCTTCGGACGCCTGCGGCCTCTCCACACCAACGCCGCCATCTTCGCTTTCGTTGGCAACATGATGTTCGCCGGCATCTACTACTCCACCCAGCGCCTCTGCAAGGTCCGCACTGCCTCCGATCTGCTCTCGAAAATCCACTTCTACGGCTGGCAGTTGATCATCGTTGCCGCCGCCATCACCCTTCCCCTCGGCTACTCCCGCAGCAAAGAATACGCCGAACTCATCTGGCCCATCAACATCGCCGTCGCCCTCATCTGGGTGGTCTTCGCCATCAACTTCTTTTGGACCCTCAAAAAGCGCAACGAACCCTCCCTCTACGTCGCCCTCTGGTTCTACATCGCCACCATCATCACCGTGGCGATGCTCTACATCGTCAACCACCTGCAAATCCCCACCTCCTGGACCCACGCCTATCCCATCTTCGGAGGCGTTCAGGACGCCCTTGTCCAATGGTGGTATGGCCACAATGCCGTCGCCTTCTTCCTCACCACCCCCATCCTCGGCATCATGTATTATTTCCTGCCCAAAGCGGCAGAACGCCCGGTCTATTCCTACCGGCTGAGCATCATCCACTTCTGGTCCCTCGTCTTCATCTACATCTGGGCAGGCCCGCATCACCTTCTCAACACCGCCCTTCCCCAGTGGCTGCAAACGCTCGGCATGCTCTTCAGCCTCATGCTCTGGGCCCCCAGCTGGGGCGGCATGCTCAACGGCTTGCTCACCCTCCGCGGTGCCTGGCATAAACTGCGCACCGATCCCGTCATCAAATTCTTCGTCGCCGCCGTCACCTTCTACGGCATGGCCACCTTCGAAGGCCCCCTGCTTTCCATCCGCGCCGTCAACTCCCTCTCCCACTATTCGGACTGGACCATCGGCCACGTCCACGCCGGCACCCTCGGCTGGAACGGTTTCATGGCCGCCGGCATGTTCTACTGGCTCGCCCCGCGACTCTGGAACACCAAACTCCACTCCATCGCCATGGCCAACTTCCACTTCTGGATCGGTCTCATCGGCATCCTCTTCTACGTCGCCTCCATGTGGGTCTCCGGCATCATGCAAGGCCTCATGCTCAACGCCACCACCGAAGGCGGCACCGTGCTCGCCTACCCCAACTTCGTGGAAACCCTCAACGCCATCCGCCCCATGATGCTCATGCGGGCACTCGGCGGCCTGCTCTACCTCGTCGGCTTCACGCTGATGTGCTACAACCTCTATAAAACCATCCGCAGCGGAAAACCCTACAACGAAACCCGTGAGGTTAACGTTCCCGCCAGCTCCACCCACGACACCATGAAGTGGAAGGACGTCTTCATCAATGACCCCCTCACCTTCACCTTCCTCGGACTGCTCTTCATGTCCCTCTGGTTCTTCCTTCCCCCGGGAGCCAACCTCGCCGCCCTCATCAGCAGCCTCTGGCTCAGCTGGATGGCCGTGAACCGCTTCCGCAAAAGCGGCCAGACCTGGAGCTTCTGGTATCAGCGACTCCTCGAGAACTACATGCCCTTCACCGTGCTCACCCTGCTCGCCGTCGCCGCCGGTGGCATGATCCAAATCCTCCCCACCATCACCGTCAACCGCGCGAAAAACGTCGAGGACAAACTGCAAAAACTCTACACACCCCTCGAACTCGCCGGACGCGACCTCTACGTCAGCGAAGGCTGCTACAACTGCCACTCGCAGATGATCCGCACCATGGTGCCCGACGTTCTTCGTTACGGACACTACTCGCGACTCGGCGAAAGCATCTACGACTTCCCCTTCCAGTGGGGCAGCAAACGCACCGGACCCGACCTCGCCCGCATCGGCGACAAATACCCCAACATCTGGCACTTCAACCACATGCTCGACCCGCGCGCCGTCAGTTCCGGCTCCAACATGCCTGCCTACCCCTGGCTGTTCGAAAACAAAACCGACATCAAAGGCCTGCCCGCGAAAATCGCCGTGCAAACCCGACTCGGCGTTCCTTACCCCCCCATGAACAAACACGAGATCGAACAGGGTGCCATCGAACAAGGCATCGCCATTGCCACCGACCTCAAAAACGCCGGAGCCTTTGCCATGCCCGACACCCAGATCATCGCCCTCATCGCCTATCTACAAAAAGTCGGACAGGCAGACAACGTCGAAAAAGAAGTGCCCGAGATTATTCCCTACACCCCTCCTCCGCTCGCGCCCGCCCTTCCCGACCTTCACCGCCCCGCCCCTCTCCCTCCCGCACCACTGCAAACCACCCAACGCTAACCAACCATCCCCATGTTCCACCGCGTTTTCTACGACCACTGGGCCAGCATCGTGCCCATCATCGCCTTCATCTTCACCTTCGCCGCCTTCATCATCGGCTCCCTTCGCGCCCTCACCACGCGCAAGGAACTCATCAACCACATCGCCCAACTCCCGCTCGACCCCGCCCCTCCCGCAAACCCCACCCCCAATCAAGACAAAAACCCCTGAACCCCTCCCCCCATGTCCTCCTCCCCCAACCCCGATCCCAACACCCCCATCCTGCGTGACCACGTCTACGACGGCATCCAGGAATACGATCAAAAACTCCCCAACTGGTGGCTCTTCACCCTCTACATCGCCATCGCCTTCTTCGTCTTCTACTGGCTCGCCTACTACCAGCTCGGCGTCATCCAATCCGATGAGGAACGCATTAACGACGCCATGGCAAAAATCGACAACACCCGGCTCAAGGAACTCGAATCCCTCGACGACCCCAAACTCTGGGCAATGTCCCTCGACCCCGCCACCATCGCAGCCGGCAAAGCCACCTTCCAACAAAACTGCGCCGCCTGCCACGCCCCCGACCTCAGCGGCACCCTTGCCGGCACAAAACTCCCCGGCGTTTCCCTCTCCGATGTCGAATGGAAACACGGCGGCCTCCCCACTGAAGTCCTCAAAATCGTTCGCAAAGGATCCCCCGATGCCTCCAAAGGCATGCCCCCTTGGGAACCCCAACTCGGCGTCAAACGCGTCGTCGAAGTCGTCGCCTACATCATGAGCCATCACAAGGAAGGCCAACCCATCACCAAAGCCGCCGACTCACCCTCTCACTAAGAAAACAAGGTCACTTACTGGCGGTTCCCCAACCCCATCATGCCCCCCATCACCCCCAATCTCGACAGCGTCACCACCATCGCCAAGGATGGATCGCGGCAGATGCTGCACCCCGCCGACGTGCGCGGACCCTTCGCCCACTGGCGACGCCTCACCGCTCTGGTCCTCATCCTCGTCTACATCGCCCTCCCCTGGATTCCCATCAACGGCCACCCCGCCGTCTTCTTCGACACCGCCAATCTCCGCTTCCACTTCCTCGGGATCACCTTCGCCACCCAGGACCTCTGGCTCGGCTTTTTCGTCGTCACCGGCCTCGCCTTCTCCCTCTATTATCTCTCCGCCTTCTTCGGCCGAGTCTGGTGCGGATGGACCTGTCCCTACACCGTTTTCCTCGAACACATCTTTCGCCGGGTCGAACGCCTCATCGAAGGCGATGCCGTGCAGCGTCGCAAACTCGACAGTGCCCCCTGGACATCAAGAAAGATCCGCCTGCGCCTTCTCAAACACAGCATCTACCTGCTCCTATCGACCCTCATCGCGCACATCTTCATCTCCTACTTCATCTCCCTTCGCACCCTCTACCAATGGATGCAGGGTCCGCCCACGCAGCACCTCCTCGCGTTCGGCATCATGCTCTTCCTCACCGGTGCCATCTACTTTTCCTTCAGCTGGTTCCGTGAACAATTCTGCATCATCCTCTGCCCCTATGGCCGACTCCAGTCCGCCCTGACCGACGACCACACCGTCGTCATTGGTTACGACAAAATTCGCGGCGAACCCCGTGGCAAATCCACCCCCGACGCCCCGGCCGGCGACTGCGTTAACTGCCTGCGTTGTGTCCAGGTCTGCCCCACCGGGATCGACATTCGCAACGGCCTGCAAATGGAATGCATCGGCTGCACCGCCTGCGTGGATGCCTGCAACGACGTCATGATCCGCCTCAAGCGACCGACCGGACTGGTGCGCTTCGATTCCATGGTCGGCCTGCAAGGCGGCAAAACCCGCTACCTGCGCCCGCGCACCCTCCTTTACACCGTCTTTTTCGCCATCGGCATCATCGTCTTTGCCTTCGGATTCAGCACCATCAAACCCCTGCGCATCTCCTCCACGCGCATGACCGGTGCCCCTTATTTCCTCACCGAAAACCTGATCAGAAACCAGTTCCAGGTCCGCATCATCAACAAACGCAACATCCACGTCGACTACCAAATCACCCTTCCCCCCGACGCCCCTGCTGGACTGCAAATCAGCGGAACCAACGATCCCGTCACCGTCGCTCCCGGCGCCGAATCCATCCGCATCCTTGTCCTCACCCTCCCCAAACAAAACTACCAGGACGGCCCGATCAAAACCCTCATCCACGTCACCGAACTCCTTCCCAAAGGAGCCACCGCCACCCGCGCCGTCGAGTTCCTCGGCCCCGACCCCCGCATACAAAACGATGATTACCTCAATCCGCAAAACTATCTCAAATAAACCCTGGCTGTGGATCGTGCTGGCCTTCCTCGTCCTCATCACCGTCTGGACCTGTTTCATCACCATCGCCGTCAATAACCAGCCTGAGAAAATCCCCCTCCCCACCCCTCACGTTGATGCCGATGCCAGCCATTGACACCACCGCCACCGCCTTCTTTGCAGGACTCGTCACCAGTCTCCACTGTGTCGGCATGTGTGGCCCTATGGCCTGTGCCTGGGCAGGCAAAGCCAGCTCCCAAAAACCCACCCCCTTCATCCGCGACACCACCCTCTACCACGCCGCCCGCCTCCTCTCCTACACCGTCATCGGAGCCATCGCAGGCACCATCGGCATCATGCCCATGCAGTGGTTCCAACATGGCCCCGCACTCATCCTCCCCTGGCTTTTGGTCGGCCTCTTCATCATCATCGCCTTCGGCCTCGAACGCTGGCTTCCCAAACCTCGCTTCCTCACCATGCCCATGGCCCGCCTCAAACTCTGGGCCCTGCGACGTCCCCCCTTTCACCGCGCCATCATCATCGGCCTCGCCACCCCGCTCATCCCCTGTGGACCCCTCTACCTCATGCTTGGCCTCGCCGTCGCCAACGGCTCGACCATCGGTGGTGCCAGCTTCGCCCTCGCCTTCGGCTTTGGCACCCTCCCCCTCCTTTGGCTTATGCAAACCCAACTGCAATGGCTCAACCTCAAGCTCACCCCCGTCCGTCTCCGCCAGGTTCAGCGCAGCCTCGCCCTGCTCGCCGTTTTCATCATGATCTGGCGCCTGCGCGGCACCTTCACCGGTGAACCCGACACCAGTTGCTGCCACCCGTCCCTCATCACCGGCGTCCCCCAATGATCTGACCATGCCCAACTGCCTTCATTGCGGCAACGCCATCCCCTCCAACACCGCAGCCGCCGACTACTGCTGCCTTGGATGCGCCTATGTCCATGACCTCCTCCATCAGCAGGGCCTCGACCAGTTCTACGACCTCCGCGGTCAACAACCCCTCCCGCCCGTCAACCCCCAAACCCTGCGCGAACGCGACTACTCCTGGCTCGACGAACTCATCCCGCCGACCGAGAACAAGGACGTCCACCTCACCCTCGCCGTCCAGGGCATCTCCTGCATTGGCTGTGTGTGGTTGATCAATCACCTCTTCACCACCCAACCCGGCGCCCAGCACCTCCACATCCAAACCTCGCGCAGCGAACTCCACCTCGACTTCAACCCCCGCCAGTTCGACCTCATCCAGTTCGCCAAAACTCTTCAACAATTCGGCTATCTCGTTGGTAAATCCGACCCCACCTCTGCTTCACAAGTCGAATCCAGCAGTTTCAACCAACGCCTCGGACTCTGCGCCGCTTTCGCCATGAACACCATGGCCTTCAGCCTTCCCTCCTACCTCGGCATGGACCGCGACTTCATGTTCGCGTCCTGGTTCGACATCATCACCGCCTGCTCCGCCACCCTCTCCCTGCTCGTCGGCGGCAGCTACTTCGCCACCCGCAGTTACCTCTCCCTGCGCCTCGGTCTCCTCCACATGGACACCCCCATCACCCTCGGCATCCTCGCCGCCTGGGCAGGCTCCATGTATGGCTGGCTCGCCAGCATTCCCACCCTCAAATACTTCGACTTCGTCTCCATCTTCATCTTCCTCATGCTGGGCGGACGCTGGCTCCAACAGGTTGCCCTCGAACGCAACCGCCGCCGCCTCCTCCAATCCAGCGCCATCCCCGAAAAAATCACCCGCATCGCCACCTCCGGCACCGCCGAATCCATTCCCCTCGCTGCCATCCAGCCACTCGATCAGTTGCGCATCAACCCCGGCGACATCTGCCCCGTCGACTCCCTGCTCATCTCTCCAGAGGGATCCCTCAGCCTCGAATGGATCAATGGGGAAAGCCAGGCCGCCACCCGCACCATTGGCCAAAACATCCCCTCAGGCGCCCTCAACATCGGCACCCAAAGTTTCGACGTCACCGCCAGCGAAACTTGGTCCCAATCCCTTCTGCAACGCCTTCTGCAAAGCCGCGAACCCGCAGAAAACGCCCCGCTCTTCAACGCCGCCCTCATGCGTGCCTACCTCATCATCGTCATCCTCATCGGAATCGGCGGAGCCTCTTGGTGGTGGATCAACGGACACGACATCGCACTTGCCCTCCAAGTCATGATCTCCGTCTTCGTCGTCTCCTGCCCCTGTGCCCTCGGCGTGGCCGCCCCCTATGCCGACGACCTCGCCGCCTCCTGGATGGAGCGTCTCGGCGTCTTCGTCCGCACCTCCAACCTCTGGCCCCGACTCGCCAGAATCAAAAAAATCATCTTCGACAAAACCGGCACCCTCACCCTCGAAAACCCCACCCTCACCAATCCCGAAGCCCTCCGCCAACTCACCGTCGAACAACGCCACGCCCTCCACCATCTCACCACCAGCAACCTCCACCCCGTCAGCCGCAGCCTCTTCGACCACATCGGCCCCATCCAAACCACCACCGTCAAAATCCCCATCACCATCACCGAAACCACCGGATTCGGACTCAGCTACATCGACGACGACCAACACCACTGGTCTCTCGGTCGACCCGGTTGGCGCAGCATCACTCCATCCCAACAACCCGGCGACACCGAGTTCACCTGCGATGGAAAAACCCTCGCTATCTTCACCTTCACCGACGCCCTCCGACCCGAAACCATCCAAGCCTGCAACACACTCCATCAACAGGGTCACGACCTCTATCTCTTCAGCGGCGACCGTGAACAAAAAGTCGCCCTAATCGCCAGCACCCTCCACATCCCTCCCACCCACTGGCACAGTCAGATGACCCCACAAGACAAAGCCCAACGCGTCCACAGCCTCAACCAACTCGACACCCTTTTCATCGGCGACGGAGCCAACGACAGCCTCGCCATCGAAGCCGCCCTCTGCGCCGGCAGCCCCGTCACCGGCAGAAACTTCCTCGAACACAAAGCCGACTTCTACTTCCTCGGCAACAGCCTGCGCTTCATCCCCACCCTGCTCAACGTCGCCCATCGTCGACGTCGTGCCGTGCGCAGCGTCTTTGCCTTCGCCCTTCTCTACAACCTCGCCGCCATCCTTCTTTCCCTCACCGGCATGATGAACCCCCTCCTCGCCGCCATCCTCATGCCTGCGAGCTCCGCCATCACCCTCGCCATCGCCCGCGCCATCTTCGGCAAACCGCCAGGCCAGACCACCGCGATGCCACCATCTGCCCGCCACATCCCGGCTCCCTCCATCGACGCACCCCGCCCGGCCCTCTCATTTTAACGAGCGGCCCAGCGTGCGATCCCCCGCCATCAATTTTCGCCATTCCTCATCATTCAGCGGAAACGGCTGGCGCACATACCGGTCATAATCCAGCTCCACCACATCATCGCGCTTGGCGTCGCTGTGCACGCGTCGGATCTCAAATTTCGCTTTCCAGAACCACAAAATCTTGGCGTCAATTGAAGTCACCAGCACCGCGTCGGGACTCTCCCTCAACGTCTTGCTGCTCTGTGCCGGCAGCCAGTCCCGATACTTGCGAAACTCGCGCGGATAAATCGACAAAACCCCCGTTCCACGTTCCCCATTCCAATCATCCCGATACGAAACGAAGGCACCGGGACTGCGGCCCCCACCTGCCAGGTAATACTCATCAAACAACCAACCCGTGTAGCCAAACGGACTAAACCCCACCTCATGCGGCTTCAACAATCCCTCATCCAAAGCCTTCTCATAGACCTGACAAAAAGCCGATACCCGATCCTGACTCAGCTTGTGTTTCGCCACACAACGCAAATTCCACCCCACCAACGCCAGCGCCACCAACACCCCCAATCCTCGAACCAATCCCGACTCCAACCATCCCGCCCCTTTCGCCTTCCACGCCACCGTTCCAAACAACGACGCGACCAATCCCCACAAAAACGTCTCTACATAATAATAATCAAATCCGCTCACATAAATGAGCTGCGGCAACCACGCTCCCAGTCCCGCCCACAAAGCTGGCCACCACGGCAACCGCGGAAACAAAATCAATCCCAATCCCGCGACCGTGCCCATCATTCCAAACACCGGCTTTGTCCAGCCATCCAGATAACAACTGTGTGACCAGGTCAATTGCTCAAACGACCAGATCGCCAGCCACGCACCCGCCGCCCCAACCAACACCGCAGGCACCCACATGACCCGCCGCACCACCTCGCCCCGACCCATCCCCAGCAAAAACGATGCGGTTCCATACCCCGCTAAAATTGCAAACACCCCCAAAAACGATTTCACCCCGCCTCCCGGCATCTGCCGCATCGCCTCATCGGCCACGCGCTGACCGTTTGTCTCATTCATCCCCAACTTCAGCAGCACAAACGCCGCAAGCCCCACTCCGATCGCCAGCACCGGACCCCACGAAAAACTCAGCTTCGGCCACTGCTTCCGCCCTGCCCAAACCTCCTCCACCAACAGCCAGCCAGGAATCGCCAGCCACACCAGCGCGCTCTGCCGCGTTGCAATCGACAACACAAAAGCCACCGAAAACAGCCACCAGTTCCTCTTCACCCCCGCCACCACACAAATCACCAATCCCGCCCAATACAGCGGCACCGAGGTGAACATCAGCAGCATGAAAAACACCGTCGGGCCCGTCAGCACCAAAAAAGACACCAACGCCGCCAGCCAGCGTGAAACCCCCGCCATCCTCACCAAGGCCGCAAGCCCTCCATAAAATACCGCCGCCGACAACGCCAGGGCCCCATGCACCCCCACCATCATGCTCCCGCCCGACACCGCATACAACAAACACGTGAGCAGCGATGTCGTCGCCGCAAAAGGCACCAAAAACTCATTCGTCCACGGCCGCCCCTTCTCCCACGTCTCCTGAACCGACCTCAAATACCCATAGTCATCATCAATCGTCACCACCCGATCCGGCAGACACAACCACACCACCACTCCAAACATCACCGAACCCACAATCTCCCATCCCCAAACCCTCAAAAAAGTATTCAATCGCGACATGGTTCAAAAATTCAAGCCACCTCACCAGCAATACAAACACCACCGCCTGGAGGCAAATCCGGGCGAACCTAGCAGGCACCGAAGTTCAGGCAACCCCGAAGCCATGAAAATCCAATCTCGCCTTGCGCCCTCCCATTAAGTCCCTACCATACCCGCCCCCGCCATTGAAGACCTCGATACCAGCCATCCCGGTGAAACTTAGTCCGCCTTAAATTTTTCAACGAGCCGCCCTCTGCCCGCCATTCAGGGCAAAGCATCACCGCGTCTCCGTTTCGAAGCCTCATCAAATCCGGCTTCCTCCTTCAAACACCGGTCTGCTGCGCTCACCTCTGGGAGTTCCATGCTCCCGCCTCAGCTTCCCCAACTCCTCAACATTCCTTCATCCTTCAGCAAAAATACCCACTCATCATGCAATCCTTCTGGCAAACTACCCAACAACAATGGTTCTCCAACATTCACAAAGATCTCCTCGCCGGCCTCGTTGTTGCCCTCGCCCTCATCCCTGAAGCCATCGCCTTCTCCATCATTGCCGGGGTCGACCCCAAGGTCGGCCTCTACGCCTCCTTCTGCATCGCCATCGTCACCGCCATCGTTGGGGGCCGGCCCGCGATGATCTCCGCCGCCACCGGGGCCATGGCCCTGCTCATGGTCAACCTCGTCAAAGACCACGGCCTCCAATACCTCCTCGCCGCCACCCTGCTCACCGGCGTGTTCCAAATCGTTGCCGGCATCTTCAAGCTTGGCGACCTCCTCAAGTTCGTCTCCCGATCCGTCACCATCGGCTTCGTCAACGCCCTTGCCATCCTCATCTTTCTCGCCCAGCTCCCCGAATTCAAAGGCACCGGCTGGCCCATGTATGCCATGGTCGCCGCCGGACTCGCCATCATCTACCTCCTCCCCCTCCTCACCAAAGCCGTCCCTTCCCCCCTGGTCTGCATCATCGTCCTCACCGCCTTTGCCCTCATCACCGGACTCGACCTCCGCACCGTCGGCGACATGGGCGAACTCCCCACCACCCTTCCCACCTTCTTCCTCCCCGATGTCCCCCTCAATCTTGAAACGCTCTGGATCATCCTTCCTTACTCCCTCCCCCTCGCCGTCGTCGGTCTGCTTGAGTCCCTCATGACCGCGTCCATCGTCGACGACCTCACTGACACCGACAGCCAGAAAAACCGCGAATGTTCCGGACAAGGCATCGCCAACATCGTCGCCGGTTTCTTCGGTGGCATGGCCGGTTGCGCCATGATCGGACAAACCGTCATCAACGTCCAATCCGGCGGTCGCGGACGCCTCTCCACCTTTGTTGCCGGACTCTTCCTCATGCTTCTCCTCGTCCTCGTCGGTGATTGGGTCGCGAAAATCCCCATGGCTGCTCTCGTCGCCGTCATGATCATGGTGTCCATCGGCACCTTCAACTGGGCCTCCCTCAAAAATCTCCGCACCCATCCCAAAAGCTCCAGCATGGTCATGATCGCCACCGTCCTGGTGGTCGTCTTCACCCACAACCTCGCCCTCGGCGTTTTCGTCGGCGTCCTCATGAGCGCCCTCACCTTCGCCCGCAAAGTTGCCCAAATTGTCGACGTCACCTCCACTCTCGACGAACCCACCCGCACCCGCACCTATCTCGTGCGCGGCCAGCTCTTCTTCGTCTCTGCCAGCAGCTTCGCCAAGTCCTTCGACTTCCGCGAAGTGCTCAACAAAGTGGTCATTGATGTCAGCCAAGCCCACATCTGGGACATCACCGCCATCACTGCCCTCGACAAAATCGTCCTCAAATTCCGCCGCGAAGGCACCGAAGTTGTCCTTCAAGGTCTCAACGACGCCAGCGCCACCCTCGTCGACCGCCTCGCCATCCACGACAAACCCGGCGCTCTCGACAAACTCCTTAGCCATTAACCTCCCAAAGTCTTTATCCCTTATCCTTTATCCTTTATCCTTTCCCCATGTCCATTCTCTCCTGCACCGACGGCTCCAACTACTCCCCCAGCGTCTACGATCACACTGCCTGGGTCGCCCAACGCACCCAGGCCAGCATCCATGTCCTCCACACCCTCGATCCCCACCGCGAAAGCGCCTCGCTCGCCGACCTCAGCGGCAGCCTCATGGTCGACGCCCAGCAAGCCCTTTTGGCCGAACTCGTCGCCCTCGACGAAGCCAAATCCCGTGTCGCCCGGCTCCGTGGCGACGCCATCCTCGCCGAAGCCGACCGCCATCTCCGCGCCACCGGACTCACCAACATCCACATCGAACAACGTCACGGCACCCTCGTCGACACCGTCGCTGAATACACCCCAACCTCCGAACTTCTCGTCATCGGCAAACGCGGCAAATCCGCCGACTTCGCCACCATGCACCTAGGCGGCAACCTTGAGCGCATCATTCGCAGCGCCCACCAACCCGTTCTCGTCACCTCCCGATCGTTCCGCCCCATCGACAAGTTCCTCCTCGCGTTCGATGGCGGCCCCAGCGCCGAAAAAGCCGTCACCTACGCCATCAACCAACCCCTCCTCCAAGGCCTCACCTGCCACCTCTACATGGCTGGCATCAGCAACGCCCAAACCCCACCCGCCTTCGAAAACGCCGCCCAAAAACTGAGCAACGCCGGATACCAGGTCATCCCGCACCTCAATCCCGGCGAACCCGAAGAAGGCATCACCGCCACCCTCAAATCGGCCGAGATTCCCCTCCTCGTCATGGGAGCTTATGGCCACACCCGCATCCGCCACCTTCTTCTCGGCAGCACCACCACAACCATGGTCCGCACCTGCCTCGTTTCCGTATTGATGTTCCGCTAGCCGCAAACCCATTTTTCTATGAACAACCACGAAAAAATCAACTACGTCGAGCTCCCCTCCCGCGACCTCGAACAAACCAAAAAGTTTTTCATCGAAGCCTTCGGCTGGAGCTTCGAAGACTACGGCCCCGCCTATTGCGCCTTCTCCGACCAGGGCCTCGACGGCGGTTTCTTTCAATCGGACCAAGCCTCCACCACCACCACCGGTGCCGCCCTCATCGTCTTCTACAGCGAGCGACTCGAAGAAACCCAAGCCAAAGTCGAAGCCGCAGGTGGCACCATCATCAAACCCATCTTCTCCTTCCCAGGCGGCCGCCGCTTCCACTTCACCGAACCCAGCCAAAACGAATTCGCCGTTTGGTCAGACAAGTGAGAAACTCAATATTCATATCCCCAACCTGGTTGACATTCAGCCGCCGCCGGACAAGACGGTAATGATCTGGAAAAGTTCGTTTTCACAGAGCCGCAAGCTCCCAGCCTTTCCATCTCACCTATCGCCTTCTTGATGTCGAAGGAAATAGGATGTCCCAATACAATAACCAAAAATTTCTTTAACTTCGTCTTCCGACGCTTCAGTCACCTTGGACCAGAAGTGCAACGCCCATGCCAGCGCCATGGCCATAAAAAATGCCGTGGTTGGCCAATCCAACTCTTTCCGATTCAGTAAATGAGATTGCCAAAAAAACAATCCGAACATGGACAAAATCAGAATCCAAACGGAAATCCGGTGCGCCAATGGGCGTTTGGAAATTGAATTGAGCTTTTGATAAGGACTGCAAGCCCAAATCCATGCCCCCCAAATCACAAAGCGTAAAAATCCATACGGTTCCAGATAGGTCACTAACAACCAAGCCTCCATTAGCAGAAGGACAAACAAGATTCGTATGGACGCGTATCGCTTCACTTGAGAGGGAAATCCTAGCCGAACAAAAGTTTCATTCCACCGAGTCGCATTCAAGAACCTGATACTCGGTGACTTGCCCCGCAAACTCCAATGCAGCGAAAATATCGTCCTTCGAAATCGAGGGGTAGTCCTCCAAAATAGTCTCGATGGAATCTCCACCGCTCAACGCACCGAGAATGGTAGACACCAAAACTCGAGTATTCCTGACCACCGGCTTGCCGTGGCAAATCGCAGGATCAATCTGAAGGCGTGAATCCATGGTATTACCTTGCCCCAAAGAAGCCTCATTCTCAAGCAGCGATTTTTACCGCAATGGATAATTCAGGTGGGAACTTCATTCACACATCGCTCGGCTAGGCGCGAGCCGGGGCAGGAGGGGACATCCGTCTCGGCCTCGCCACCACCTGAAGACCGTATTCATAAACCACCAATCTAGGATCTCGTGTGGTGATAACCTCGATAAAGATGTCATGCTCCTCCAAAAAAGCTTTGAGAGCCCAGACACGTCCGATCATTTTGCTTCCCTCTTTAAGCCAACTGATCGCCCGACGATGCCCTGGATCTTTCAAACAATCGGGAATCTCGAGATGCTGGTTGAAGTAAGAAAGGTATTCGCGCAACCATGTCTCGTCGGCGACAGAAATCCTGTTGCTGTCCCGAAACTCATGGGCGGCAACAAAAATGCCAGTCGATCTCCCGGACTGAACATCGGAAATCGAGGTTTGGAAACGAAGATACATCGGCAAATCTCTGCGGCTACGTTCGACTCCGGTCGATTACAACTTCCCTTCCATCAGGAAATATGCTTCAAGTCCTCCATCCCATTTCAACTTTTAAAGGCGGGCACTCCCAGAACAGGCTGCGAAGCCACGAATTCCGGATCAGCCTCTAAATCCCATGGATAACGATTGTCCAGACCCGATGGCCATACGATCTGAAAAAGGGAGAAGTCCTGTTCGCCGTTAAATCGAATGGCTGAGAGGACGTAATTCGAAAATGCTGATTTTGGCACCTCAACAAAGAATACATTGCAGTCCTCCAAGAGCTTGTCATTAGGCTTCGACAAGTTGAACGGTTCCCCCTCCTTCACCTTGCGTGCAATGTCAGACAACACACCCTGAGCAATCTTTGGCGGCAGCCCGAACACCAACATTTCGGGATGATGATACGACTTGTGCAGGCCGACAGTATAAGAGAACGAATGGGCCTCCCCCACCACCGAAACCGTCGTGAATCCGTGCAGGGCGATGTTTCGCTCTTGCCTTTCGAAAAACGCTTGTTTGGACTCCGGGCTCATCGGTGATTTTGGTGCGATCTGCAGTGCAATCGATTTTGCCTCCTCATGCTTTTATAATCAAGTGTTCAGAGTCTCCATATCCAACTTTCCACCCGGCAAAGCAGCCTAGAATTCCACAACTGCGGCAGTGCTGGTCCACCACGCTCCTGATGTGTCGATGCTCATGGACTGGCAGAATCGTTAAGTGCGTCCAACATGCATCCTATCTTCGCAACATAGCCGTCGTCCACTCCATAACTGCTGAACTTCTTGATCGCCCAATGAAAAGGTGGAATCACCTGGCCGGTGACGGGATCATATAAGCTGCTCTCCCAATAGGGCCAATCCGGCACCCATAGTAATCGTGGTTCCTTCAGCTTCATGACGTGGCCCAGAACCGCCCCAAACTGACAAACACTTACGACGTATGAGTTCGCAAAATCCTCCGGGTCCGCCTCTTCAATCAGTGCTGCAATGCGACCAGCGTTGAAATGATTGTCGAAAGCATCAATCCATCTCTCATCGATGTCGCCGGACACCGGGAGGAAGGAGGGCCAATCAGCCTTGCAAGTCTGAAACATCGTCGAAATCCTCGCCATGACTTTCTTCTGAGAAGCGTCGGAGAGAGGGCTGAGATCGAGTGCGGCATATCCCGGACGAAAAGCGACCATCATGTCGGGCCTCGTGTGGGTGAATCCCTTGCGCTGACGATCATCGTCGTCATACCAGCGATCAAAAAACATCGAGAACACTTCGTCGCAGTCAGGGAGAGTCGCGGGCATGGAGAGTCGCGGGCATGGAGAGTCGCGGGCATGGAATTCGGGTAGGTCTTTGCAGTGTGACACGATGGAAGTAAGACGTCCAGATTGAAGAACGAAAGGCGTCGTCCGCGATGGTGATCACTGAATTGAAGCAGGTTGCAGCTTAAGTGCTCGCGAGCTTTTTGGCCAGAATGGTGAGCACATTGTAGCCAGCCGACGGAATGCTGTCGTCCTTGGATATCTCACTGGACCGATCCCACCACGGCTCGACTTTACCAATCACCTCCCCACCACTCATTTGAATGGTCTTGATATGAGTAAACCGCTCCACCACGATCCGCCTGCCCTGGATACTATCTTCATCAGGCACTGTCCGCCCTGTCCAGTCAACAAGGCCGGCGAGGAATGATCGCGAGTCCAATTTGCCGTCCCCATTCTTGACAAGTGCCAGAACCACGCCACATGCACACCGACGATCATCAATCGGAATCATCCAAAAATGGCCTACCTGAAGATACTTCGTCGACTTGGGCGAAAACGACGTCATTTTGGGAATGAATGTTTGTTTAGAGCGCTGCATTGGTCCAACCCCTAATTCCAAGTGCATTTCCAATCCGTCGGTGAATTTCTGAATTGCCCGGCTCCATAGCTTTCGAAGAGGATTTTATCGCGGCAGCGCTTTCAATTGCAGAAGTTCTTTGGTCAACGATTCGAGCTGATCTTTGTTGTCAATACTGATGGATATCCAATCGTCGCCTGGAGTCACTGGAACTACCCCGACTCCACGCGTGGTCATGTCTGCTGGGTCAATGCGACCAGATCCTGCCCGAAAGAACTTCCCATCGAGTAAAAGGACCGGACTATGACCGGGAGGCAATTGAGGTTTGAACCGCCCCGAGGCGTAAATGATCACGACGTGAAATCGTCCTTGGTCCTCAAATTTATCCAGAGCTAATTCCTTGAGCTCAAACTGGAGTTCTTCGCCCAAGTAGTAGTAATTAGTGACAGTAAGAAATGGTGTGAGAGCCACCAGACGTCTGTCGGCCCGTTCCGCTGCGTCGATATCTTGGCCTGCGAAAATTGCAAACGGTTTAGACTTTGCAACAACCGTCGCATTCGCTACTTGCGGAGGTTCAAGATGGCGGGCGAGTGAGGGCAAATCGGAGGGTTGGAACGGGCCAGCAATCTTCCTGCCGTCTTCAGCCAAAAGCGTGATGGTTGGCGTTAAAAATCGGATGTCGTATTTGGCGTGTAGCGGGTCGAAACGGGCGGCCATTTGCTTCTGATAATCCGGGTTATTTCGGCCCGATTTAGACATCGGCTCCAGAACGAACTGTTCGCAAACAAGCCAATCCTTAATCGCATGCCTTACTGCGACGTTTGGTTCCGCAAAGTGACGAAAGAAATACTCTCGAGGACTGCTTGTTCGAAGGTGATGAGCGGTCCCGGTATAGAGGATGATCTTCTTTTTCGTTTGGGCGGCCTCCCGTAGCGCCGCGGGCAGTTCATCAAAATACTGGGGGACTTGACCCGGATCCAGCTGAGCAATGCCGGAGGAGGACAGTGTTAGGGTGATCAAAACTAGGCAGTGAAATATCGGCCTCATCGGTTTACTTGGGTGATGCCGTCATATTCATGTGCGGTTTCGACGGCTTGACCACTGTAGCTCGATGAAATAATAGACAGTTGTTGAGCCGAATACAAGGTGATACGACATTCTGCAAAATAATATCCCCTTATATCCTTCAATGTTGAAGGTATTTCACGGTGTAAATGGATTTAGTCTGCAAAATAACACGGATTTTGGTGCTATTCTTTCAAATGGAGCTTTACGCGAGCATTCACATGTTATTTCACTCGTCAAAAAAGGTATCCGCTGATATTGCCCTCGTATTATCATCGCAAATGAATTGGCAAACCACACGGATTCATTTCGAGATGTGAGTTGGCTCCCCTCTGAAAATGAAGATGATCTGATGCGAGAGGCAATATCACAGACGCTGCACGTGTCTTCCCAAACACTACATGCGCCCTTCCGGATGCTGCTTGCCGATGTCTATCTCTCGCATAAGAGAATTTCACCTTCCCACGAATTGATTGGTTTACTGAAGAGCAGGCAGGACTCTCAACGTGGGGTTGAAAATAACGAGGACAAGAATGTCCCCCTCCTTCGAGTGCTAACTACGCGTCACTAAGAATCCGAGGGGGCGAACCGCTTCAGGCCTGCCTCACCCGCCCCGTTTCCCGGTAATCAATCGCGCTCCCTGTTGCCTCGTGAAATAAGCCCAGACCCAGATCAGAAAAACGGAAATGCGGTTCTTAAAGCTCATCAGAAACACCAGGTGAACGAACACCCAGGCCAGCCAAGCCAGCAATCCGCCAAATTTCATCACGTGAACATCCGCGACGGCGCGATGTCGCCCGATGGTTGCCATGCTGCCGCGATCCCAATAGCTGAACTCACTCGCCGGATCTCCATTGATCCGTGCAAGAATGTTCTCCGCCACTTTCTTGCCCTGCTGCATCGCCACGGGCGAAACTCCGGGATAAGGTGCACCGCCAGGACCGACACAATGCGCGGTGTCGCCGATCACATAAATCTCCGGATGATCCTTCAAATGCAATTCCGGCGTCACGTGAATGCGCCCCGCCCGATCAAATTCTCCCGGCAACTGCTTCACCAATGGCGATGCCGAGTTGCCTGCTGCCCAAATCACGGTTCGTGTATGAATGAAATCGCTCGCGGTCGTGACGCCATCGGCATTCAATCCCTGCACCGCCACCCCGAGTCGCACCTGGATGTTCAAACTCTCCAATTGATCTTTGGCTTTCTCCGACAGTTTCGGATCAAAAAACGGCAGCACTCGATCCGCTGCATCCAGCAAAATCACCTTGGTCTGATTGGGATCTAGCGTGCGAAAATCGCTCGCCATGGTTTCCCTTGCAATCTCTGAAATGGCCCCCGCCATCTCCACGCCGGTTGGTCCCGCGCCCACTACCACAAAGGTCATCAAACGTTCGCGTTCGAGAGCATCCGTCGTCACTTCCGCCTTTTCAAAAGCCTCCAGCAATCGACGCCGGATGTCCAGCGCATCGTCCAGCGTCTTCAACCCCGGTGCGAACTCCTCCCACTCAGGATGACCAAAATAAGAATGCCGCGCCCCGGTCGCCACCACCAAATGATCATAGCCAATGCTGCGTTCGCCTGCCAGCACCTGCCTGTTTGCCACATCAATACCAGTCACGGTCGCCATCAACACTTCGGCATTCTTCTGCTTGCTAAGAATGGAACGAATGGGCTGCGCAATGTTCGCCGGTGACAAGCCAGCCGAAGCGACCTGATACAGCAACGGCTGAAACAAGTGATGATTTTCACGGTCAATCACCGTCACCTTCACCGCTTTGCCCGCGAGCGCCTTGACGACCGTCAGCCCTGCAAATCCTGCACCGACGACCACCACATGCGGCAGGGCGTCATCGGACTTCTTGGTAATGCTCATGTTGTTAAAAACTACGCAGGCATTGTGCCGCCGGATGGCGAAACTGCAAACGTTCATCACCCTCTCGACTGAATCCATCCACCTCGCCGATTCATCTCGCCTGCAACAAATCCGTTCAACCGCTGTCAGACTCCATCAGTCATGTCGATCCTCCCCCCATCACGACAACGATGGGAGATGGCACAGCCAATGCTTATTCCTTCAACTGAACATCCAACCAACGCTTCCCACCTATGACGATGCGGTTTCCAAAGACAGGTTCATGGTATCGGTTCACAGCCGCCGACTGGCAGTTCATCCTCGACGCGCTCGCGCTCACGGAACGAAGTCGCGAAGGCCTCGCCGCCCTCTGCGATGATCCGGAAGAAGTCCGCCACGTGCTCGATCATCCCAAGCTTTTTGAAGCCGTTTGTGTGAACCGCCACGCCGCTGTCCTTTCCCCTGCTCTTTTCTTCTTCGTCGCCGCCCGACACACCCTCAAACGCATCGGCGTTGAAGACATCGAAGTGGCCGACTACATCGCCGTGGTATGTGCCGACTTCGGCCTGCCCGCCAAGGTTCACGAAACCCCTCCGAGCGAAAGTGCCGGCATGTTTTACAGTCTCGATTACCTCCAGGCTCTCGACAAAGCCAGCGGCTCCGAGCGGTTTTTCATTCACGTGCATTGCGCCAATCAGTTCCTCGTATTGACCTGTCTCTTCCCCACGTTCATCAGCCACCGCGCCGAACGCCGGGGAGCTCCTGACGTCAATTTTTACGAGCAGGTCGTCGTCAATCATCTCGAAGCCGCCGGTCGTCACATCCTCGCCGAGGAGTTCGCCCTCAACAACGTCCTGACCAAACTCTCCGCCGCCTTCCCGCCCGTCAGGCGCGCAATGAACCATACCCTCCGCGAATACCTCCACCTCGGAAGTTAGTTTTGGTGTGCGGGGCTCAGCACCGCTTTTCCAGGACGACCTGCCACTCAAAAAGCCGCATCGCGGACCTGTTCATCGAGCACTCCGCACGAGCACCATCTCTGTCTCGTTGCAAAATGTGCGGGAGCCCTCATGTTGCCCACCTCCATGACCGTGCTTCATCTTCACGACACCCTCACCGGCAAAAATCTTCCCGTCACCCCCGCTGATGGCAGCACGCTGCGATTCTACTGCTGCGGTCCCACGGTCTACGGCCCCGCCCACATCGGGAACTTCCGCACCTTCATCAATCAGGACGTCATGCGCCGGGTCCTTGAGCTGAGCGGCACACCCACCACGCATGTGCGCAACATCACCGACGTCGACGACAAAACCATTCGCGACTCCCAGGCCGCCGGCAAAACGCTCACCGATTTCACCGATTACTGGACCACCCAGTTCCATGCCGACTGCAACGCCCTCAACCTGCTCGCCCCCCACGTCGAGCCCCGTGCCACCCAGCACATCCCCCATCAGATCGCCATGATTCAGACCCTCATGGATCGTGATCATGCCTATCAATCTCCCGACGGCTCCATCTACTTCCGCGTTAGTTCCTTCCCCAATTACGGCAAACTCTCCCATCTCGACGAACGCGAACTCCGACCCGGCACCGCCCCGAGCGCCAACGACAGTGACGAATACAGCAAAGACTCCGTTGCCGACTTCGCCCTCTGGAAAGCTTGGAAAGCCGAAGACGGCGACAACAAGTGGGAAAGCCCCTGGGGTCCTGGCCGACCCGGCTGGCACCTCGAATGCTCCGCCATGGCGCTTGAATATCTTGGCGAAACCTTCGATCTCCACGGTGGCGGCGTTGACCTCATCTTCCCCCATCACGAAAACGAAATCGCCCAAAGCTGCTGCTCGACCAACGGCCAATTCGCGCGCCACTGGATGCACGCCGCACACCTCATGGTCGACGGCGGCAAAATGAGCAAGAGCCTAGGCAATCTCTACACCCTCGCCGATCTCGGCCACCGCGGCTTCAGCCCCGCCGTGGTGCGCTACACTCTGCTCAGCGGTCACTACCGCCAGCCTCTCAACTTCACGCTCCACAGCCTCGATTCCTCCCATGAGGCATTGCAGAAACTCGCGCGCTTTGAACAGAGCCTGCGTGAAGTCACCAGCCTCGCGAAACCTACCCATTTCCAGCTGATCGCCCATCAAAACCCCGGCCCCTTTGCCTCCGCCTGGAGTGCCCTTCTTGCCGATCTCAATGTTCCCGGCGCCATCGGTCAGATCTTCGGCACCCTCAACAAAACCAAAATCGCCTCACTTACCCCCGAAGAACAACACGACCCCTTCCTCGGCTTCCACTTCATCCTCGACGCCATCGGCATCGAACTTCCCGCCCTGGCCACCATCACCGAATCCGACATCCCCGCCGAAATCCAATCCCTCGCCGAGCAACGCTGGAACGCCAAACAATCCAAAGATTGGGCCACCTCCGACACGCTCCGCAAAGAACTCGAATCCAAAGGCTGGCTCATCAAAGACAGCAAAGAAGGCTACACGATCACGAAAGCGTGACCTCTGAACTTCCGACTTCCGACTTCCCACCTCCGACTTTCCATGATCCGCCCTCGCCGCAATCGCCGCACCGAATCCATTCGTGGTCTCGTTCGCGAAACCGAGCTCACCGCCTCGCACCTCATCCTTCCCCTCTTCCTCCATGAAGGCGACGACGACCAACCGATCGCTTCCATGCCTGGCTGCACGCGCTGGAGTCTTGCCGGACTCGTCAAGGAAGCCGGCGAAGCCCATGCTCTTGGCATCCCCGCCATCGTCCTTTTTCCTGCCATTGCCGAATCGCTCAAAACCCGCGCGTGCGAAGAAGCCTGGAATCCCGATGGCCTCATTCCCCGCGCCATAGCAGCCCTCAAAGCCGCCCATCCGAGACTCACCGTCATCACCGACGTTGCGCTCGACCCTTACAACGCCGACGGTCACGACGGCCTGGTTGACGACAACGGCATCATTCTCAACGACCCCACCGTCATCGCCCTCTGTCAGCAGGCCCTCTGCCACGCCCGTGCCGGAGCCGACATCATCTCCCCCAGCGACATGATGGACGGACGCGTTGCCGCCCTTCGTGCCGCGCTCGACAGCGAAAACTTCACGGACATTTCCATCATGTCCTACACCGCCAAATACGCCAGCGCCTGCTATGGCCCGTTCCGCGGAGCCCTCGATTCCGCCCCCAAATTCGGCGACAAAAAAACCTACCAAATGGACCCCGCCAACGGCCGCGAAGCCGAACGCGAAGCCCGACTCGACGAAGCTGAAGGCGCTGACATCCTCATGGTCAAACCCGCCCTGCCCTATCTCGACATCCTCTATCGAATTCGCCAGATCACCCCGCTCCCACTCGCCGCTTATCATGTCAGCGGCGAATACCTCATGGTCAAAGCCGCCGCCGCCAGCGGATGGATCGACGAGAAAAAACTCGCCATGGAGCAACTCACCAGCATCCGCCGCGCCGGAGCCGACATGATCCTCACCTACTTCGCCAAGGACGTCGCCCGCTGGCTGCAATCCAGTCCTTAAAGCGGCCCAAAGATCGCTTTCCCGACAAAACGATCCGTTAAAGCAGCAAACCACCCTCCCCCTTCTTCCATGGCATGGATCTGGTTACTACGGCCAGTCGGTCATGAAATTCCTCCCTTATCTACTGTTTAGTCTCCTCCTCACCCCCGCACACGCGGCCATCACCCTATACAGCAGCAACTTCAGCGCCAGCGCCAGCACTGGAGTAAACAGCATTCAAGGCTGGACCAACACCACGGCTCCAGCTGTCCGGTCCACCACCGGTTTCGACAACTTTTCTGCCGACAGCGGCCTGACCTTCGGTGGCGACGGTGTCAAAGGCGACGGTTCCCTTTACCTCAACGCCACCACCGCTGGCAGCTTTCTCTGGACCCTCGACCTCACCGGCACCATGGATTTCGGCGAAGCCTTCCTACTCAGCGGCTCCGCCTTCAACGCCAATGCCAGTCAAAATTCGAACTACACCATCTCACTCTTCAACGTTACCGACAACGTCGCGCTCGTCACCAGCGGCGATCTCGGCCGGACCAGAATTGGAGCCGTCAACGATAACACCAATGCATTCACCGATTTCAGCCTGCTCTACACCGCCAAGGCAAGTGACATTGGCGACGTTCTTCAGATTCGAGTCAACAGCACATGGAACGACCCCTCCCGCGATGCCTATTTTGACTACATCACCCTGGCCGCCGCCGTTCCAGAACCTGGACTCGGCGCGCTAATCCTTCTCGGTTTTAGCACCCTCCTCTTCACCCGCAAAAGAGTGAAGTGAAGTGAAGTGAGATCATAATGGACAAGCGCCGCCATCAAGGCTTCACCCCATCCGTCTGCGGCGGTGCATCCGGCACAAAGTCCAACAGCTTTTGATGCGTTGTCAAGGCCTTGCGAGCCTCATCAAAAAACGAATCCAAGTTTTCCGGCGCTTTCTTTTCATCGATCAATTGCTGAATCGACCCCAGGGATTTTTGCAAATCCAAGCTTACTGACTTCATCTGCTTCTGCGCACTGCCATAGGCGTCATCAAAACGACGGCTCGCCTCTTGGAATCCACGACGCTCGCCTTCCGTCCGGTAAAACTCCCGCTCCTGCTCACGGAAATTGCGGCTGAACATCCGTTTCCAAAACGCATTGCGCATGTTCGGTGTCTCCACATTCGCATCCGCCCGCTTCGACAGATAAGCCTCCAGCTCACCAAACTCCTGGAACGGCTTTTCATACTGCTTCTGCAAATAAGACAAACCCGTCGCAATCGTCGCCAGCTTCTGAGCTTCCGCAGCGGACACCGACTGCCCCGATTTCACTTTTTTCTCCAGCAAATCGATATACTCAACCGTCTTCTTGTTCCCATCCAGGATATCCCCAAATTCCTTGAACGACTCCGCCATGCGTTTGCGTTCGCCATCACGCAAAACATCCAACTCCTGCTGATGCTTTTCCATGATCGCCGTCACATCCTTTTGATGCTGTTGCTCCATCGCGGAAATTGACTGCTTCATCTGCAACTCCTTCGCCGCCACCGCATCCAGGCTCGCCTTTTCTGCCTGCTCCACCTGAGCCTCCACCTCTTTCAAATCGTTCTTCGTATTCCAAACCCAGGCCCCCATTCCCCCCAAGGTGACCACCAACAACATCATCAACGCCTTCGCTTGCTTCATAATACAAAACCCCTCTCTGAATTCCACCACACAAGCAAGGCAAAAATTGGGGCAAGCGAAGGAAAACACTTCCAAATCCACCCCGATTTCCCTAGCATCCGCACCATGAAGCGCATTTCCCGTCCCACACGACGTCATTTTCTCCAATCTGGCGTAGCCGCACTCGGCTTTCCGGCCATCGTTCCCTCCAGCGTTTTCGGGCAAAACGCCCCCAGCAACCGCATCACCATGGGCATCGTCGGCTGGGGCATGATGGGACCCGGCAACGCCCGCAATTTCCTCGGTCAACCCGACTGCCAGATCGTCGCCGCATGCGATGTCGACAAACGCAATCTCAACGCCGCCGTCAACACCATCAACGAAAGCTACAAAAATACCGACTGCAAAGCCTACGCCGACTACCGCGAACTGATGGCGCGCAAGGACATCGACACCGTGATGCTTGCGCTGCCCGACAACTGGCATGCCCTCACCGCCATCGAAGCCGCCAAGAACGGCAAGGACATCTACGGCGAAAAACCGCTCGCCCGCACCATCGCCGAACAACAGGCCATCGTCAGTGCCGTCCAGCGCTTCGGCCGCATCTTCCAAACCGGCTCCCAACAACGATCCGACAACCGCTTCCGCATCGCTGCCGAAATCGTCGCCAACGGCCTTATCGGCAAACTCAAGGAAGTCCATGTCGGACTCCCCTCCGGTCACAACGACTTCGCCAAAACGGGCGACAAAACCGCCGTCACCCCACCGCCTGCCGAACTCGATTACGACATGTGGATCGGACCCGCCAAAATGCAGGACTACATCGAAGCCCGCGTCCATAAAAACTGGCGATGGGACTACAACATCGGCGCCGGACAGCTCATCGACTGGATCGGACATCATTGCGACATCGCCCACTGGGGCATGGGAGCTGACCAAACCGGCCCCATCGAAGTCACTCCCATCGAAGCCCAGTTCCCCCCTGCCGACGCCGTCTGGAACACCGCCACCAAATACCGCAGCGAATGCAAATACGCCGACGGCACGGTCATGACCATCGCCGGAGGTTCTCCCGACATCAAAATGGGCACCAAATGGATCGGAGCCGACGGTTGGGTCTGGGTTGACCGCGGAGGTTTTGATGCCTCCCGCGACGACATCCGCAAAGCCGTCAAACGCCGCGTCAAAGACAAGGACGGCAAGGAAACCATCGTCGACGGCTTCGAAGCCCCCAAACTTGGCGACGACGTCATCAAGACCCGTCTTTACGAAACTCCCGGCCATCACCGCAACTTCCTCGACAGCGTGAAGTCCCGCAAACCCACCGTCTGTCCCGCCGAAACCGGCCACCGCAGCGCCGTTCCCGGCCACCTGTCATTGATCGCCCTTCAACTCAACCGCCCCATCAAATGGGACCCCGAGAAAGAACAAATCCTCAATGATCCCGAAGCCACCGCCAAACTCGGTCGCGAATATCGCGGTCCGTGGAAGCTCGAAGCGTAACCCGTATTTGGGTAGCACACGCATCCTGCGTGTCGTTCTCGGCATCCTGCCGAGAGCCCGGATCCGAGGCGCCCCAAGCCATCTACGAATACAACCATCCACAAAGATTGAGACCGATTGAGTGTGCGCAGGTTGCGAGTGCCCCCTTGCCCATCCTTTCCTTGACGTATGACCATGGCTCATCGCACCATTTCCACGACCGCCCTCGCCCTCCTGCTCGTCCTCGCCCAGAGTTCGCAAGCTGACCAACCGACGTTTGCGCCTCGATCCTTCGCCTATGTGCTGCAAGCCGATCAACTGAACAAAAATCGTGCTGAAGCAACCCAACAGCTCGCCACCAGCGACCGCGATCTGATCGTCATGGATCAGGCCTACAGCTCCACTGCCAACGGCGACTGGACCACGGAGGAGATCGCCACGATCCGAAGCGGCAAACCCGATCGACGTGTCGTAGCCTACTTGTCCATCGGCGAGGCGGAAGACTACCGCCCTTACTGGCAAAAACACTGGGACGCCGACAAAGATGGTCGCCCCGATCCAACCGCACCATCCTTCCTCAACATCGAAAATCCCGACTGGAAAGGCAACTATCGCGTGCGCTACTGGCAACCCGAATGGCAAAAAATCATCCTTCCGATCATCGACAGGATCGTCGCACAAGGATTTGACGGCATCTATCTCGACATTGTCGATGCCTATGAGTTCTACGAATACGATGCTCCAAAAAAAGCCTGGCTCGATCACCGTCCCAATCCTGAAACCGGCAACACCTACCGTCAGGACATGATTGCCTGGATCAGCGCGATTGCCGATCGGTCACGAACCCGGAAAAAGGATTTTTTGGTCATTCCCCAAAACGCGGCCTCGTTGCTTGAAGACAAAAACTACCGCGAACTCATCAGCGGCATTGCCATTGAAGATCTGTTTGTGGAGGACGCCACACTCCGCACTGAAAAGGAATCGCGCTACATCATCAGCTTTCTGGAAAAGCTCAAACCGCACAACAAACCCATCCTTGTGGTCGACTATCCCCAATCCGAGGCCATTCATGCCTCCGCCTTTGAACTCGCGGAAAAAAATGGCTTCGTCCTATTGCTCACCGACCGTCCATTAACCACCTTGGGCCAGTCCAAGTAGTCGCGGATCATCTCGGTCAACAGAATACAAATCACTCCCGCCTTAACGCATCCAGCAACTTCCCGCGCAAAGCCAGCGTCGCGGCCAGCCAGCAAACGATCAATCCAAACGCCAGAATCCCCAGATTCAACACCAGCAAAAATCCCACCGGCAGCGCGTTGCCACTTTGCGACACATTAGGCCAGACCGCCACCGCCGCGCTGACCAGGCCCAGCACCAGTCCGATCACCAACAATGCGACGTGTTCGCCAAATACCATGGACCGCAATACGCCGGGGCGGAATCCCAACGCCTGCATCAAACCAAACTCGCTGCGTCGTTCCAACACATTGCGCATCGCCAGCACGCCCAATCCCGCCGTTCCCAACAATACCCCCAGTCCCCCCAGCACCGTGAAAATCCCAATGTATGTGTTCTGAACCGCATTGAACGCCGCTAGGCGCTGCCCCGCTCCTTCCAAAGCAAGCCCACGTGATTCCAACTGCCTTGTCAGATGTGTCTGCACCTTCTCCGTGGCTGCCGAATCAGCCACATCCATCAAAAAAAACTGATACCCTGCCGCATCGGGATACTTCTTCAGATAGTCAGCTTCATTCACCACGATCTTGCCCTGCAACACACTGCCCGCCAGCAAGCCCACCAACTGAACCTTGAACACTTTTCCGCTCGCATCCGTGTAATCAAGCGTGTCGCCCACCCCCTTGCCCAAGCCCCACATCGCCGTGGCCTGATCCGCCACGGCCGGGATCGGAGCCTCCACCATCGCCGCCGTGCGCGAATGTCCAAGACATTGTTCCGGCGACTTCGTCAACAACTCCTCCCACCCGCCTTTGGCAAAAACAAATGCCCCACGGTCCACCATCAATTGCGGATTCACCGCCGTCAAAACCGGGGTCTGCGCACGGTTCAAATTCAAACAACTCGCATCATCTCCCTGCCTGACCCGAAACGGCACCACCTTCACTCCCGCTGCGGACATCAACTTGTCATCCAACGCAAACTCATCCCACGCCACCTCTGCATTCAAGTCCTCATACACCGGCAAGGTCGACTCCCCCAACAATGCAAATCCGCCGGTCCCTGAATCGCGCTTCGAATCATCTCCGCCTGCTCCAAGTCGGAATGCATTCACCGCGATCACCAAAAAGATCCCTCCGGCCATCATCCCCATCACTGCCAGACTCCGACCCGGTCTCCGGCAGATGTTGCGCACGCCGATTTGTCGCATGTTCGACGCCTGCTCTTTCGCCACCGGATTCAACCGCTTGCGAATCGCCATCAAGCCACCCGCCAGCAACAGAAAACCCGCGCCGAAAAACATGCCCGCCATTTCCTGAGGACTGGTCGCCTGCGAACCCATCCAAGACAATCCCACCGCCAGCAACACGCATCCCAACGGCAGCCACTTCAACAGCTTCATACCGGTGCCGCGTTTTTTCGCGCCCGCCACATTTTCGCCCTGCCAGGTATCGGTCAGCAAACCCCGCGCCGTCGCCTTGAACATCCTCCGACTCGACCACCACAACGTCCCGATGCTGGCCAGCACACTCGCCAAAAACGCGATCACCAGTGTCGTCGCACTCGTCCCATAAATCAGCTTCAACCCCACCGTTGCTTCCGACCACACCCCGTTCAGTCCCGCCAGCGCCAGTTTGGTATACGCCACCCCGCCCAACAGTCCCAACCCCGCCCCCACCAGCGCCACCAATGCTCCTTCACTCAACACCGCCCGACGCACCATCTTCGGTGTCCATCCGATCGCCAATAACAAACCCATCTGCGAAACGCGACGCTCGAGCGAAAACAGAAACAACAAACTTGAAAACACCAGGGCCGCCGCAATCAAAAACAAACTGAGCCCGATGAACAATCCCCCAAAATCCACGCTCCCCTCCGCGGCCGCCAACGCTGCTCCCCGCACATCCGTCGGCACCAATCCGATGTCCGCCAAGTTGAGGTGCTTCACCAACTCCGAACGCAAAGCCGCCTCGTCCTGGCCCGTGTCAGGAAAGCGAATCGAGGTCAAGTTGCCAAATCGATTCCCCCATAACTCCTGCCCCTTAGCCAGATCAATGAACGCCTTGGGTGTCCCGTGGTAGTCATCCCAATACTTCTCATCCTTGTCGCGGATTGCATCCAGCTTCACCGGAATCCCCGGCGTCCAGTCGCGACAATTGTCCACGTCCGACACCCCCGGAAAATTAGGCGTCCAGCTGCGGTTCACCAACGCATCGTCCATCGGCAAAATCGACGCCACCTTGAATGTCGCATTCTCTTCCTTCAGTTCCCGGCCCATCCCCACGGTGAAATAACGAATCGTGAAATCATCTCCCACTGCCAGATTTAGATCCTCTGCCAGCCATTGAGTGATCGTCGCTCGATCCCCCGCGCCTTCACGCTCACCCGCTGGGATCACCTTGGTCGATGCGGTCACCATGGAATATGGCGTGCGATTCTCCGACTTCGGCGAGTTCAATCCATTCACAAGATACGTCAGCACACCTTCGCTACCCGGCATCGCCTTCAACAACTTGTCCGCCACCACCTCATCCAGAAACACCCGGTCCGTGCTGATCTTCCAAGACTTCTCGCGTCCCTCCACCCGCTTCAACTGGAACGCGTAATCTTCCAATTTCACCTGTGCATCCACCGTCTTCGAACCGCCGGTCCCATCCAGCATCAGGTTCACCAAGCCCACCCGCTCCACCGCTTCCTGCAGTTCTTTCATCGGAACAAACAAGTTGTCCGGTGCCACCTGCGAAGCTGCCAGTTGAAAATTCCCAAACTGCTCACCGGTCACCACCTTGCCGACCTGACGCCGCAACACGATCTCCTCATTCGTGCTTCCCGAAAGCGGCGCATCGCGTGAAATCGCACTCGGTGCCTCAAACCTCACCACCACCGTATCACCCACTTTTAACTTTAACTTCGCAGCCAGCGACTCATTCAAGGCCACTTCATTGGCACCCAACTTCAGTTCCCCAATCTCCGATTCCGGACCGAGCTTCCAAAACGTTTCGTCGACTCCTAAAACCTGCACTGCGTTCGCCCTCGACTCACCACCACCCGTGCTCACGTTGCCTCGTATCAGCACCACCGGTGCCGCGTTCATTCCTCGCGCCAGCTCCTCAGTGAACCATCGATCGCCGCCCACCAGCGAGGTCTCGACCCCGCCCAACCTCTGCATCGCCGCCCGCTTCAAACTCGCCCTCACCGAGTCGCCCACCACCATCGAACCACTCAAAATCGCGCTCGCTAGAAACGCACCCACCAACAATCCAAGATGACTTTTCGCATAAAAGCGAAAACTCCGCCAAGCCAATCCACGTGCATTCATAATTTCCACAAAAACCTACTTCACGGATTCAAATTTGCCTTCGTGCAGTCTGAGCACGCGTTTCATCCTCTGCGCCTGATCCGGATTGTGTGAGACTAGCACTAAAGAAATGCCGAATTTCTCCGACATATTGATCATCAAATCAGTCAAAGTATTCGCGTTCGTCTCGTCCAGCGCTCCGGTCGGCTCATCCGCGAGAATCACTTTTGGTTGATTGATCAGAGCCCTGACCACCGCCACCCGCTGACGCTCGCCGCCCGACAATTGACCTGGAAACCACTTCAACCGTTGGTCCAAACCCACCAAAGAAAGCAGCTCCTTCGCCCGCTTTTCCACCACCGCAAAGTCCGGTTTCTCTGCCAATGCCTGAGCCGGCAAAAGCACATTCTCCATCACCGTGCATTGAGGAAGTAGGTGGTGCAGTTGAAAAATAAACCCGATTTTCTCACTGCGCAATTTGCTCAACTGAACAATGGAGCCCCCCTTGATCACCTCTCCATCAAAAACTATTTCGCCGCGATCGGGCTCATCCAAAGTTCCCAGCAGATTCAAAACGGTGCTTTTTCCACAACCCGAAGGACCAGTAATTGCCACCGATTCACCCGCTTCAATCACCAAGTTCGCATCACGCAAAATCTCGACCGCATTCGCCGAACCCGGCTCGCCGTAGGATTTGCTCACATTTCTCAATTCAAGAATCGGCATGGAATAAGATAAACGAAGGTTGCTCTGCCAAGTCAATCATTACGAACGCCAGTTACAGGAACTGACGACTTTCTCGTTTCAATGTGCCGCCCATCTCCTCGCGCTCAAAAGAACACCAATTTTTTTGTTGTGCATAAGTTGCATAAATTGCCGCACATTTTGCGTGCAGATTTACTAATACTAAGCAAATTCCCCAAGGCTCTCCCCTTCACCTCCTGAGGCATCAATCTCCAAATTAGTCACCCTCCTCCACATGAAACTCAACCAACTGCTCAAGCTGCCCTTACTGGCCCTGCTGCTCCCTCTCAGCCTTGGCAACGCAGGAACACTGCTGCGTTCTTCCAAATCCGCGAAATCGGAGAAAGAAGCCATCATCCCGGAGGGGGATCCCCTTTATCTCGGCACCATCACGGCTGGAGTCAAAGGCAACGACGAACAATTTGAAGGCAGCTTCTCCATCGTCGCGCCATTGTGGAGCACTTTGGGTGCCGATACCACGTTGAGCGGTGGCATGCTGTTTGCCGAGCCCTACCTTTCCCAGGGTGAGGGCGGAGTCACCGGTGCATCCCTCGGCCTCGGCTATCGTTACCTTTTCGGCAACCAATCCGTCGACCTGCTCACCGAGCATGACGGACATCAGGCAGGATTCATGGAGGAAGGATTCTTCATTGGAGCCAATGCATTCATCGACATGCTTCACACCCGGGCTGGAAATGAATTCTGGCAACTCGGCGTCGGCATTGAGGCTGGCACCCGTTATATTGAGGTTCGCGGCAACTACTACATCCCGCTCTCCGATCAACAACTCGCCGAAGAATTCCGCACCCGCGATGTCAATCAATCGTCCAGCACCCGCAACTTCAGCCGCACCACCGCGGCGAGCGATCCCTACGCCACTGGCAACACCATTGCGCAAGATGCATTGCTGACCAATTACGCCACCACCACCACCCGCACCACCACCATCGACCGTCTCTTCCACCGCTACGAGGAAGGCATGGAAGGCTGGGATGCCCAAATGGCGGTGCTCGTGCCATGGGTCGATCGCTACATGGACATCAAGCTCATTGGTGGTTACTACAGCTTCAAGAATCCCTTCAGCGCCTCCCAGGGTGGCAATGGCGACATCGAAGGTTGGAAAGCCGGCATCGAAATGCGCCCCGTTCCTGCCCTCATCATTTCCGGCACTTGGTATGAAGACGAGAAGCTCACGGGTTCCGACTGGACCGTCGGCGTTCAATTGCAGATTCCCTTTGAAGGCGGCGACCTCGGCGACGGCAAGGGCATGTGGGATCGCATCGGCGATGCCTTCAAAACCCGCCGCCGCCACCTTGCTGAACGCATGGCCGAGCCTGTGGCTCGTCAAAACGCCAACATCAATGTCGCCTCCGCCGTCCAGCTCGAGAAAGAAGACATTTCCACCAGGGTGCGTCGCGTCACTCGCGTGGTTTCCCAATCGAAACAACAACTCATCCTTGCCAGCGACCTCATCTTCGTCAACAGCGGCGGCACCATCGGCAACGGCATCGAAACCGGTGGCACGATGCTTGAAGACGGCACCGCAGAACTCCCCTTCGACACCATTCAGGAAGGGGCCGATCTCGCCAGCACCAGAAATTTGGAAACCCAGCGTGTGTGGAACGTCTACACCCAGGGTGCCCTCAATTTTGGCGGCACCAACTATCTTGAAAGCGTCAACGTCAGCGGCCCCACGCGCTTCATCAGCTCAATCACCCCGATTGTCAGCAGCCTCAACGGAGCCATCTTCGGCACCGGTGACCGCCCGGTTGTTGAAGGTGGATTCGCCGCTGATGCCGCCAAATTCATCGCAGGCAGCAGCGAAAACTCCTTCGCCATCCAGGGTTACGAAATCACCACCGGCTATGATCCCGCCGTCAACACGAGCGTCAAGATCGCCTCCACCCTCGCCGCCCAAGGCACTGGCATCTTCACCCTCGATGTCGCCGATGTCTTCATTAACGACAACATCGTCACCGGAACCGCAGGCACCGGTGTGGTGGTCATCAACCCATCCAACACGACTGCCATCATCACCAACAACGACATCATCGACAACGGCGGTAATGGGGTGCTGTTGATCTTCAACGATCCATTGAACCCTGGCTACGCCTTCCTGGAAGATAACGACATCGAAGACAATGATCGCAATGGCGTTTCCATCGTCGCAACCAACGGAGCCGAAGCCTTGGTTGAAATCATCAACAACAGCTTCACCGGCAACGACTTCAACGGCATTCGCACCCGCGTCCTCGGCGGGGCGATCCTCGAAGGCATCATCGCCGAAAACGACATCATCGGCAACGGTCGCAACGGCATCTCCAACACCGCCAGCCTCGGTGGTGAGTATGCGGTCGACATAATCGGTAACAACATCACCAGCAATACCGGCTCCGGCATTCGCAATCGCGCCAGCCTGGGTGGGGAAATCTCCGCAGACATTTCGTTCAACGAAATCTCCGCAAACGATCTGGACGGCATTCGCAACACCGTCCGCGCAGGCGGCGTTTACAGCGGTGCCATCACCTTCAACGATATCGACGACAACCTCGGCGATGGCATCCGCAACTTTGTGCGCGGACTGAGCCTCTACTCCGGCGAAGTTGAGTTCAACAACATCACCAACAGTGGCAACGACGGCATCGACTTCGAAGTCGGTCCCCTCGCCCTTTACTCCGGTTCCATTGCCAACAACTTCCTCGATGGCAACCAGGAAAACGGCATCGAAGGCGACGTCTACGGTTCCATCTTCAGCGGCGTCATCACCGGCAACGAAATTCTCGACAGCGGCGAAGACGGCATCAACATCGACCTAGGCCCGCTTGCCTTCTTCTTTGGCGGCATCACCAGCAACGAAATTCGCGGCAGCGATGACGATGGCATTGATCTCAGCATCGGCGGTGCCGCCTTCTTCGGCGGCCTCAGTGACAACCGCATCGACAACAGCGGTGGCGACGGCCTCGTCACTTCGGTGGGTCCGCTCGGACTTTTCGTCGGTGGCATCCACGACAACTTCATCACCCGCAGCGACAACGAAGGCATTGAAACGACGGTGGAAGACGGCGCTCTCTTCTTCGGAGGCATCCACAACAACATCGTGGCCTTCTCCGGCGAAACCGGCATCGACACCGAAATCTCCAACTTTACCGCATTCTTTGGCGGCATTCACAACAACCTCGTTGGCTTCAGTGAGGAAGACGGCATCTACACCTCCGTTGAAGGCGGTGCCTTCTTTGGCGGCATCTACGAAAACATCGTCGGCGTCAGCGGCGATGACGGCATCGACACCGATGTGGAAACCGCCCTCTTTTTCGGAGGCATCAACAACAACTTCGTCGCCTTCAGCGGCAACGACGGCATTCAGACCTCCCTTCAAACCGCTGGGTTTGCTGGTGGCATCAACGAAAACTTCGTCACCCGCAGCGGCGGCGATGGCATCGACACCGAGATGACCGCATCAACGTTCGATGGTGGCATCAATGACAACATCGTGCGCTTCAGTGATGCAAACGGCATCACCACCATCCTTAACCTCGCCAGCACCTTCAACGGTGGCATGGATGACAACACCGTCTTCACCTCCGGTCTCAACGGCATCAATCTCGAAGTCACTGGCGCCGAGTTCAACGGTGGCATTAACAACAATGAATCCACCAACAACAGTGGCGACGGCATCTACGCCAACATCTCCGCCGGCCAGTTGAACGGCGGCATCTCGGGCAACACCGCTTCCGACAACGGCGATGACGGCATTGAAGTGGATGCCGATCTGCTCGCCAATGTGGACTTTGGAATCAACGGCAACATCGTGAACGACAACTTCGACACCGGCATCCTCGTTGGCCTGTCCAGCGGTGCCACCTTCAACGGCAGCATCAACAGCAACCAGCTTTCCGGCAACGGCGGCAATGGCATCGACGTTGAAATCGACGGGATTGGCACCTTCTCCGGAAGCATCGGCGAAAATTTCATCAACAACACCGCTGGCTCTGCGATCTCATTCGTCATCGACGCCAGCCTCGGAGTCGATAGCGAGTTCATCGGCGCCGTCTACAGCAACGTCATTGATGGAGCTGGTCAGGGTGTTTACATATCCGTCGAAGGCGGTACCGCCGGAGGCGATGCCATCTTCCAAGGCTCCCTCTACTCCAACGAAATCTCCAACACCGTCGGCAACGGCATCGAAATCGATGTCTTCGGCGGAGACCTCGCCAGCGCCACTTTTGACGGGTCGGTGTTCAATAACACCCTGGAAAACATCGGAGGCACGGGCATCGTCGCTGACCTCGACGGCGGCCTTGCTGGTGGCCTCGCCTCGTTCACCCTAGGCATCAACAGCAACCGTCTCACCAATGTCACCGGCGACGGCATTGACGTTCAGTTGACCGGCGGCAGCCTCATCAGTCCGGTCAGCTTCGCAGGCGGCATCAATGGCAACATCTTGAACCAGATCGATGGCAACGGCATCATGGTTAACCTGACCGCCAACACGGGCACCACCAACACCGCCACCTTCAGCGGGGGCATCGGCACCAACGAACTTACCGTCATCGGTGGCATCGGCATTGATGTCGACATCATCGGTGCAAACGCCATCGTCATCGCCTCTGGCGGTTCCGCCTCGCTCTCCGGCGGCATCGTGGGCAACATCCTCACCACCATCGGGTCGTTCGGAATTGACGTGAACATGCTCGGAGGGAACTTTGCCGCGTTCTCCAACGGCGGCAATGCCACCCTCAACGGCGGCGTCCTCAACAACACCATCACGGATTCCATCGGCGTTGCCATCCGCGCCCAGGTTACCGGCGGCAATGGCTCAGGTGCGGGCCCAGCCTTTGGTGATGGTGGCGATGCCAACTTGAACGGCGGCATCACCGGGAATACCGGCGGTGAATCGACTGGAGAAGCCAACGGCAGCGGAAGTGCCGCCAACCGCGGAGAAGGCAACATCAATCCGTAAAATATCCGCCTAAGACTTTATCTTTCCGGGGTGATGCCAGTGCATTGCCCCGGATTTTCTATGCCTGAATCATGCCGGAGGACTGAAATCACCCCACCCGCCGCCACCGCTGCGATTTGAACTCATACCGCGGCAACGTCATCGCCTCCGCGACTCGCACCGGAATGCGCAGGGCGAAGGTGTCCTTCAAGCGTCCTTCGAGCCGACGTGCCAGTTGCGCCGCATCCTGACCACCATGCGCTTCGATCAACACTTCGATCTCCTCCATGCTGTCCACCCGGCGTTGTTCCACCATGAACTCGGCCACCTCGGGCATCCGCCTCACCACGTTTTCAATCGCACTTGGATAAATGTTCACGCCACGGATGACCACCATGTCATCGCAGCGTGCCAGGATCCCGCCTTCGAGGAACAACTGGCCATCAATCCGCTGCTTGCAGACCCAATCGCCGGTGCGATACCGGATCAACGGCGAAGCAACACGATCCAACGTCGTCAGCACCAGCTCGCCCTCATGTCCATCCGCCACCTCACGTCCCTCGCCATCCAGCACTTCGGCAAGGTAGGCATCTTCGATCACACACAGGCTTCCCTCGTGGTGTGGATCTTCATAACTCACCGGGCCCACCTCCGTCATGCCGTGGTGATCAAAGATCTGCGCCCCGCCCCACAACTCCCGAAGCCGTTGTCGCGTCGTCGGCAAACTTCCGCCCGCCTCACCGGCCACGATGATTTTCTTCACCGCCAGTTGATCCAACCCCACCCCGCTAGGAGCTCCGATGCTTTCGCCCAATCGCAGCGCATAAGTCGGCGTGCAACACAACACCGTCGCCTGATACCGCGCCATCGTCTCCAACCTTGCCGTGCTTGAAAGTCCCCCACCCGGCATTGCCAGATACTCACCTGCCGCTGCTTCAAAGGCCGTCCAAAATCCCAAAAAAGGACCAAACGAAAACGCGAAGAACACCCGGTCCTCCCCGCGCTTCAACCCTGCCGCACGAAACACCTGTCGCCAGCAGTCCAGCATGCGGTTCCAGCTCTCCGGCGTGTCGAGAACTGCCATGGGTTGACCACTGCTCGTGCCGCTCGTCTGGCAAAATCGCGTATACTCCGCCGATGGTCCGGTAAAATTGGAACCAAACGGCGCATGCATCAGCCGGTCATGCAGCAGATCGTCTTTGGTGGTAAACGGCAGCCTCGTAAAGTTGTGCCAGTTCAATTTGTAACCCGCAAGCCGACGACCATAAAAACTGTCCGTCATCCCGCGCACTAGGGAGAACAGTCGCTCCAGTTTTGCCTGCTGAAGGATCACGTCCGCCATGCGCTCAAATATGGGATCATCAGTGTTTCGCCTGCGCCGCCCCAGGCTTGGGAACCGGAGCTTGGGCCGAGGGACTAAACTTCGCCACCAAAAAAGCCCCGCCTGCCGCCATGAAAATCCCCAGAATGAAAGGCAATGGAATCGCCTTTAGTCCCCCTTCCGGCGGATGCATCATCATCCCCACAAAAGCATTCACAATCGGAGCCCCCGCAAACACAATCGGCATCACCGCCGCCGCTGGCGAAGCCACCTTCGCCGCCGCCGCCGCCCCCAGGGCAAGAATCAAGGTAAACGCCCCAATCGCTCCTGCGGTGCCGGCAAAGAAACTCCATGCGATCCCCTTGCCGTTAAAACTCCAGTTGGTGCCATTGCGCATCAACACAATCACCGGTCCCACAATGGCCACCACAAAATACGCCACCCCCACCAGCAGAAAAGCCTTCAACGAAGCATTCGGAGCCTCCGCCCCAAGCGGCATGTTGCTGCGTCCAATGTGCAAAAGCACCCCATACACCCCCCAAAACAGCACTGTCATCAGTGCAAATACCGGCCAAGACATGCGCTTTTTGGTTCCTTTCTCTTTCTGGTTCACGTGTTTAGTTTGGAATGAATCAATTTCTGCCCGGCCTCCAGATGCCACAGTCCGCGCCTCATGGCAATGGACGTTTCAACACTTCCGGCGGGGCTGCTTCAATCTTGCTGTAGATACGTTCGGGAATGTCCACTGCACGCATCTTCCTTGTCTCACGATCCTTGCGCACACACACCACCGCCATGTGACCCTGCGCGCAAAGCGAGCCATCCTGCTTGCGCACCCTGAACAAATAGCGCAGCGACTTGGAACGCACTTCTTCAATGATGATCTCCACCTGCACCTCGTCATCAAAAATCAATGGCGCATGGTAGTCACAAGAAGCATGCACCCGCGGCCATCCCACCCGTTCCTCATCCGGAAGGTCCTCCCGGCGCTCCACGATGCTCAAATCCACCGAACGAAAAAACGCATGCTCTGCCCGCTCTACAAATCGAAAAAAGTTCGCGAAATGCATGATGCCCGCCATGTCCGTGTCCGCGAACTGAACCCGGTCAGTGTAGATGAATCGATGCGCCATGAGGCGTCACGATGGAAAAGAATGCAGCAAAGATCAAGCTTGATTGTGAGCCTCTTCCACACATTGACCCCCCACTTCAATCGCGTTCGCCCCTTATTTTTTGCGTTCCACCATCACATCAGGCCGCCCCTGACGAAACGCCTCAATCTCCGTCCCGGAAAGGCCCGCGCGGTAAGAAATCTGCAACTCTTTGAGCGACTCCAACCCCGTCAGCGATGCCAGCGCAGCACGGTGAACTGCGGCATCACCTTCTCCAATCTCCAACCGATGGATGGCCCCCTGCGCCAGACCCGCCAATCCCGAATCCGGCAGCATCACCTCGTCAAGTGACAGCACTCTCAGCGCGGGCCAGCGTGCCATGGTCTCCAGTTGCGGTTCCGACAACTCCAGCCGCACCAATTGCAAACTCTCCAGTTGCGGCAGCGTCCCCAAACTCTGCAACATCCCCCCGTCCATCATTTTCACTGCATCATAATCATACAGCCGCATCGTCCGCAGACACTTGAATCCGCTCATCTCCACCTCGGATGCCAGCTGCGTGATGCTTAGGTAGACCTCACACAACTCCGGCAATCCTGATAACGACTCAACAAAACGTTTCTCCACGTTCTCGCACCCATGCAGGTGCAACGTTTTGAGTCCGCGTAATTCCAGCAACACGGGCAACACCCCATGATCCAGATAAGGAAGATTGGAAAGATGCAAGGACTCCAATTTCTTCAACTGCATCAAATGCAACAACCCCGCACTCCCAACTCCAGTCGAACCATCGACCGCGAAACTGACCAGACCTTTCACGCCCGCCACATGGACCATTGCCCCATCCGTTAAACTTTTGCACTGGTTGAGCGCCAGCATTTTCAGTCCTGGCAACTTTCCCAGCATCGATAGCGATGCATCCACCACCGTCGCGCCATAAAGCTCCAGTTGCTCCAGCCTTGTCAGGCCAGAAAGCATGTCCATATCCGTCTTGGAAACCGGAATCGTTCTTCCGCCCTGCGTTCCCATCTTCACGCCCACCAGCTCAAACGAACCCGGCGGAAGGTCATTCTCCTCCCAAACCTCCCATCGCTCCACCCCTTGCTCGATGGTCACCTTTCCCCCTTTGCTCAACACCATCAATGCCGCCGTTCGATTCAACTGGGAGTCTTCGCCACCAGACGGTGGCAGTGGCTGGGTTTGAGCCTGTGATGAACCGGCTGATCCTTCCGCCAGACTCGAAAACACCGGCTTCAGTTCCGGGCTCGCCTCCACCATGACCAAGCTCTCGTCTGCTGTCTCCTTTACCCCGTTCCAAACCACAAGCGACCCAATCCCCATGCTCATAAAAGCCACCACTAACCCACCTGCCATCAACACTTTGCGTGACGCCTTCTTGCTCGGAAGCACGGAATGCCCCTCAGCGGTCCCAACCGGTTCCACCGGCATCAGCGTCTGCCACTTTAAAGGCTGTAAAGTGAACGACTTCGGCATCGCCGCCGTGCTCACCAGTTCACCTTCCCTCACCAACGGAGCGGTCAGAATCTTGTCCAGGTCCTGCCGGATTTCCGCAGCACTCTGGTAGCGATCCTCCCTCTCCGTCTCCATCGCATGATTGATGATGTCGTCAAACCGAGGATCACTGCTCACCTTGGTGCTCGCCCCCTTGAACCGACCGCGCGGAATCTCGCCGGTCAGCATGTGATACAGCATCACCCCCACCGCATACAAATCCGCACGATGGTCCGCGCTGATCCCCAGCATCAACGCTTCCGGCGCGGCGTAATCCGGCGTGCCCATCGTCATTCTGGTGCTCGTCAAACCCGACAACCCATCCTGATCCACCGCCTTGGCCAGACCGAAATCTGCCACCTTCACCTGGCCATCGCGATCAATCAGCACGTTCGCCGGTTTGATGTCGCGATGAATCACCCCACGATTGTGCGCATAACTCAATGCATCACACACATGTGCAGCAATCGTCAAGGCCACCTGGGGCGACAACTTCCCGCGCGCCTTCACCAAATCCGCCACGTCCGTCCCCTCCACATACTCCATCACAAAATAGAGCAGATGCTCACGCGTCTCGCCGAAATCATACACATCCACAATCGCCGGATGATTCATCCTCGCCATCGTCTTCGCTTCATTCTGAAAACGCTGCACAAAGTTTGCATCATTCTCATCCAGAATATCTCCCGGCAACACCTTGATCGCCACGATCCTATCGAGAGACTTTTGCCTTGCCTTGTAGACCGCGCCCATGCCTCCGCGACCAATCAAAGCGATGAACTCATATTGCGGCAAAAGCGACTGCATGCGCTCGATCGTCGGCGGATCCCAGTGCACCGAAGGTCTCGTTCCCGACGTTGGTCCCGAACCCAAATCCACATGATCTGTAGGACGCGTCTCGATGGGACCCAATCCCAGCTCAAGCATCTGTCTCAAGCGAGCATCCAGTTGCTCGCTTTCATGAGGATCTTCAGGCGTCATGGAAATTCTCGCATTCTGACCTGTAACGGAATGAACAGTGCTCAACCCAAGGGTAAAGCGCAGCTTTCATTCCAACGAAATCGCTATTTTCACGTCGTCAAAATAGATCGGCGTTCCCGAATACGGAGTCGCCCACAACGAACACTTGCCCTGTCCCCGCAACGTCGCGTCTTCATGAACCATCTGCCCTTCCGTCGGCTCCTCCACCCCATCCGCCCAGGCCTTCGCCGTGATTGTCCATTGTTTCTCCCCCAGCTGCTTCACCTCCAGTTTCACATGAAACCATGCCTCATTCGGCCACTCCAACGGCACCGACTTCACCACCTCATCAGACTTCGTCAACTGCAACTGCTTCTGTGCCGGGGCCACCACCAGACGATACCCGCTTTGCCCATGCACCCCGATGCTGTATCTCGGTAAACTCCGCCCCTTCCTGCTTGAAAAGACCTTGGCCTGAATGCTCGCGCTTCCCCGGGCCGAATCCCCCAACAACACGCAGGCTTCCACCAGCTCCCCCACCTCCGCCACCAGCGCTTTGTTTCCATCCTTCGCCGTGATCGAAAACTTCCCGTCCACCACAAACGCCTCCTCCTTCGGCTGCCCCTCCGGCCAGTCGTCGAAGTTGAACTCGAATGACTTCGACTCCGCCTGAACGCTGGCGATGCCAAACAACAAAAGGAAAGCGGCAAATTTTATCATCTTCGTGATCATCATCATAACAGTCGCTGAAAAAGCTACATAGGAAAACGCCGCCAGTCACTCATTCCCCTCAACAATTTTCCCCGCTTCCCATCCTCGCCCCGCAATGCCCTCTCGTTCAAGCACTTCACATCCTGCCATCGCCATCCACCAACCCCACCGTCTCCAGTCCAGACAGTTTCTTTTCCCCTTTCCACCTCCCCACGCTGTGCTACGCTCTTCAACGCGATTTTCTGCCCTTCCGCCATCATGTCACGCCCCAAGATTAGCCTTCCCAACCCTCGATTTTCCCGAGCATCCTGGCTCGCGCTTCTGCTCACTCCGCTTTTGCTCACCTCTTGCCTGGAGAAGCTTGAACAATTCCTTCCCAAACCACCCCCCAAAGCCGTCCAGATTGAAGAGCCCCCACTTACTGAAGAAGAAAAACGTTTGCAGGACACCCTTGCCACCTCCGACGTGCTCACCCCGATCGACGTTGAAGTTCCCAAAGCCGTCGAGTTCGAACTGAACAAATCCTCGGTCGTTTCCCTGCTTCTCTACCACGACTTCACCCCCCGCATCCCACGCAACGAAATGACCATCAGCGTGCCGAAGTTCCGCGCCCAGATGCAGGCCCTCAAAGACGCGGAAATCCCCGTCATTTCCATGTCCGACCTCCTCGCCTGGAAACGCGGCGAAAAAAACATCCCTGACAACGCCGTGGTCATTACCATTGACGACGGCTGGCTGGGCACCTACGAACACGCCTTTCCGGTCCTCAAGGAGTTTAACTACCCCTTCGTCCTCTACCTCTACAAAAAATTCGTCGGCACCGGCGGTCGATCCATGACCCTGGAACAGGTCAGGGACATGCTTGCCCATGGGGGTGAACTCGGCAGTCACACCCTCTCCCACGACGCCCTCGCCCTCGGCAAACGCGGTCGCAACGCCGAACAATATCAGGCCTGGCTTCAGGCTGAAATCGGCGACTCGAAAACATGGATCGAATCCACCTTCGGCGTCACCTGCACCACCCTCGCCTACCCCTACGGAAACAAAAACGAAGAAGTCGTCAAATTCACCCTAGACACCGGTTATGAAGCCGCCGTCACCGTCAATCCCCAAAAAACCACCTGGGACACGCCCAACGGCGAAATCCCTCGATTCACCCAACTGGGCGACAGCGACGGCAACTTTAAACTGGCCACCAGCTTCCGCGGACTCGGCGCCGCAATTGCCGACAGCAAGTTCATCAAAACCGACGCCGTGAATGAGAAGGGCGAAAAACTCGTCGAGCTGTTGCCCGCTCCCAACAGCACGATCACCGAAAGGCGCCCCGTGCTGCAAGCCGACCTCTCGCGCATCGGTCCCGTGCTTCCCGAAAGCATTGTGCTCCGCATCGCCGGCTTCGGCACCGTCCCGGCCATCTTCGATCCCAACTCCCAGATCATCAGCTATCGCGTTCCCCAACGCATTCGACTCGAGTCCTGCAGCGCCACGCTCACCTTCCGCCGCGTCGGAGCCGACAAGGACGAGATTCTCAACTGGCAGTTCAACATCGACCGCAACGCCAGCTACGCTCCCCAAACCGAATTCGATACCGGATCGAAAGAGACCGCCGCCCGCTGATTCCGACTCCGATCCCATCCGATCACCACCTCCCACTCATCCATGTTCTCCAGCCTTCAGGAAAAACTCGAATCCACATTCAAAAAGCTCCGTGGACACGGCAAGATCAGCGAAAGCAACGTCACCGATGCCCTGCGCGAAATCCGCCTCGCCCTGCTTGAGGCCGACGTCGAATTCAAAGTCTCCAAAGACCTGATCGAAGCCGTCCGCACCCAGGCCCTCGGCCAGGAAGTCCTCCGTTCCGTCTCGCCCGGACAACAGATTGTCAAAATTTTCCACGACGAGTTGGTCAAACTTCTCGGCTCAGAAACTGCCACCCTCAACTTCAGCGATCCGCAACGATTGCTGATTGTCGGCCTCAACGGCGCTGGTAAAACGACCACCTCCGGCAAGCTCGCCGCCCATCTAAAGAAGCAGGGCAAACGTCCCCTGCTCATCGCTTGCGACGTTTTCCGACCCGCCGCCGTCAAGCAACTCGCCGTCCTCGGCGAGAGCATCGGCGTTCCCGTCTATCAGCCCGCCGAAGGCGAAAGAGATCCGATCAAAGTTGCCAGGGACGCCCTCAAGTGGATCGACCAACAAGGCGGCGGCACCGCCATCTTCGATACCGCCGGTCGACAGGAAATCGACGCCGCGCTTCTCGAAGAACTGGTGCATCTTCGGGATGTCATCCAGCCCAAGGAAGTTCTCCTCGTTGCCGACGCCGCCACCGGCCAGCAGGCCGTCAACGTCGCCACCACTTTCCACGAAGCCGTCGGCGTCACCGGCCTCATCATGACCCGACTCGATGGCGACGCCCGCGGTGGTGCCGTCCTCTCGATGAAACAGGTGACCGGACAGCCGATCAAGTTCATCGGTGTCGGCGAGAAGATCGAGCAGTTCGAAGTCTTCCATCCCGACCGCATGGCCCAGCGCATCCTCGGCATGGGCGACGTCGTCAGCCTGGTCGAAAAAGCCGCCGAACAGATCGATGAAGCCGAAGCCATGCGCATGGCCAAACGCATGGAGGAAAACAAGTTCGACTTCACCGACTTCCTCAATCAGATGAAGTTCATGCGTAAACTGGGTCCCCTCGAAGGCATCATGGGCATGATCCCCGGCATGAGCAAAATGAAGGACATGAACGTCGATGAAAAGCGCATCCGCCACGTCGAAGCCATCATCCTCAGCATGACGCCCAAAGAGCGCACCAAGCCCGACATCATCAACGGCAGCCGCCGCAAACGCATCGCCAACGGCAGCGGTCGCAGCGTCATGGAGGTGAACCAGCTTCTCAAGCAGTTCGACATGATGCGCAACATGATGAAAAACAAAGGCATGATGCGCAACCTTGCCGGCAGCATGATGGGCGGCGGAGGTCTGCCCGCCGGAATGCCTGGAATGCCCGGCATGGGCGGCGGCAAAATGGGCAAACCCAAGCGCCCCAAACAATTCCGATTTTAATCAAAAAGTAGAAGGTCCGTCCCGGGCCTTTCATTCCTCACTCCTCAAACTCCAGATACAGCGTCGGGGGACGCAACATGGGATGCTCGTTGCCGGCAAAACCGTGGACCACACCGCCACCTCCAATCTCCGAGGTTTCGCGCACCACCATCAAAGTAGCAAACCGGTTTCGATCATCATTCAAGAACGTTCTCAACGCCTCTCCAGACAGCGAAAAGGCCCCATCCAACACCCCCGCCGGCATCGTGAACGAACCCAGTTTCACCGCCTTGCTCAAGTCAGCCCCTGCCCCATCAACATCGTTCGCGGGGGCACTGGACCACTGCAAATCGTCCGACCGCCATTGATCCAAAGAGTCATCATTCACCCCGTAAACCGCGAAGACCGCGTCGGGCAGCAATGACGCATAACCCCAACCCGTCGCTTCAAACATCAGCGTCAAATTCGCCGACTTCACTTTGCGGTCGCCCAGCTTGGTCAAATCAAATCCCAACCAAGCTTTGCGTCGAAAACTTGGTCGATCACAATATTTGAGGATCAACAATTGCTTCGAAAAATGCAGATCCGTTCCCGGCGACCATGCATACCCTGCACGCCCGCCTCCTTCTGCCGTGCTCAGCATCATCACCCCGGCCCCCTCCGGGACCTGATGCCTTCGACTCAGTGCGCCCGTGTCATCTTCCTCCCGCTCGCTTCTTTCAAAATCGCCATTTCCCACTTGAGCCCCCTGCCTCGTCAGCAACTCCAGACTCCTCCCACTCACATGATGCTGCAACTCCACCTTGCCATCAAACACCCTCACTTGCGCCACGCCTTCCCCGCCAACACTCACCCCGAAATCGGTGCCATGATCCACCAGCCTCGCATGCCTGGTATCCACCACGAATCCCACTGCTTGAGGCGGCACGTGCGCCGTGAGGGTTCCTTCATGAAGAAAACACTTTTCGGCGTTCACGATCTCCAGCTCCGCCGGTCCCTCCATGGTCACTCTAGCACCCCGATCAAACTCAATCGTCGCCAGCCCTGCCGCCAGTTTCAATCGTCCTGCCGCAATGCTCACGCCCGGCACGGTGGGCAACCGGTTGCCATCCCACCTCGCTCCTTTCACCTCCACCAACCGGGCATAGGTCACCTGCGTCGGGACATGCCATCGACCAAATGCCCAACCCAATCCCATCAATACAAAAGCCGCCGCAATCGGCAACCAATGCGGCAACCCTCGTCTCTTGCGAATTGGCATCGAAGCGGTGGGTTCCAACTTGAGCACTTCGGAAAGCGTCTCCACCTGCCGAAATGTCGACTCCTGCAAAACTCCGTGCAGGTGCAGGTGCTCCACATAAGCAACCCTCGCCTCCTGCGAAGACAGGACCAGATGCTCCAACCTCGCCTGATCTTTCGCTGTCAACCGCCCGTCCAGCATCCGGTTCGCCAGCTCAACAACTTCTTTCACTTCCTCACGATCTTGGTTCATAACCCTCCTCCTCAATCATTAATGATTTTTCCACACACTGATGAAGCGCCTGCCGCACCCGGCTCAACTGACGATAAATTGCCGCCACCGTCCGCTGCAACTTCGACGCCATGTCATCCAGCGAACACTGCTCTGCATATCGCAAATGCAGCACCTGCCGGTGATCCCCCGGCAGCTTCGCCAGGCATTCCTGCAACAACTGATCCCGACGCATCAATACCGGTTCGTGATTCTCATACTCATCCGCCACCACATTCAAAAACTGCTCCGAAAACTCCAGCCGGTCGCGCTTCTTGCGTTTCCTAAAAGCCAGCACCTGATGAAATGCCACCTTGCGCGACCACGCCGCAAAATTGGTGCCCCGCTCAAATTGATCAAATGCCCGCCACAAACGCAGCTTCGTTTCCTGCAACACATCATCCGCATCTTGGGCATGCGGAATTAGCGCGCGCAGGTAGCCACGAAGCAGACGCTCGTGTCTGCCCAGCAAAAAAACAAACTCCTCCGTCGGATCAGGTGCGCTCATCACCCACTCTAGTCCGACGAAGTCAGATTTGGACAAAACTTTCTTTCCAGCCCCGTCCTACTCTCCCAAAAGCTTTTCCCTCTGCGCCAGTTTCAAATCGGACTTCGCCATGATCTGAACCAACTCCTTAAAGGTCACCTTCGGCTCCCAACCTAAAATCTGACGGGCTTTTGCCGGATCACCAATCAGCAACTCCACCTCAGCCGGACGGAAATAGCTCGGCGAAACCTTCACCCGCACCACTCCATCCTTGTCACGTCCGACCTCATCCACGCCCTCGCCTTCAAAGGTCAAATCAATCCCCACCGCGCTGAATGCATGTTCGCAAAATTCACGAACCGTGTGCATTTCATTGGTCGCACAAACATAATCGCCCGGCTCCGGCTGCTGCAAAATCTGCCACATCATCTCCGTGTATTCTGGAGCAAAACCCCAGTCACGCTGCGAGTCAAGGTTGCCAAGCTCCAGCACATCCTGCAATCCTTCGCTGATCCGACCCGCTGCGCGGGTGATCTTGCGCGTCACAAAAGTCTCTCCACGACGGGGTGACTCATGGTTAAACAAGATCCCGTTCGAAGCATGCAAGCCATAAGACTCGCGGTAGTTCACCACGATCCAATACGCATACAACTTCGCGACTCCATAAGGCGAGCGGGGGTAAAACGGCGTCTTCTCGGTTTGTGGAACCTCCTGCACCAAACCATACAGCTCACTCGTCGAAGCCTGGTAAAAGCGAGCCCGCTTTTCCAGTCCCGTCTCTTTAATGGCATCAAGAAAACGCAAAGTGCCAACACCATCCACTTCTGCCGTGTATTCGGGCACTTCAAACGAGACCTTCACATGACTCTGTGCCCCCAAATTGTAAACCTCGTTAGGCGCAATCTTCTCAAGAAGACGGTTCAAGTTGCTGGAGTCAATCAAATCCCCGTGATGAAGAAACAGCCGCTCGCGATGAATGGCGGGATCGTTCAGCAAATGCTCAATCCGCTGCGTGTTGAAGTTGCTCGCACGGCGAATCATCCCATGCACCGTATAGCCCTTGGCCAGTAGTTGTTCCGTTAAATATGAGCCGTCTTGTCCGGTGATCCCGGTGATGAGTGCGGTGGGCATTGGTGTGCTAATAGTTGAAAAAATAATCAGTGATTCATTAGCGGGTTTAATTCAAATAGACGCGCAAATTGTGCCATGCAACCGAGAAACCCAGCAGAGACGGCATTTTTCCTCCGCTGATTTGAGGATACCGGAACACGGTTGATGCCGGATTCGCATTTGTCAAATCAGCGTTGGGCCCCCACTTGATTCGGTGAGCGCATCGGCCTAAGTTTTGTCCTGGCTCCTTCGATGATATTGCCCAAAACTCCCTTGCCCTTGACGACATCAGGCTCGATTACTGCTTCGGGTGCCTCGAATTCAAGCTCCACGTTCTCCCGCTCCACCCGCGCGATGTCCACCCGCAGCATGGCAAGACGCCGCTCCAAATTGCTCAAGCGACCACTGCGCTCCGTCTCCTCGGCCTCGAGTTGCTCCACCTTGCGTCGCAGGGTCGCATGCCGTTCTTCATCCCGGCGAATCTTTGCCTCAAGTTGACGGGCGTGGCCACGAAGTGCCGGCCCATGCTGATACGAAGTCGTCCCAGAACCACCCGACTGGTTAAAAATTTGCCCCGCTTGAACTTTATCCGCTTCAAGTTGCTGCCAAAGTGCATTCGCCTCATCGGAAGAATCGGGCAGCGACTGCAAACGCGCATATCTCTGGTCCATCGTCTCCTTCCACCGCAGCAGAGGGTCCAGTTTGTCTTCAATCTCAATCAACTGACGCTGCTTCAGCAATACTTCACGCTCCAGCCGGTCCGCCTGGCCTCGCTTCTCCCGTTCTGCCTCAACAATCAAATGTTGAATCGCTTCAAACCGCTCACGATCCACCCTCTCCTCCTGACCCAATGAATCGATGCTTTGCTTGAGCGCCTGCTCGCGTTGCAACAAGATTTCCAACCGCCCTTTCGAAGCCTCCTCTTTGATGGTCAAACCATCCACTGAATGCTCCAAGCCCTCACGTTGCTCCATCAGTTCCGCGATTCGTTGATCCAACGCCACCTTCTCCGCGCACCGGTCTCCGAGCTCAGACGTCACTCCTCCCAGTTTTTGCTCCGTATCCGCAAGCTCTTCACATTGCCGGGCGATCTCTGCGCGGCGTTGGCTGACCTCATCCAGCCGCACCGCCATCGTCTCGACTTCCGTCGTCAATCGCTTCAGTTCGGTCTCAAGATCCAGTCGGCATCCTTCCAGCTCCTGTTTAACCCTAGTTGTCTCCTGGTAAACGGATTGCAGACCTTCGCTCGCCTTGGTCAACTCTTCGGACACTTGAACCAGCCTGCCCTGCTCGGACGAGGTCTGGTCTTGCAGATCACGCAGCTTCAACGCTTCATGCTCGGCGTCATACTCCAACCGTTCCAAACTCAGCGTAATCTTGGCGAGGTTCCTCTCGTCATCCGCACGTTGCGCGGTCAGCATCGCGATAGAGGACTGCAGTTCCCTTTCCGACGCTATCGCCAGTTCCAGTTTCGCACTGGCTTCGATCAATGACTGCTCCTTGCCCACCAAGGCATCCACCCGCTGCTGAATCGCGTCACGTGTCGACTGCAAATGCACCAGCTGACCTTGAAAAGCGTTCACCTCACCCTGTCGCCCAACCAATTCCGCGGACACCTCCGCAAGCCGGGTCACCGCCCCATCTATCTCCGAACAAATCGCTTCCAAACTATTGGAGGCCTCATCCCGTTGCATCAATACCGCCTGCAACGCCACGGCAGTCTCCGCATGCCTGTTCCGCATTTCATCACACTCTGCCGCCGAAGTTTCATGCTGATTCAACAACTCCAGCCACTGATCATGCTTCAAATCAAACTCGGCATTCAGTTCCGAGAATGCCCTCTGTTTGCGATCAAGCTGTGCTTCCACCTCAGCCATGTCCGCCGTCATTGCCACCAGGCGCTGCTCTTCTTCCAGCAACCGTTCCACCTCATCGCCTCTGCGCCGCTCCTCCTCCGTCACTTGTTGCAATTGTCCGGTGACCACTACCAGCCGTTCGCCCGCATCATTCGCCTCCCGACGCATCTCCTCCAACCGTTCATGCTCCACCGCAAAATCAGCCTCGGCCCTGGCGCGATTATCCACCGCAACAGCGCGCGCCTCTTCCGCCTGCAATATCTCCTCCTTCAATCCCACCAGTCTTTCCTCATGCATTGCGCGCCCTTCCTCCGCCTGTGTAAAAGCCGCCTGCATTGCCTCAAGCCTGCCATGCGCATCCCTCAACTGCCCCATCAGCGTGTCCCTGCGCGTCTCCAACACCTGCAACTCATCCAGAAGATCACGGCTGATCTCTTCCGCCTGCGTGAGCGTCGATCGGACTTCCACAAGCCTGTTCTCCTTGGTCGACAACTCAGCCTCACAGGCGGCGACCCGCTCCATGGCAGCAATCATGTCCAGATCCAGCTTTTCAAGCTTCGACGCCCGCCCGTGCCCGTGCCCATGCTCGTTCAAATTCACGGCCATCGGTTCCTCCAATCCAACCCCGTCGGATTCAAGCCAATCGAATCGAGAATCCTCAGTCTCGCGCGCAAACACCGCTTCCACCAATCCAAAGGTCAAACGGTCCCCATGCTCCAGCACCTGATGATCCACCCTCTCATCGTTCACAAAAGTGCCGCCTTCTGACTGCAGGTCGCATACTTCAAAATCTCCAGGTCCCGCACGTTTAACGCAAGCATGTCGTGCCGAAATCAGAGGTGCATCAACAACGACTTCGTTGTCCTCACTGCGTCCGATCGTGATCTCTTTGCGCAGCAGCACTTCGACTTCCTGTCCGTCCTGAAGGATGAATGTCAGTTTGGCCATGTTGAAATAGGCATCTTACGAAATTGTAATTACAACAATAATGAAAAGTAAGCAAACTTTTAAGTTATATTAACAATTTAGGAGCACTTCGTCGCAAATGGCGCTAGGTCACGGACCAGGACCCGCTTGCCGCTTCCCCCAAGTTGGCCAGACATCGAACCAAATCTGCCTGAAGAAACGGTTTCTCCAAAAAGTCATCCACTCCGGCCTCACGAGCCTTCTCACGGTTCATCTCTGAAGCGGTCGATTTTGTCAGCAGAACAAAATGCACCGGCGCTGCTCCCTGCCTCTGCCGATTCCGGATTAACGAGCAAAGCTCCAAGCCATTCACTCTCGGCATTTCCCAATCACTGATCACCACTCTGATCGACTGCCGACAAAGCACCTCCCACGCCTCATGCCCATTGATCGCCGTCAACACTTCATGCCCAAGTGAAACCAATGATGCTTCAAGCACCATCAGCGACACCGGGTCATCTTCAACTGCCAGAATTTTCATCTCACACAATTCCCGTTGGCAACCATGGTCAGATCATCTTTTTCAATTCCACTTCCAGCTCCATCCACGCCTCATGCATCAACCCAATGAGTTCAGGCATGCGCCGCCAGCGTTCCGAACGCGCTGCGTGCTCGACCGATTGCGCCCGCTTTCGCAAAGCCACCGCACCAATGCTGGCGCAGCTGCCCGCTATCTTGTGGGCAAGCGGCCCGATTTCTGCGAATCGCTCACTCCGATAAAATTCCGCCAGCGACGTCAACCGATCCGGCATTTCCGCCAACATCATCGACGCCACCTCCCTGAGAAGCGAACTGCCGTCCGGACGACGCAGTTGCCCCAGTTGCTCGAGCTGCGCCGGATCGAGCACCGGATTCATTGGCGCTAAATTTTCCGCCACAGATGAATGCGAAGCCGCAGATGCCAGAGATTCCTTGGATAGTGTCATGCCGCAACGGTGAAATACATTGGTCAATACTTTGCGGTTCAGGGGCTTCAGCGCATAATCGTCCATTCCTGCTGCAACGCAACGTTCCCGTGTCCCCGGCATCCCGGAAGCCGTCAATGCAATGATCGGAATGTGCGGATTCAAAAGTCCCGCCTCGCCGGCACGAATGCGACGTGTGGTTTCATAACCATCCAGCTCCGGCATCTGACAGTCCATCAACACTGCATCAAAATTCCTTCTCGACAGCATGTCAATCGCCACCAGCCCATTGCCCGCGATCGACACCTGATGCCCATACTGCTCCAGCAACAACGACGCCACCCGCTGGTTCGCTTCGTTGTCCTCCACCAGCAAAAGACGAAGCGGACGAAACTCGCGGACCGTCCACGTCACCGGATCACCATCATGGACCGTTGAGGCCATTTCTCCCCCGTCAGCATACATCAACGACAACTCAAACCAGAACATCGTCCCGTTGCCTTCCCAGCTTTCAAACCCAATCCGTCCTCCCATCAATTCCACGAGTTGGTGACTGATCGCCAATCCAAGCCCCGTGCCGCCGAACCGCCGCGTCGAACTGCCATCTGCCTGACTGAACGGTTGGAACAAATGCGGATGCATTTTCTCCGGAATCCCCACCCCGGTATCCCGCACCTCGACCCGACAGGTCACCGTGCCATCCACCGAACTCAACGCCCTCGCCACCACCGAAACACTGCCTACTTCGGTAAACTTGATCGCGTTGCCCACCAGATTGGTAATCACCTGCTTGACCCGTCCACTGTCACCCATCAGCTCCGCCTCCAACGTCGGATCGATCTCCCCATGCAGCGCGATCTTCTTCAGCTTCGCCTGCGGCCCCAACAGCTGCAACGTTTCCTGCACCGCCGCCTCGAAACTGAACGGTGCCTCATGAATCCGCACCTTGCCCGCCTCAATCTTCGCGTAATCCAAAATGTCATTGATGATCACCAAAAGATTGTCGCCACTGCGCTGAATTACCGCCATCATCTCCCGCTGCCCTGGTGTCAAATCCGTGTCCATCAACAGGTCCGCCATGCCAATGATGCCATTCATCGGCGTGCGGATTTCATGACTGATCGATGCCATGAACTCGCTTTTCGTCCGTTCCGCCGCCTCCGCCGCCTCCTTCGCACGGCGCATTTCCTTAGACGCCAGCCGCTCCTCCGTCACATCCCAATTGATCCCGATGTTGTGCACCGCATTCCCTTGCTCGTCGTAGACAAATCGCGCCAGCGCCCGGATGTGCCGAACTTCACCTGTCTTGCGTTGAACGATCCGGAACTCCGAATCAAACACGCGGTTCTGCATCATCGATTCAGTCCAAAGCCTCATCGACTTTTCGCGATCATCCGCATGCAACGCATTCCCCCACTCCTCCTGCGTTCCGCCAAACTCCTCGGGAGTCACCCCAAACATTTCGTGCATGCGTGGATCCCACCACATCCGGCGCGTCCTGACATCCACGTCCCAAATTCCAATCCCACCCACACGCGTCGCCAGCGCAAGACGTTCCTTCTCGCTCACCAGTGCTTCAGTCAGCAACTTCTGCTCGGTGATGTCCCAGTTGATCCCCACCGCCTTCAGCGGAGCCCCGTCCGATCCGGCAAACACCCGCGCCGAAGCACGAATATGTCGCAGCTGTCCACCCGGAGTCAAAATCCGAAATTCACCAGTGTAAATCCCACACTGCGCAACCGCCGCCTCCCAATCACGCTTCACCTCCCTCACATCCTCGGGATGAATGATCGACAGCCACTGCTCCACGCTGCCGCAAAAGTGACCCGGTTGCAGGCCATAGATCGCATGCATCCGCTCGTCCCACAAAAATACCCCTGTCTTAATGTCCGCATCCCAAACCCCGCTGCCACCCACCTGAGTTGCCAGAGCCAGACGTTCCTTTTCATTCGCCAATGCCTCCGCCAGCCGCCGCTGCTCTGACACATCCACCGTGGTGCCCACCGCCCGAATGGCATGGCCCTGTTCATCACAGCGCACTTGGGCCAGAGAGCGAACAAAGCGCACCTCTCCCGATGGTCTTAAAATCCGATGCTCGAACTCCACCGTGCCCTTGTTCTCCTTAAATCGTGAAACCACTTCCAAAACACCCGGCACATCCTCGGGGTGCATCACCTTCACCCATTCGGCAAAGCTTCCTCCAAACGTATCCGGCGGCACCTGCGCACGAAACCCCGTCACTCCAATCGCATAGATGACATGCATCTGCTCGTTAAATAGGATTTGGCCACTGTGGAAATCAATCTCCCAAATGCCCACCCCACCAATCGCCACCGCCAGATTCACACGCTCATTCAAAGTCCGGACCAGTTCCCTGGACGACGGATGTTCGGCGATTTCCCCGACCAACTTCAGCCCCCCCTTTCCCTCCAGCATCGAATGAGAATCTGCTCTCCCAGCATCGAGACGAATGTCGCTGTTAAAATGTAGAACGTGGGGGTCCATTCTTGAATCAAGATCTCAGCACGTTCGCGCATTATCCATAGTTATCGAATATATTCTTTAAAAATACTTTCTGATCTCCTGAAAATGCCCGATCCGCAGATCAAATCACCCTGGTCAGACCCGGAAAAAGAAAATCAGAGAAGTCAGGCGGGCGCAAGACCCACCAGATCAATCTCCGATTTTTTAACAAGTGAAGAGAGCCCCGCTCTGCGAGACTTGCTTCATTAGAGACTCAGTCCAAGTCTTTGCGATTCCGCCCAACGCACCGCGAAACGCAGCACCGATGCTCCGTCTTCCAGATTCAGCTTCTCCCGAATGTGCGCCCGATGCACCTCCGCCGTTTTTACGCTGATGTTGAGAATGTCGCCGATCTGCTGCGTGCTCTTGCCTTCGCTGATCAATTGAAAAACTTCAAATTCACGATCACTGAGACGCTGAACTCCGTCCACCGCCTTCGAACTTCCATATCCCGAAAACGCTTCCATGATTTGCGCACTCATCGCCGGACTCACATACCGCTGGCCGGTAAGCACCGTTCGAATCGCCTGCAAAAGCGTTTCCCGATCCGCCACCTTCATGATGTATCCCCGTGCACCGGCCTTCAAAACACGCTGCGCATAAAAGGTCTCGTCATGCATCGAGATCACCAAAATATTTAAGGACGGGTGCAGCGCCAAAGCGTCTTTGATCAACTCCAACCCATTTCTTCCCGGTAAGGAAATATCCACCATGATCATGTCCGGCTTGTCCACTTCCAGCTTCTGCAGCGCTGTTTGTGTGTCACAAGCCGCCCACGCAAGCGTGAGATCAGGCTGGCTTTCAATCAGCGACTCGAAACCTTCACGCAACATCGGATGATCATCGACGATTGCTACTCTTTGCAGATTCTCACTCATAATTGTTTCTTATAGACAAGGGTCTTTGGTTTTTGTTTGATCAGGATAACACTTATCCAGGTCAGGCAAATACTAATCTGGGGAATATGATCTTAAGTTTCTGGTGCCGTTTCGGGCAAGAAAATTCGTAAGTTATTCAGCGTCAGACCATTGCGAGGCACACTCAAACTGCAAACCGCGTCACTCAACTCACCACATTTTTTTTGGCAGCCGCGCATGCTGCCAAAGGCACCAGGCAGATGGCGGTTGTGCCGCTGTTCGGCTCCTTCCGAGGAAGAAACTGCAAATTGGCCCCGATGGCATTCGCTCGATACCGAATGATTCGCAGCCCCATCCCATCGTCCTTCTGACTCGACTCATCCCCCTTGAATGAAAGGCCGTCATTGGCCACCTGCAGGCGAAGCTGATACCCCTCCACCCGCAACAGCACCTCAATCGCCGACGCCCCCGCATGACGGGCCGCATTGTTGATCAACTCCTGGGCGATCCGATACAAGTGAGTCGCCGTCGTGGCATTCTGCATCGGCAGATAGTCAGGACTATCCAGACGAATTGGCACTGAATACAGATGCTGCGAGGTTTCCGTCAACTTCTGGATGGCATGCAAAAACCCTTCACCCTCCAAATTCACCGGCGATAATCCCCTCGCAAGATTCCTCGCCAGCGTCGCCGCCTCACCAATTTGCTTGCTGCTCGACTGCGCCATCTGCCGCGCTTCGTCCAGCTTCCCGGCAGCAATCTTGTCTCCGATCATCTCCACCCCCAGTTTCACCGCAGCCAACCGCTGGCACACGTCATCATGCAAATCATGCCCGATGCGCCGACGTTCTTTTTCAGAAATATCCAGCACCTCCTGCTCGAGCATTTTCCTCTCCGTCACGTCCGTCGTCAAACCAGCAATCCGATGCATGCGCCCATGTTCGTCCAACACAGGAAACGCCCGGCTCTCCAGCCAGCGAATCTCCCCATCCGGCCTGCGAATCCGATACTCACAATCCACAATCTTTTTCCCCAGCATGAATGGGTCCAGCATTTTTAAAAGCAGTTCGCGATCCTCCTCGACCACCTGCTCCAAAAAAATCAGCGGATTGCTGCCAAACTTAAGACGGTCCGCCCCCCACATGTCGTTATACGCCGGGCTCACATAAAGCACCTGCCGTCGGTCCGCCGTCATCATGAAAATCACATCACGAATGTTCTCCACGATCTGTTTGAAAATGTCCTCGCTCGCGCGCAATGCCCTTGCGATTTCCGCAAACTCATCGCGACCCGACATGGGTTGAGCATTGATTGCCCCGCCCGTGAGCTGCCTCGAGCTTTCCAGCAACTGCGCCACGCGCTGGGACAGAAACCGGTGCAGCACCCACCAGAGTCCGATACACGCAATGAGATGCAAAATTGCAGAAATCCCGCCCTGCTTGACTGCGTCCCACTGCTCCTCCCTCACCGCTTCCGAGGGATCGCGCGTCACCACACTTACCCAGCCCGGTGGTTGATTGGCACTTGCTGCCAACGGGTGCGCTGCCGCGACCCGTGTTCTGGATAGCGTAGCCACCAAGGGACCCCCTGTTCTCGCTGCCTCCATCACCAAATTGACCAGTTCATTTTTGACCTCTAAGTCCTCAAGATCCTGCCCCACCCATTCTTTCTGCGTGGCATACTTCACCCTCAGGTTCTCATCAAAAACCACCGCCATCGGCACCTTGCTGTCCTCCACCAGCATCCTCACATCCCGTTCAAGCAGAGGAAAGCCGTTGTCGGAAAGATGAAAAGTTTTTACCGCATCGCTCAGCCAGGCAGCCTGGGCCAAAGCCACCCGCTGAACCCGACGATATTCCTTTCTGGTCTCCCGGCTTAGCAACACCCAGGTGTTGACCACATCGTAGACCAGACTGAACGCCAGCACCAATAATGGAATGCTGACGCGCAGTGGCGGCGGAAATATCAACCAGCTCGGTTTCATGCTCGTGCATGACAGCCGGGTTTCCTCCAAGGTGCAAGATCAAATGCACCCATGAAAGCGGATTCGAATGGTGGGAAGATTTAAAGAGTCACCGTTGTGGCGGAGGGAATGCCAACGGACCACTCGATGGAAGCCCAGGCTGTCCCATTGGTCCTTGTCCCTGACCTTCTCCCGCAGGCTTGCTGGCAATCAACTCAGCACGTGATTTGAGCAATACCTCGACCGAAGCCTTTGGCAGTTCAAATACCCAGCCTTCAAAAGCTTTCTCCTTCGCCAGCTTCTCCCTGGTTGCCTTGACCGCCGCCGCAAAAGCCTCATCCTTCATCTTCTTGTCTTCCTCCTTCTCCCCCTCAACCGTTGGCCGCGCATCTGGAATGTCATTCTTCACCACAAAACTAAAATACACCGTGTCGGCCCCTTCCGCGCCTTCTTCGGCTTTCTTCGGTGCGATTCTCACATCATAAACGAAACCGTCAAAGGTGATCAATGTCGCTCCCATCGCGTCTTTCAACAACTCAGCGGCCTTCTCCGCAGGATGCACATCCGAAAAAACCGGATTGGTCAACACCGAGCCAAACCCGGCAGTGACGGTTTCATCCAAAGCCTGCCCCGCCGCCGCACCTTCCAGGGAAAATGCTCCATTCTCATCCACCCGGCCCACCGTCCAGGTCTTCGCCGGGTCTGCCGACTTCACCCCAATTCCCTGCACACCTGCCACGTCAATGAACGCTTTGCTCAGCCACTGCTTTGGATCAGGCGTCAAACTCTGCACGATGTCATTGATCATCCAAACCGTGTTCGCATCCTTGGTGGTGCTGACATACCGCTGCTCCACCCCGCCCATCCAGTTGCCGCTGTTGGCCCCGCCCGTCGTGCGGGTGGAGTCACCCGCCACAAAACTCGCCAGAGTATCGCCGCTGGCATTCATCAACTCCACCTGCAAACCCGTGGTGTTGGGGTCCACATTCTCTGCCGGCGGAAGCAGCATCAACTCCGCCAGAGCACTCGGCCCGACCTCGTTTTTGCCGTTGATCTTCACCTGCGAAATCGCCTCCACCTCCTTGCTGATTTTTTCGAAAGCCGCCGCGTAGCCGTTCCGCTCCTTCACTACCCAGCGTTCGCCATCAACCTCCAGATTGACCTGTTCATCACCCCCTCGAATGCGAATCTTGCGGATCTCCGCCACCGGCAGTTCGGGAAACAAATACTCGCGCATCGGCACGCCCACCAGACGCGCCGAGTTCATGCGCTGGTCACGATTATTTTGATAGAAAACGGCAAAGGCCACCAGACCAGCCAGCAATACAAAGAGAACAACAGATTTTTTCATGACAAAAATTCAGTAACGGGAAATCAACAGATCAAAACAACAACCAATCAACGAGCCGCCTGCATGGCGCGCCGACGCACGGCGATCACCACCCCAAACGCAATCACCAACGCCGGCACGGCCAGCAGGTTCAGCAACGTGATGGTCATCTCAAGCCGCTCTTTGCGACGGTTTTGTGCTTTTTGAAGTTCACGAACCTCCTTTTGGATGTTCACCTGTTCGTCGATCAACTGCTTGCGCTGGGCCTGGTTCATGTTCAACACCACCATGCCCTGCTCCTCTTTGACGCCCCCCATGTCAGCAATCTTCTGCACAATCTCATTGAGCTTTTGATTGCGTTGCTCAATCAGAGGACGGTATTCGGCCTCCACCTGCGAATTGAGTTTTTCGATGCGCGTGAATGGACGACCGGTGGAAGCACGACTGCGCACGGCAATCAAATCCACACCGCCCGCGAGCATCTCCACCATGTTCAACAACAGCGGCAGGTTGCCATTCAGCATCCTTCCACTGCGATCTTGAGCGAGATAAGTGCCTTCATAAAGCATGTCGACATCCGACAGCAAAAACACCACCCCTTCACCGCCCTGGGATTCCTTGAGGTAGGCAGGCTTGGCATCCGCCGTTGCAGCAGCCGGTTTTGTTTCGGGTGCAGCAGCCGGAGGTTCAGCAGCCACCTCTGGTGCTGGGGCAGGAGCCGGTGGAGAAGCTGGCGCTGGCGCTGGCGTCGCTGGTTCGGAAACCACCGGAGCAGGGGTAGGAGCGGGAGTCGGATCAGGAGCAGGCGCAGCCACCGGTGCAGATGCTGCCTCTGCGGCAGGTTTGGCCTCAGTTGCCGTCGCAGTTGCGGGTGCCCCAGCGTCTTGCTCGGCTCCCCCTGTTTCGCCCGGAAGTTTGGGCATGTTGTCCGATGGTGTCTTGTCCGGTGGCGGACCATCTGGAAACGCCGTGCGGAATTTGCCAGTCAACCGCACCACCAGGTTGCGTTGTTTTCCAGAAGCCTGGAAGTTGGTGAGACCTTCGTTGCGCGCCTTTTCCGCAATGGCGCTGTCAATCAGTTCCGAGTTCTCCGATGACTGCACCAAAGTGGCAGCCGTCAGCCCTTCTTTTTTCTCAATGTTGAAGGCACCCGCCGAATACATGTCCACCCGATCCAGCGATGTGGTCACCAGCTCATCACGATTCAAAAATTCGCCGCCGATGTTCAAGAACGTCGGCTGGGCACGGCCCTGTCCTGCCGCCATACGCAAGGTCATGTCAGCGACCACCAGGTTCTTGCTGTAACCAATGCCCCAGGCTTTAAACAACGTGGGCAGATCCGAATTGGGACCCACCGATGTGGACGGCGCACGACCCAGTTGACCCGGGTTGTTATAACGCTCGCTCACCAAAGATTGTGGATCCACCGCAGCGATCACCTTGCCTCCGCGCAGCAGAAACTGGTCAATGGCAAACTCCGCTTTGGGTGAAATGTCCGCCGGATGCAGCACCAGCAGCACATTCACATCCGCATCCACCGGCTCACCCGAAGAAGGCACTTCGCGCACATCATAGTCGAGACGCAGCTGTTTGATGGCCAACCAAGGTTGCGGCTGATTTTGCTGCTGCATCATCGCCGGGAAGTTGAATTCCGGACCGGCAATTGGCATCGGACTCATCACGCCGATCACCTGACGCGTGGTCTTGGAAACTTTGGAAAGCGCACGCGCCACTTCGTATTCCAGCTTGGTTTCATCACCCGGATCAAGCACCTCTTTCTGCTGAAGGCACTGCACCACCAATCCAAAATAGGCCTTGTCGCCCTCAGGATTCACCACATGTCCGCGGACATCATCCGCCACGGCACGATCTTCATCTTCCGTGTTTGGGCGCGGATCGATTTTCTCCAACTTGATCTTGCCATTGCTGGCCTCCTCAAACTCCAGCAGCAAATCCTCCACCGTATTGGCGTAGTTTTGCGCGCCTTGCGGCATCAAGCGGGCATCGCGGGTCACGTAGAGACGGATCGCCACCGGCTTGTCGGGATTAAGACCATTGATGATCTTCTTGGTGCCTTCCGAAAGGGTGTAGATGCTCTTCTCAGTAAGGTCGACGCGTGCGTTTCCAAAACGCAAACCACCAACGATGTAGTTAAGCACCACCACAATCGCGGTCACCAAAAGCAGTGTCAGCAGGGATGTAGATTTTTTCATAGGAATCGAAAAATGAACGTTCGTAAAATAGCGTGATCGACGGGGTTATGAGCGACGTGACTCAATGGCGAAGTGCGTGACCATCAGTCCAATCGCGATCACACTCAGGAAATACAGCACATCGCTGAGCACCACGAGACCCTTGGACATCTCGTAAAAATGCGTCAGCAAACAGAGATAGGAGACCAGGTGCAGCAGCCACTCCAGCCAGCTTGGCACGATCTTCAAAATCGCATCGGTAATCTGCGGCCAGCCAAATACCGTCAGCAACAAACAGATCGCCACTGACACCACAAAACAAATCACCTGGCTTCGTGTGAAGGCACTTACCGCACTCGTCACCGCAAGGCAGCTCAACGCATAAAGATAGCTGCCAAGATAGGCGCTGATGATCGGACCTGGATCAGGATCACCGAGATAAGAGACCGTCCAAACCACCGGGAATGTCAAAGCCAGCGCAATTGCCCAAACCGCCGCCGCAGCGAGGAACTTGCCCAAGATCGCCTGCCAGGGGGAAAGCGGCATCGTCATCAACAACTCCATCGTTCCCAAACGGTGCTCCTCCGACCACAACTTCATCCCCACCGCAGGGGCCAGCACCATGTAAATCCACGGATGCCACATGAAGAACGGATGAGTCAGCGACGCGTCATTGCTTTCCAAAAGCCGGTTGCCGAGGAAGAAAGTAAAGCCCTGAGCCGCCAGCAGGAAGATCACCAGGATGACATAAGCCACCGGGGAGTTGAAGTAGGAAAAGAACTCGCGCTTAAAGATCGCGAGCGTGTTTTTTGAAGGGTTCATAAGAGAAAAATGAAAACGTTGATTAGAGAAGTAAAATGGGTTGGTAATTGAAGCCGCCAAAGTCTCCGGCTCATCGAGAACCAGCGGACAACGGCAATGCCGGACTCAAGCCGCAACATCCGAACGGGTGATCCCCCGGAACACCTCATCCAGGCGTCCTTCCTCGCGATGCAGTTCTTCGACCTTCCAGGCTTTCGACGCCACCAAATCACCGATCTCGCGAGCCAGGTCCGCCACTTTCACCTTGCGGTTGGGAACCACACGGCCTGCGAAGCTGTTTTCACCGCGCTCGGTGACTTCCACCTTGTCGACGCTCACCAGTTTTTCCAGTTCCGCGACCACAACTGAAGTGGCAACCCCGCGCAAGGCAAGCCTCACCGCATTCGCGCCCGGTGCCCGTTCCTTCAATTCATCGGGCGTGCCATCCGCCACCACCTTGCCACGGTCAATGATGATCGCCCGGGTGCAGGCCGCCTCCACTTCCTCAAGAATGTGGGTGGAAAAAACAATGGCCTTGTTTTGACCCATGCGTTTGATCAGATTGCGGATCTCGTGCTTCTGGTTGGGGTCCAATCCATCGGTCGGCTCATCAAGAATCAAGATCTCTGGATCATGAATGATGCTCTGCGCAAAACAGGTGCGGTGCCGATACCCTTTCGACAACGTGTCGACACTCTGATGCCGCACCGGCTCCAGGAAACAGGTCTCCAATACACGGTCAATTGCCTTCTTGCGGGCGTCGCCATAAAGACCACGCAGTTCTGCACAGAAGCCGAGAAAGCCCAGCACGCTCATGTCAGGATAAAGCGGTGCGTTTTCAGGAAGATAACCCAGGCTGCGACGCGCCCGCTCGGGATTGGTCAGCATGTCGACACCGCCCACGCTGATTTCCCCTTCAGTTGGAGGAAAATACCCCGTCACCATGCGCATGGTGGTGGACTTGCCAGCACCATTGGGTCCGAGGAATCCCAGCACTTCGCCTTTTTCGACACTGAAGGTCACCCCATCAACGGCGACCTTGGTTCCAAATGTTTTTTTGAGGTTATTAACTTTTATCATGTCGTGAGGATCAGACGTTTTTTGCGTTGAGTGAGATCAAACGCGCATGGGATGAACGAGTTTGCAACCACCTTCACCTCATGTTGGGAAGTTTTTAGAGCAAAACCCCCTCCGAGTTCAAGCGAATTCTGCAAAGTCTTCGTCAATACAACATGTTCACTTCATCACCCGCTTTCGAGCATCGTTCACCAGATGCACCAATTGACCGTCATTTGCGGCATCATTTGAACACCCGCGCCAAACATCCCGGTCCTACGCCCGAAGAAACCGTTTCATGTTTTTTCTTCCCATGATCCATCCCATTCATTAAGTTCATGGTTCACTCACCACCATCTCACCTCATCATGAGCACCCGAACCGTCATCCACCTTTGTATTGCCGGCCTTTTCGCATTGGCCGTGCTTTATATCATGAGCAAATGGAGCACGCCCGAATGGCAGGAGAACCCCATGTATCCGCTCATCGCGATCATCAGTCTCGCCATCGTCGGCGGCATCTTTTTTGTCACGGTGGTCCTGCCCCGCATCGGTGATGCCGTGGGCACCGCCATGTATTCCTCCGGAGAAGAAGTCAAGCAGGACGGCAGCATGAAAGCCGTGGCAAAAATGGCTTCCGGTGATTACGAGGGGGCCATCGTCGAATTCAAAAAAATGATCGCTGAAAAGCCGGATGATCCCTATCCCATCTCCGAAATCTCCAAAATTTACACTGACAAACTTCAACAGCCCGACAACGCCATCGTCTTCCTGCAAGGCCATCTCGAAGCCAAGGCCTGGTCGGAGGACAACGCCGCCTTCCTCATGTTTCGCATGATCGACATCTACTTCCATCAAAAGGCCTGGGAACATGCCAAGGACATTCTGGAGCAGGTCGCCGGCAACTTCCCCGGCACCCGACACAGCGCCAACGCCCGGCACAAGATCAACGAACTGGAGCAAATTCAGTTCAAGGAGCTTCAGGCCCAGCGAGCCAAACAAAGTGCCCAAGGTGGCGTCTAGAATGCTCCCGTTGCGGCAGCACGGATGAACCAAAACTCCCTCTGGCGTGAACTAAGCAAACCGCGCCCGTTGTTGGCGATGGCCCTGGCCGCCATTGTCGGCATCCTCATTGCCGATCACCTGCCAAATGGCAGGATGCCACTTCCTGCCATCGTCGGTTCGCTTCTGACATTCGGAGCCATTGTCCTTTGGAAACGCACCTGGATCTCTGCACTTCCGTTCGTCCTCGTCCTCGCCACGCTGGCCCACGGTCACCGACTTCAAAGCACCCGCCATCACCCCTGGCACCAGTGGCTCCACCAGCAGCCCGCTCCCACCTGGGTCGAAATCGAAGGAGTCATCGAACAACCCCTGCGTCGCAGCCTTCCCGGCTTTGAACCCGGCGAAGCCCTGTTTCGCGCCACCAGTATCCACGCCCCTGGCCACACCATTCCCAACGCCCGGCCCGCCTACTTCTCCTTGCGCCTCGAATCGGGTGTCACCCTCAAAGTCGGCCATTACCGCTGCACTGGCTGGATGCAACTGCCGCTACCACCCGACAATCCCGGCCAGTTTAACAAACCCGATTACGATCTCCGACTCGGCCTCATCGGTCAATTTCAGGTCGCCCATGTTCTCACCGCCGCCCCGTTCACTTGGGACTTCAAATCCAAACTCATCGAAACCTCCGAACGTTGCCGCACCTGGATCATCGACTCCCTAAGTCAGCACGTCCCACCCGACGCCCCCGAGCTTGTCGTGCTGCTCGCCATGACCCTCGGCACCTCCGACACCGCCACCCCGGAAATGCAAATCCCCTTCCGGCTCAGCGGCACCCTCCACATCTTCGCCGTCAGCGGCCTGCACGTTGCCATCATCGGCATGATTTTCTGGTTTTTCCTGCGCTGCCTCGGCATCTCGCGCGGCATGCAACCGCCCCTCCTGATCCCCCTGCTGTTCGGCTACACCTTCATCACCGGCCTCCCCCCTTCCGCCGTCCGATCCGCCATCATGGCCACCGTGCTTCTTCTCGGCATGACCGCCAATCGCCGGTCCGATCTCCTCAACACCCTCGGTGCCTCCGCTCTCATCCTTTTCCTTCTCAACACCGATCAGCTCTTCGGTGCCGGCTTCCAGCTCTCCTTTGGCGTCCTCGCCTCCATCGCCATTTTGAACGAGTTTTTCTCGCGCCCCCTTCGTCCCTGGACCGAACCCGACCCCTTCATTCCGAAAAACCTGCTCAGCCTCCCGCAGCAGGCCATCTGGAAAATCCGTCAATCCATTGCCGGCACCTTGAGCGTCTCCGCCTCCGCCTGGATCGGCAGCGTCCCCCTCATTCTCTACCATTTCAACACCCTCACTCCCATCGGCCTCATCGCCAATCTGTTCCTCGTTCCCTGGTCCGTCGTGGTCCTATCGCTCACCATCAGCCGCCTCATCCTCGCCGGACCGATCTTCTCCCTCATCCAACCAACCCTCGCCTGGATCAGTCAACAATCCGCCACCGCCATTCTCTGGATGGCCAACTTCTTCGCCTTCGTCCCTGGCGGTCATATCTACGTCCCTTCTCTCGACCTCCTTCCTCGTCCCCCCGCCCAGCTCACCGTGCTGCGCATCCCCGGGGGCGATGCCGCCAATCATCTTCGCGTCGGCAACACCAACTGGCTTCTCGACACCGGGTCCATCCGTCAGTTCCCGTTCATCCTCCAACCTTTCCTTCACCATCAAGGCATCAACCGTATCGACCACCTTCTCATCAGCCACGCCGACAGTGCCCACCAAGGCGGCACCCCCTCCCTGCAAACTTACTACGGCCTGCGTGAGATCAGCGCCCCTTTCAAACGTCCGAACACCAACACCATCGGTAACTGGCAACAAATCACCGCGCCTAAACCCCTCCTCATCACCACCGATCCCACCCTCCCCGCCCACATCGAAATCCTCTTCCCGCCAAACAACTGGCGAAGTTCCAGAGCCGACGACAACGCCCTCATCGCCCGCCTCCACATTGGCAAACACCGTATTCTTTGGTGCAACGACGCCGGGTTCAACGCCGAAAAACATCTCCTCGCCACCCTCCCTCCCGAAGCTCTGAAAAGCGACTTGATCATCCGCAATCAGCACACCGACGACCACTCCATGCTTCCCGAATTCCTCCACGCCGTGCAACCTCGCGCGATCATCTCCTCCCACTCCCAGTTCCCCATCGAACAACAAATCCGCCCCGCCCTTCGCGAAGCCTGCAACCGACTCGACATCACCCTTCTCGACCAAAGCCAGACCGGAGCCATCACCCTCGATATCTGGCCCGAAAAAATGCAGCTCACTCCCTTCCGAGGCGACCAACCTCCCCTCACTTTTCCATAGCCTTCACGCCCGCTGCCGCATCCACCAACTCATTGCTCAACACCAACGCGTCGCTTTTCTCAGGAACCCCGATCCCCGTCCCGCACCGAGTCAGCCAATTCCCCTGCACCACTGCTCCCTTCGCAACCACCGCCACCTTGATCCCCACTCCAGCAATATCCCGGAACGAACAACTCTCCACCACCGCCCCCTCTCCCGACTTCAGCAGCACCCCATCCCCTTTCCCTAGTTGAAACAAACAATCCCTCACCTCAGCCCCTTTCCCACCATCGATCAGCACGCCATTCCCGCCTTCCAGCGTCAACTTGCCAATCGACACCTTCTCCGAGGCCCCACCTGTGACTGAAATCAGCCATCCGCCCTCTTCCCCCTCCCAGCGCAACACCGTCCGCTCCTTGTCCATCCCCGCCAGTCGAATCCCTTTCCCGTCCACCAACTTCAATCCCTTCTTGATCACATACTCCCCCGGCGGAACCACCACCTCACCACCACCCGCCTTGATTGCCTCATCAATGAACCCCTGCAAATCCGACTCCTCCAGCGCCCACCCCATCACTGGAAAAAATAGCACCGCGCACCAAGTTGGAAACCATCGAATCATATCCACACCAACGTTCCGAATCCCGACACTCTCGCAATCAACCGCTCCGCCGAAGTTCCACATTGACAGCCACGCCCCCATCGCGCCAGCATTCCCCCCTTCATGAGCCAGACGCATCCACCAAAAAATTCCGTGCATGACGAACACGGCAATCCCATCGAAGACGGCTTCGGCTGGCGGCATCGTTCCGGCCTGATTCTCGCAATGCTCTTCCTCATCGGCATGTTCCTCGGCCCACCCGTCTTCGGCCTCAGCCCCGAAGGCAGCAAAGTCGCCCTCCTCGCCCTCATGATGGCCACCCTCTGGATCACCGAAGCGATCCCCATCCCCGCCACCGCGCTCCTGCCCCTGCTCATGCTGCCCCTCCTCGGCATCTCCACCATGAAACAGGCCGCCGCCCCCTATTCCGACCCCATCATCTACCTCTTCATGGGCGGCTTCATGCTCGCCATCGCCATGGAGCAATGGAACCTCCACCGCCGCATCGCCCTCAACATCATCGCCTCCGTCGGCACCCGGCCCCGCTCCATCCTCTTCGGCTTTCTCTGCGCCGCCGCCTTCCTCAGCATGTGGACCAGCAACTCCGCCACTGCCATGATGATGCTCCCCATCGGCGTCAGCGTCTATGCCCTCCTCAAAAGCCAGCAAGGCGACACCCCCGGCAACCGCGAGCTCGGTGCCGCCCTCGTCCTCGCCATCGCTTACGGAGCCAACATCGGCGGCATCGGCACCCTCATCGGCACTCCGCCCAACGCCGTGCTCAAAGCCCATCTGCAAAATCAGCACGGCATCGAAATCGGCTTCGGCCAGTGGATGCTCATCGGCGTCCCCCTCATCCTTATCTCCCTGCCCCTCGTCCAACTCATCCTCACCCGGCTCAGCTTCCGCATCAGCAACCAGGAAGTGCCCGGCGTCAAAGAAGCCCTCACGACCCAGCGTCAAAGCCTCGGTCGCATGAGCCAGGCCGAGTGGTCCGTCTGCGCCGTCTTCGGTCTCGCCATCGTCCTGTGGATCAGCCGTGAACTGTGGAAAGCCCCCCCTCCCGCCATCGCCACCGACCCCTGGTCGCTCGGTGCCCTCATCACCGATGAAGTCATCGCCATCGGCTGCGCCCTTCTGCTCTTCCTCATCCCCAGCGGCAAAGGCAGCGGCAGTTTCGTCCTCGACCACACCTGCCTCAAAAAACTTCCCTGGGACGTCCTCATCCTGTTCGGAGGCGGACTCAGCCTCGCCGCCGCCATGGAAAAAACCGGCGTCATCAAAAACCTCGCCATCGCCATGCAGGGAATGGCCGGCTGGCCCGCCCTTGTGATCGTTTTCATCGTCACCGCCGTCATGATTGTTGCGACCGCCCTCACCAGCAACACCGCCACGGCCACCGCCTTCCTTCCCGTCATCTCCGGCCTCGCCATCGGCATCAACCAGCCCGTCATCCTCCTCGCCGTTCCTGTTGCCATTGCCGCCAGTGCCGACTTCGCCCTTCCCGTCGGCACCCCGCCCAATGCCGTTGCCTACGGTTCTGGACTCGTGACCCTCCCCAGAATGTTCCGCGCTGGCTTATGGGTCGACCTCCTCTTCGCCCTGCTCATCCCCATCCTCATGTGGACCATCGGCCGCTGGGCCTTTGCCGAATTCATGGTGACCAAATCCGTTCCATGAAAATCACCGGACCATGCCGCCCCCACTTCCCAAAAATTATCTCGCCCACCTGCCGAAAAATCGACTAACATCACCCCGATGAAACACCTCGCAGCCATCACCCTTCTTGGCCTGGTAACTTTCGTCGTGCCTGGCAAAGCTGCCATCCTCGTCCACGACGGTTTCGCCAGCGGTGGAGCCACTCCAGCATCCGATCAATATCGCACTACCGGCGACTACCGCCAGATCGCGATTGCCTATCGCGATTTTAACAACCCCACCACCGACAACGGCGGACAAAACCCCACCACCCTCGGCTTCCAAAACCCGTGGACGACCGCCCAGTTCACCAGCAGTGGCGTTTATCTCCGCGCCCAAGCCACTTCCCTCACCTACACCTCCGCGGATTCCATTAGCCTCATCACCACCGCCGGCTCCGCCTCTCTTTTTCGCAACGGAGTGTCCGGTGCCCCGGATGCCAAAACCTACTCGCGCGACATCAGCGTTACCGGAGCCCTTCCCTCCACCCTTTATTTCAGCGTCCTCGTCAGCTTCGACGCCAATCAGCCCATCCTCTTCCAAACCCAGACCTTGGGCAGCAGCGTGAAACCCCATTTTGGATTCGGCATCGACACCAACGGACTCGGCTTCGTCAGCACCAGCACCACGATTGGGACCGCGGGCACCGTCACCAACACCGCTTCCGCCCTCGCCACCAACACCACCCATCTCCTGGTTCTCAAAGTCGAACAAACCTCCAACGCCGTTGTCGACACCCTCACTCTTTACGTCAACCCCCAGCTAGGCTCTGAAGGCCTCAACACCGCCGCCGCGTCCTTCACCGGCGACTTCTTTGTTGCACAAAACGCCGCTTTCGAACTCTCCAGCCTTTTCGTCACCGGCACCCCCAACGGCTCCGCCACCGCCCCCACCACTCGTGGTGTCACCTTCGACGAATTCCGTATCTCCACCTCTTGGAACGACATCGCCACCGCCGTCCCCGAACCCACCCGCGCCGCCTTGTTCGCCCTCGGCCTCAGCCTCTGCCTCGTTCGCCGTCGACCCTAGTTTCTTTGCCCGCCGTTACGGACTCAACCGTCCCATCTTCCACCCCTCCCTGTCCCGCCGATACAAAATCCGGTCATGCAAGCGGCTCGGACGCCCCTGCCAAAACTCAATCTCTGCCGGTGCCAGCACAAAGCCGCCCCAGTCCTCCGGCAGCGGCACTTGCCCCTCCGGATACAACGTCCGCAATTCCAAATCGCGCGCCTCCAGCCATTCCCTCCCCGAAATCACCGAACTCTGCTCACTCACCCAGGCCCCAATTTGACTTCCATAGGGTCGGCTCTTGAAATAAACCTCGGACTCCTCGCGACCCAATTTCGTCACCACTCCCCGCACACAAACCTGCCGCTCACATTCCTTCCAAAAAAACACCAGCCCCGCCTTCGCATTCCCCTCCAGTTCGCGTCCCTTCCGACTCCCATAGTTGGTGAAAAACGAAAACCCGCGTCCATCCAACCCTTTCAATAAAACCGTGCGCGCCGAGGGCTGTCCCTCCGCCGAAACCGTCGCCAGGGTCATCGCATTCGGCTCGACCACCCCCGCCGCCAGCGCATCCTCCATCCATCGCGCAAACAACTCCAGCGGATCGCCCGGAATCTCCGCCTCCAGCAAATCGCCTTTCACATAGTTCAGCCGAAGATCGGCCAGATTTGGTTTGCCATCAGATTGCATTTGAGAGAGGAAGTAGTCAACCAAACCTACCACATGAACCACTCCACCGCAGGTGTTCTTTCCGATCTGGAACAAGTCCTCATCGACCCCGTTCAAATTCAGCTCCGCGTCACCCAGCTCGCCCATCAGATCCATCGCGATTTCGAAGGTCGAAACCTCAGCGTCGTCGCCCTCATGGACGGCTCCCTCTTCTTCGTGGCCGACCTCCTCCGCCACATGGACATTCCCATCCAGCTCCACACCCTCACCGTCAGCAGCTACCACGGCGGCACCACCAGCAGCGGCCGGCTGCAGCTCGCCCAGCAACTTCCTTTCGCCCTCAAAACTCCCCACGTCCTGCTCATCGACGACATCCTCGACACCGGCCTCACCCTCGCCAGCGTGCGCGACCGTCTCATCGAAGAATTCCAACCCGAAAAACTCCGCACCGTCGTCCTTCTCAACAAAGAAGCCCGCCGCAAAGCCGACATCCACGCCGACTACGTAGGTTTCGAAATCGAAGACCAGTTCGTCGTCGGCTACGGCATGGACTACCAGGGCCATTACCGCAACCTTCCTTGCATCGGCATCCTCAACCCCGACAACCTCAAGTGAAGGTCAACGTCCTCTTCTTCTCGGTCCTCAAAGACCTCACCGGCACCGCCGAAACCCCCTGGCCCATCCAGCCCGGCACCACCCTCAACCACCTCCTCGAAGAACTCTACCAGCACTGGCCCGCCCTGAAAGAGTGGGATCAAAGCCTCCTTCTCGCCATCAATCAGGAATACTCCCCCCGCGAAACCCTGCTCCCCAACCACGCCGAAATCGCCATCATGCCGCCGGTTCAAGGCGGCTAAAAAGTTTTAGCCTTTATCCCTTATCCTTTATCCTTTCATCGATGGTTCCCTTCCTCCCTTCACCCGACCGTCCCTACACGGTAGAGGACATCCAGGCCCTCGGTAAAGACCGCAGCGAAAAATTTTACCACACCGCCCTTCACTACGCCCAAACCCTCTGGCTGAGTCAGTTCCCTGCCAAGACTCTCCTTCTCATCAATCGCGCCCTCTCCTGCAACCTTCCCGAAGTTTCTCTGCGAAACCCCTGGCAACCTTATCAAGCCGTTGCTTGGATCCTCACCCATCGTCCCGATGACGCCTTCATCGGCAACCCGCGTCGGCACTACCAGCATCTCGCCACCCGCATGGTCGAACCCCACAAAACCCTGCGCACCTGGCGCGCCTGGGCCTGCTGGTATCTCGCCTGTAAAATCCTTCCCGAAGCCGAATTCCCCGGTGACGAAAAACAAATCCGCGAAGAAGGCATCATCGAACCCCGTCGTGCAGACATCGAACAATATCTGCGCCTCCTCAGCCCCAACGATGACACCGCCGCTTGGCTCGATGCGCTTGCCTGGATCCAACAGCCATCCAAGCTCGTCGCGACAAATCCCGCGCCCATCGACTTCGAACTCATCACTCCCGACGAGCTCCCTCGCGTCGCCCTCCTCGCCAATCGAATCTGGCCCGTCGTCTATCCAGCCATCATCAGCATGGAGCAAATTCGCTACATGCTCGACACCATGTATGAGCCCAACATCCTTCGCCAGGAAATGCGAGAACGCGGCATCCACTACGCCATCATCCGCCGCGACCAAACCGACATCGGCTACCTCGCCTGGGAACCCAATCCCTCGAACGCCTCCGCTTTCCTCCACAAACTCTACCTCCTTCCCGAACACCACGGCCACGGCGTCGGCGCCCATGCCCTTCGCTGGATCCATCAATCCGCTGCCGCCCAGCAACTGCAAACCATAGGGCTGCGCGTGAACAAAAACAACCACGCCGCCATTCGCGCCTACCTTCGTGAAGGTTATCAATTTCAATCCTCCATCTGCTCCGACATCGGCAACGGCTTCGTCATGGATGATCACCTCATGTCCCGCGAGCTCTGATCTCATCACTCCTCAATCCGCAAAAAGGCTCATCCGTAGCTTTCTCAGTCACTCGTCTCCCCGTCCCAACGGGACGACTCATAACAGCCCGGCACAAGGTGCCAAGTTTTCCAATTCGTGAAGAACCAGCGTCCTGTCAGGAAGCCTCATGCGCGGAAAACCCGCTCCATCACCCACCGCCCTCGCCCCATCTTGCGCCGTCACTTCAACGTCAGCTTCTCGTTCACCGACTTCACCTTCTCCGCCGTAAAACCCACCAACTCATCCGTCGGTTTGCCGTCCACCACCAACGGCCACTTGCGCAACAACTGACCAAAAATCTTCCCAATCACCGCCACCGACTCATCCTCACGCGCCTTCTCACTCAACGTCTCATATCGCAGCGCCAGCGAATCCAGTAATTCCATTGACCCAATGCACACCATCCGGTCCTTTGCCTCCACATCGGATATCACCGCATCAGTCGAAATCTCAAAAAGCCTGAACCACATCCCCAGATTCACCAGCGTCGCCTGATCCTCATCCCGCTGCTCCCCCAAAAGTTTCTCCACCAACGTCCGTTTTTCATGCAGCATCGGCCTCACCGCCACCCACTCCTGCCCCTCCGCCATCTTGCTCTCACTCATCACCAGCGGCGTCACCTTGTCGGCCAATCCCAATGCACTGCAATACCTCAATACGTCCTGATTGATGTTCTTGAACTGCTGCGCATCACCCGCCTGAAATGCCAGATGACTGTCCGCCAGCAGTCCCCCCAGCGTGAAAGCCACCTTCAACCTCTCCGTCGGAGGAGCCGCCGCCGCCGCTTCACGATAAAGCGAACGCCACCGGGCCTTTGCCTCCAGGCTCACCCGATCTAAAAAATCCGCCGGTAAAGTATGATTGCCAATTTCCCCCACCTCAGGCGGCTTCCCACCAATTTCCCCACCCGAAACTGAAGCCGGCTCAGGAATCTCCTTCAGCACCGCCTGCGCACCCAAACTCTCCAGCACCAGCCCAAAAGCCAATGCCGTGATGATGAGGAAGGAGGAAAGCTTCATCACCTATTCAACCGTCACACTCTTCGCAAGGTTGCGCGGTTTATCAACATCGCAACCCCGCGCCACCGCCACGTAATAGGACAACAATTGCAAAGGCACCACCGTCAGCAAAGGACTCAACGACGACGGACAACGCGGAATATAAATCACATCATCCGCCACATTCTCAATGTTCGGATGCCCCTCCGTCGCCACCGCGATGACGGGGCCCTTGCGCGCCTTCACCTCTTCAATGTTGCTGATGTTCTTCTCAAACACCGCATCATGCGGCGCGATAAACACACTTGGCAACTCTGGTTTCACCAGCGCGATCACCCCGTGCTTCAACTCCGCACTCGGATGCCCACTCGCATAAATGTAGCTGATCTCCTTCATCTTCAGCGCCCCCTCCAGCGCCACCGGATAGTTCATCTGCCGTCCCATGAACAACATCCCCTCCGCATTCGCATACTTGTTCGCGATCTGCTTGATGTGATCCGCCTGCTGCAAAATGCTTATGATCTTGTCCGGGATCGCCTCCAATTCTTCAATCATCTCCAACCCATCCGTGCTGCTCAAATGATGAATCCGCCCCAGCATCAAACTCAGCAACGTCATCACCGCCACCTGTGAGGTAAAACTCTTCGTCGCCGCCACCCCGATTTCTGGACCCGCATGAATGTAAATCCCCCCGTCCGTCTCCCGCGCAATCGTGCTCGCCACGTTGTTCACAATCCCCAGACACTTCATCCCCTTGCGCTTTGCCTCACGCAACGCCGCCAAGGTATCAATCGTCTCGCCACTCTGCGAAATCACTAGCTGCAGAGTGTTTTTCCCCGTCGGCACATTCCGATACCGGAATTCACTCGCGATCTCCACCTCCGTCGGAATCCTCGCCATCGACTCGATCAAATACTCTCCCACCATCCCCGCATGATACGCCGTCCCACACCCCGCCAAAATAATCCGGTCCACCTGCCGCAGCTCCCGCGGCGTCATCTGCAACCCACCCAGCACCGCCGTCGCCTCCTCACGCGAAAGCCTCCCCCGCATCGCATTTCTCAGCGACTGCGGCTGCTCATAAATCTCCTTCAGCATGAAATGCTCAAAATCCCCCTTCTCCGCCTCGTCCTCCGTAAAATCCACCCGGCTCACCAGCACTTTCGCAGCCGCCCCCTCCAAGGAACTCACCTCAAATCCATCCGCCGAAATCTTCACCACGTCATAGTCATTCAAATAAATCACATCCCTCGTGTGCGCGACGATCGCCGAAACATCGCTCGCTAAAAAATGCTCATCCGTCCCCAGCCCCACCACCAGCGGACTCCCCAACCTCGCCCCCACCACAATATCCGGTGCATCCGCATGAATCGCCGCAATCCCATAGGTTCCCTTCACCAGTGCCAGCCCCGAACGCATCGCATCCACCAACCTGCGCTCCACATCCTCCACCTCGCTCTCGTCATAAATTTGTCCGATCAAATGCACCAACACCTCCGTGTCCGTCTCCGACGTAAACACATGCCCCTTCGCCTTCATCGCCTCGCGCAGCGGATGATAATTCTCAATCACCCCGTTGTGCACCAGCGCCAGTCTTCCCGACTGATCCAAATGCGGGTGCGCATTCTCATCGGTTGCCGCCCCGTGGGTGGCCCAACGCGTGTGACTGATCCCCACCTTCCCCTGCGGATCCTTCTCCGCCACCAGTTGCCGCAAACTTTCGATCCGCCCCGCCCGTCGCAATACATTCAGTCCATCGCCATTCTGCAAAGCCATCCCCGCAGAATCATATCCACGATATTCAAGCCTGCGCAACCCGTCCAAAAGGATCGGACTCGCCTGACGATTGCCAATGTATCCAACGATGCCACACATAAGAAAAATAAGTTTGAAGCAAAACGCAGTCTAGTCCGGCTCCCAGCAGGGTCAAACACTGAACCACAGCAATATTTGCGGCCTCCACCAACCTCAGACCCCCTGCCACACCAGAAAATTCGAAACCAGCCGCCAGCCCCATACGTTTCGTAAGGAAGCCCGTTCATTCGGCGCGCTACAACCCAATCAAAACATTCATCAGACCATGAAACACCTTCACCTTCTCACCACCCTCGCATTCGCCAGCACCCTCAGTCTCGCCCATGCCGCCCCGCAGACCTTCGACTTCACCGATGCCAAAGGCGTCAATCACGCCACCTTCCTCCTTGATGCCCCGCTCGAAACCATCAGCGGCACCGCCAACGGCGTCTCCGGCACCGTGACCATCGACCTCGAAAAACCTGAAGCCACCAAGGGTGAAATCGTCATCGACGCCACCTCCCTCACCGTCGGCAACCCTGTCATGAAGGAGCACATGCATGGCGAAAAATGGCTCAACACCGCCAAAAACACCACCATCAAATTCTCCCTCGACAAACTCAGCGATCACAAAGCGGAAGGCAACAAACACAGCGCCACCGTCAGCGGCAAATTCCTCCTCAACGGCGTGGAAAAAGAAATCTCCATCCCTGTCACCGTCACCCTCCTTCCCGGCAAACTCTCCGCCCGTCTCCCCGGCACCGAAGGCGACCTCCTCGTCATCCGCAGCGAATTCGTCGTCAAGCGCAGCGACTTCGGCATCAACACCGAAGCCCCCACCGACAAAGTCTCCGACGAGATCAAAATCACCCTCGCCATTGCCGGAGCCAGCCCGAAAGCCTGAGCCCGATACTTTCCCATCTCAAATCCAAGCCGTGACATCCCCATGTCGCGGCTTTTTCATCTCCACTTCACTCCCCAACCATGCGTCCCATTCTTTTCCTACTATCCGCCCTGATCGCCACTGGCAGCACCCTCTTCTGGTTCCTCAAAGGTGCTCACCTTGGCTGGACCAGAACCACCGTCCAGGTCGACAAATACGACGAAATCCTCGAACTCACCTACCCCACTTTTGAAGACCGCTTCCTCCCCGGCATCGACTTCCTCGCCGCCGCGTTGATCGCCTCCCTCGTCCTTTTCTCCATCAGCCTCTTCATCCTAAAAAAGCCCACCACCAAGTAACCCGGCGTTTCAGGCTTTACGCTTCCCCCAAAACCAACCCACGATGATCTCGGCAACTCCCGTCACATGCTCCCAACGGCGCACGGCGACATCCACCAAAAACAACGCCAGCATCGCCATCACCAGATACGGCCACAGCTCCACATATCGACGTGCTTTCGCCTCACCCAATTCCAACTTCAGGTCCCCATCCAGATAACTTCCCCCTGTCAGTCTCGCCGCCTCCCTCAACAGCTTGTCATTCACCGTCCCCAAACTCGCCTCGCTGCTCGGATTAAACACCAAGCCCGCCGTCACCATTTGCGCACCGCTCTGCGCCCGCACCAGATAAACGCCACTCTCTTCCGGCTCGAAATCTCCCTCATACAATCCGGGACCCGACTGCCGCAATGACAGCGTCTTCACCGGATCCATTGACGCCCCCAGCGAATCGGCCGGCACATGAAACACCTCTGCCGTCACCTCCGCCTCATTGCCCCGCGTCCCTGCATCCTGCAATACATCCACGCTCACCCGCGTCACATTGCCGCGATTCTCCGTTCGCAAATCCATGCCCTGACCTTGTGGCGGTCGAGCCGTCTCCCGCAACACTTGCGACCAAAACTGCCCAAACCCACTCCAGCGACTGATCCACAAACTCGCCCACCGACTCTTCGCATCCGACGTAAACGCCGTCGCCTTGCCTAAACCATACCGCCAATGCGCCAGCAACGGCTCCCCGGTATCCGTCACCAAGGGCACCTGCGCCGTGCTCTTCCTCAACGTCTTCACATATCCCAGCAACGGCGGCGGCTCAAACTTCTCAAACCCCGCCAGCATCGCATGCCGCTCCACCATCTGCGGCTCCAATGCATCCTCGCGAATCATCCGACCCGTGTGAATCAAGGTGTCCTGCGTAAAAATCCTCGTGATGTTGCTCGCATCCAATGTTGTGTAAGACTGCCCCCCGCCCAGACTCGCCACCGCCTGCATCAAGCCCACATGCGCGCCTTCGCCAATCGACACCGTTGAAATCGTTGTCCCTTCCGCCCTGCATTGCGACGCCAGCGCTTCATAACCCTGACCACTGGTCTGCCCGTCGCTCAGAATGATCATGTGTTTGATCTTCGCCTTGACCCTTTGCAGCTGATTCCGCGCCTCAATCATCCCGGGCAACAAGTTCGTCCCACCACCGCTCGTCAATCCCGCAATCTGACCCGCCACCGCCGTCGTGGACGTCAACCTAGTCATCGGCACCACCACATGCACCTCGCTGTCAAAAGCGAACACCCCAATCGAATCATTCCTGGTCAACACCTCCGCCGTCGCGATCGCCGCATTCTTCGCCATCTCCAGCTTCTCCCCCGCCATCGAACCCGACCGGTCGATCACCAGCGCCAGCGCACTGCTCTGCTTCTCCTCCTCATCCGGCGACTTCAACCTTACCGGCAACACATCTTCAATCGGCGTCCGGTAATATCCACCCACACCAAACGAATTTGGCCCGCCCAACATCAAAAAACCGCCGCCCAGTTTGTCCACATAATCCCGAATTGCCACCATCGCCCCCTCGCCCAACCGGTGAGCCGGAACATCCGAAAGAATCACTCCATCATACCCACTCAAGTCCTGCGGTGAAGTCGGCATCGACTCCACCCCGCGCAATTCCAGCTGAATCCCTTCCTTCTCCATCGCCTGCATCAAAAACTGACCCTCCGACGGATCCCCTTCCACATACAACAACCTCAGCCGACCACGCACATCCACAATCGCCAGTGCCTCATTGTTCGCCGTCATCGTGTCCTCAGCAAAACCCTCCAGAACCGCCCGATATTTATAAATGTTCCGCGTGTTCGGATGCCTGGTGAAAACCTCTTTCAACACCTGCCCCGTCTTCACCGCAACACTGCGTCGTTCCACCTCCACCCCATTCTCGAACAGTTTCAACAACCCCGCCCCATCCAGCGCACTCTCCACTTCCACCGTCAGCGCTAGCGCCGCACCTTCATGCAATCGCGACTGATTCGGCGTCAGCGACCTCAACCTCACATCCGGCCTCCTCACCCCCGCCACCGGCACCGCATGCACCTGCACCTCACCCCACGACGCCTCCCGCGACGAGTCCAACAAACTTCCGCGCGTCTCATGCCCGTCCCCAATCATCACCACATGCCGAGACGTTCCCGCCGGAAACATCGCGCGCGCAAATTCCAAGGCCTCCGCATACTGGCTCTGCGCCCCACCCAACTTCATCAACTCCTGCAACTTCCCCCCATCCTCCGCCTTCAAATCTTCAACCGACAACAACCTCGCCTCCGCCCCAAATCCCACCACCGAAACGTCCACCTCGCCCGGCAAATCCGCCAGCACCCCGCGTGCTTTCTCCATCGCCGACTTCACCCCTTCCTCCCCCAAACTCTGCGAGCAATCCACCGCCAGCACCACCGCCCGTTGCGTGCTCAAAACCACCTCCGCCGGGCCCGCCAACGCCACCAGCGCCAGCATCACCCCAAGCGCCCTCACCACCAGAAGCACCCGCTTCCGACCCGCCGGCATCGGATGTGCCGAACGACGCTCTGCCCACAGCAAAAACGCCAGCGCGGGCAAAATCAGCAACAAAATCAACGGCGACTCCCAATCCATAAACATCAATACACCGCCTCCCGGTGAAACAACCAACTTTCCAGCAACAACATCCCCAGCACCCCCCACAACAACACCGCCCACCAGCTTCCGCCCACCGCCCAACGCTCCTTCTCACCATCTTCAACAATCACAGATTCCTTGGCCACCGCCACCGGCACCTCACTCTCCCGCGCACTCAACAACAACGACGATCCCATCACGCCGCCTCCATCCTCAAACAACCCCACCCGGTCCAGCGCCAGCCAGCCCGACTTCGCCTCCACCATCGTCTCGCCAAACTCATTCCCATCCCACCACTGCCACTTCACCTCCCCCGGCTTCACCTCCGCCATCCCGCCCGTATGCTTGGCCCGCAACCCCATCGCATCACCGCTTCCCTCCACACACCAGTAAATCGCATTCCCCACCAGCAACGGAAACGCCGGCAACAATGCCAGTTGCTCGCTCTTGGAAGGCTGAAACGCCGTGATCACCAATCGCTGACCATTCGCCTCACCTGCCACCAACACCGGCTCATTCCCCGCCATCCACAAAGTCTCCAACGTCTCCGCCACATTCAGCACCGTCGTCTGGGTCACCGCCACCCGCGCATTCACCACCCGAAACAACAACGGATGCTCCGGCTGCACCGCCCGCACCGCCTCATGAGGCACCGCCAGATCCAAACGCCGCGCCAGCACCGGACCCGATGCCGTCGGAGGATTCAATACCAACGCCGGACGATCCGTCGGCCACGTCTCCGGCACCCAATTCTCAAACACATACAAGTCCGGCTTGTCCTTCAATGGCCAGTCCTTCTCCCCACCCTTCAACACCTGAATCCGTTCCTCCGCCAGCAACGACGACAACGCCAGTTCTGTAAACGGATCAGGCTCCTTCGCCAGCCAGGCCACCACCAGCGGACGCACCTCTGGCAGCGGCGACATCACCAAATTATCCCAAGCCAAAACATCTCCCTTCGCTTTCGCTTCCATCTCCAACCGCTGACCCCGTCCTCCATCCAATGGCAATACCAGTCGCGAACTCGATCCCGGCGCCATTTCCAGCTCCCGCAACTGCACCGGTCGACCATCCAGCCTCGTCTCCAGCGTCACCTGCACCAATCCCGCATTCGAACCCGACGCCGCCACTTCCACAAACGCCTCATAACGATTCCGCGCCATCGGAGCCGGACGAATCTGAAACGCCGTGATCCCCACATTCACCGCCTCACCCTGTTTCAAAGCCACATCAACAAACCGATACTTCGAGTCTTCATCACCCACCGCTCCCTCCGCCGCCCGATCACTCACATGCCAGATCTGCGACGGCGCATCCAACGCCCCCAAACGCTTCGCCACCGCCAGCGCTCCGTCCACCTTGTCTTCCACCGGCACCACCCTCACCTCGTTCACCAACCTCAACAACTCACGTCGATTGGTGCTCCTCGACTGCGCCACCTCCACCTTCCCATCATAAACCACCAGCGAAGTGATCACATTGTCCGGCAACGCCTTCAACCTTTCCCTCAACAGCCCCTTCGCCACCTCAAGCCGACTCATCCCCTCCCCGTCCACTGCCGCCATCGAAGCCGACCGATCCAGCATCACTACCAAACTCCTCGGCACTTCCCCACCCGCCTCCCGATACGGTCTCCCCAGCGCCAGAACCGCCATCAAAATCACCAGCAACGTCAGCAACAACGACAACAACCGCTTCAACCTCCGCAACCAAGCCGACTCCTGATGCTCCCGCGCCAGCGACCTAAAAAACAACAGCGTCGACACCCGCACCCGCTTCGCCTTCCTGCGAAACAGATACAGCGCCACCGGGATCAGTCCCAGCCAGAGCAGGTGCAGCCATTGTGGTGTTAGGAAACTCATGGGAGGAAAATGACTAATGACCAAATCCCATTGAACAAGGAAAACCCGAATCTCCAATACCCCAAGAGGCGCCCTCACCCTTCGGATATCGGCCAGCGCCATTCATGCTTCGTTCATTAGACATTTCCTTGGTCATTGAAAATTGTTCATTGGTCATTTCATTCCTTCACCCTCCCGCCAGAGCCGATCCCCTCATCAACATATCCAGAAACCTTTCCTCAAACGGCTCATCACTGGTGCACTGAAAAAAATCAATCTGCCGACCTGCACACGCATTCGACAGACTCTCCGTAAACGCATCAAACATCTCCGTATACGCCTTCACCTCCCGCTTGGTCAGCCAGAAGCGGCGCCGCTCCCCGGTTTCCACATCTGCCAGCTCAACTTCCCCTTCCAAGTCCGGTTGCCGTTCCTGCGGATGAATGATCTGCACAAAATGCGTCTCCCCAGGCCAACCCGCCGCCCGCTGCACTGCCTCCACCGCCGTGCCTGCTTCCCTTCCGAAAAAATCCGACACCACAAAGATGATCCCATACCGCTGACGCGACGGACGGAACTCTGAGAAACATTTGTCCAAATCCGTGAACCCCTCACACTCCCACTTCGACACCGCCCCAATCACTTTTTCAATGTTCCCCTGCCCCCGCATTGGCGCCAGCTCCTGCCGCGTCGTGTCGCTCATCCGATACAAACTCACCCGATGCTGGCCCGCCAGTCCCAAATACGACAACGCCACCGCAAACCTCAGCGCCTGCTTGCGCTTCTCCGCAAACGGCAATGCCATCGACGCACTGGTGTCCACCACCACATGAACATGCAGCTCCTGCACCTCCTCATACAACCGCACAAAAAGTTTCTCCAACCGTGCATACAAGCGCCAGTCAATCGCCCGGAAATCATCCCGCGCCGTGTAGTGCCGGTAATCCTTGAACTCTCTGGTAAACCCCGTCGCCGGAGTGCTCTGCGCCCCGCGTTTCATCAACGCCCGACGTTTCCGCAGCCGCAACGCCAGCGTCCTCAACCGATCCAGAAATTGTGCATCAAAAAGCCCTTCATCCGCCAACTTTTCGCTCATCATCCTTCATCCTTTCCCCTTCAAAACATTTCATCCTTCATCCTTTTGAACCCGGTGTTTCCACCTGCTTCAACAAATCCTCCACCAGTCCATCCACCTTCACCTGCTGCGCCTCGCCTTCAAAATTCAGAATCATCCGATGCCGCAACGCCACCAGTGCCACGCGCTGAATGTCCTCCGTGCTCACCGCCGTTCCGCCCCTCACCGCACACCACACCCGCGCCCCCCGCACCAGCGCCTGCAATCCACGCGGACTGCTCCCATACGACACATACCGTTTCACCGCCGGCAACACGCCCTCCTGATCCGCATGCGTCCCCAGCACCAGCTTCGAAGCATAAGCCGCAATCGGATCCGCCACCGGAATCTGCGTCAGCACCTTCTGCAACCGCAACAACTCCGCCCCCGTCATGATCATCTTCAGCTCGGGTTGATCATAATTCGTCGTCCGCCGCGAAATTTCCACCAATGAATCCAAGGTCGGAAACGGCACCTTGATCTTGAACATGAACCGGTCCAACTGCGCCTCCGGCAGCGGATAAGTCCCCTCCATGTCCATCGGATTCTGCGTTGCCAGAACAAAAAATGGTTCCGGCAGTTTGTGACGCTCCCCACCCGCCGTCACCGCATGCTCCTGCATCACCTCCAACAAAGCCGCCTGCGTTTTCGGCGTCGCGCGGTTGATCTCATCCACCAACAGCAAGTTCTTGAACACCGGACCCTTCTCAAAAAACAACACCCTCCGACCATTCGCATCCTCGTTGACAATGTGCGTCCCCAAAATGTCCGCTGGCATCAAATCCGGCGTGCACTGCACCCTACCCGGATCAAGCCCCACCACTTCGGAAATCACCCTCACCAAAAACGTCTTCCCCAATCCCGGCACCCCTTCCAGCAACACATGACCCCCGCTAAAAATCGCAATCAACGTGTCCGACAGCAAATCATCATACCCCACAATCGCCTTCTGAATCTCCGTCTTTAACGCCCCGAACAACTCCCGAAATTTGACCAGTTCCTCCTCCAATCCCGCCACAGAAGCCACACTTTTTTCATCAGCAGTTTTCATTTCACTCATAAAATATAAAAAATAAATAAAGTAATAATCTTCTTCAACTTCCACGCTCAAAGCGTTTTCTTAATTCATTAAAATACCGCCTCACCTGTTCCCGACGCGACGCAGGCAGCGCAGCATCGTCCAGAGCACTCTCCTCCGCCGCAATCGCCTCCAGCGCCGTTTCCTGCGAACTCCGACCCGCCTCCTCCTTGCGAGCCTGACCCTCAATCGTCCGCACACTCGACGTCCCTTCCGCGTTGCGCTGCGCATTGACCATTCCCGACTGACCCGCCGCCGATTTTCCATCCGCCCCGGGTTGTTTGCCCAAATCCGTCGTTCCGTTGCCCGACTGCAACCCACCCTGACTCATCCCCGGCATCACCCCCATGATCATCATCGCATTCGGCTGCTGACCCGGCGGGGGAGGCGGACTGCCCGGCACTGGTGCCATCAGCATCGGCTGACCATCCTTCGGTTTCTCAGTCCCACCCGGCATCACCGCCATTGATTGCCCCTGCTGTCCGGCTCCCGGCACCGGAGTCATCATCTGCGCCTTCTGTCCCTGTTGCCCCTGACCCTGCCCTTGCTGCCCCGGCGAATTCTGCGAATCCATCCCCGGCATCTGCATCGGCGACATCGACGGCGCATTCGGCATCGCCGTCATCGACTGCCCCTGACCCTGTCCCTGCTGGCCTTGCTGCCCCTCGTCCGAATTCCCCGCCAGCTCCTGCATCCCCCCCTGCTGACCCTGACCGGCAATGCTGCTGCCCGAATCGCGCAACTGCTGCGCCAGCTTCTCCAACTGCTCCCGCGCCTTGTCCCGTTGTGCCAGCGTCCGCATCTTGTCTGCCAGCGCCTCCATCTCCCCGCCCGCCTCCTTCGGCAGCGACTGCGTCATGTTCCGATCTGCCGCCATCACATGCTGACCCACCGTCCGCTCCTTGTCCTCAGGCAACCCCGCATTGCCAATTTCCTTGAACGTCTCTGTAAACCGTTCACGCGCCTCTTCTGTCAACTTCTCATCATTCAATCGCTCCGCCAAACCCTCCGCCTGCTTGGCCGTGTTGTCCGCACTTCTGGCCGCCACAGCATCCCCCAACTCTGCCGTGTCCACATGCCGACGCATCTCCGCCACCATCTGATCTGAAGCCCAGGCTGCATCCCCCGCACCCATCTTCTCCGCCAGTCGTTCCGCATCCCGCGCACGCTTTTCCAATTCCGACAAAACATCCCGCGCACTCTTGGAGCCATCCTCCTGCAACGACTGCGCCGTCTCGTCCACCTTCTGCTGCAGCTTCTTGACCTCCTCCTTCTCCACCTCCGTTAATCCGCCCATCTTGTCCGCGTCCAGCTTCCGCTCCTCAAGCTTCCGTCCTTCCGTCCCAGCCAGCTTTTTCGCCTCCGCCGAAAGCTCCGGCTCCACCACCCGCCAGCCTCCTACGGACGGCACAAAAAACATTCCTGCCAACGCCAGCAGCGGCAATAACAACTTCCGGCCATCTGGCAACGGAATGTCCTTCTTCATCGACTTCAAGGCCGACTCCAGCAATTCCCGCTGCCTTCCGACATGCAACCTTCCCCCCATGCTTGGCTCCACCTGCTGCTCCAGCCACCACGCATTCGCAAAAGCATCCGCTCTTCCCGCCTTTTTGTCCCAAAACGCAAAAGCCGCATAAGCACCCGGCCGCTTCACCCAAACCCACAACAGCACTGCCAAAGCCCAGGCACCCATCAACCCCGCTGCCGTAGCCACTCCGCCAAGGTCATTGCCCAACAGAAATCGCAATCCCACCAAAATCATCAAAGCCGTCACCATCCACCACCAGGAATCCACCAATCCCAACACCCACTTCCTCAACACCATCCGCCGAACCACCGCTGCCGATGCCGCCGAAAAGGTCGACCCCGCCGGAGCTGACGAAACGGTTTTCGAGAGGGGAATTTCGACGCTGGTCATGTCATGGTTCATTCACGCACTCACTCAACACAAGCACATCTCATTCCGTGTTCCTGAAATGCTTTAACAACGACCTTCGACCACTGCCTCTTCCGTCCGTTTCGATTTAATCCAAATCGCCCGCCGTCGGAATCAACATCCGCCAGCAAACGTTTCACCAGATCCTTCATGCGCAAATTTGTCATGTCGGAGTTCATGTTAGACCGCCACCCAAGACGTGTCACTTGCCAAATCACTCGCTTCCGGCAAATCGGATCATCAGCATCTTTTCCCCCGTCTCCCGCGCCCCCCAGGTTCCGAAAAATTCTCCGCGCACCTCCGCCGCGCCGTGATCCCGCTGCAATCTCGCGCCATATCGCTCAAACGACTCTGCATCCGTCAGCATCCAACGCAGCTTCCCTTTCGGAATCGTTTTCCGATCCACCACCTCCACCGCATCTTCCGGCAGATAAAACAAATAGGGCGTTGCTCCGAGTCGGAACAAATACAACGGCCCTTCCGCCGGTTCCATCACCGCACGCATCGCCAACGCCGTCGGCTTCACTATCTCCACACGCCTCATATCAATCAGCACCACCATCAACGCCCCCAAACCAAGGGCCAGCGTGGTCCAGGTGCTCAACTTCAACAACGACGCATCCTGCGGAAGTCCCCACCAGATGCCCACTCCCAACGCAGCCGCCATCACGATCCCCAGCACCGCCACGCCCCCATGCGACCCCAACAACATCACTCCAAAAACCACCGTTCCCGCAGCGGCCAGAACCACCAATACCAGCAAAACTCTTCTCCACCAAATTCCCACGTTTCCGCCATTTCCCGACCACCATCCCGTCAAAAACCAACCGGCCAGAATCGCCACCGGCGCAAACAACGGAGCCACATACCTCGAAATCGCCCCCGGCATCAGCATCATGATCAACCAACCCGCGAAGGCGCCCCAAACCAACCCCACGAACAGGCGCCGCTTATCCTCATCTTCAAAAGCCTTCTCCCGATCCCGCCTCCTCCATCCCAACAACGCCACCAACACCCATGGCAAAAACAACGCCGCTGCCCCGGGAACCCGGGTCAGAAAACCCTCCATCGGCATCGATTCATCTTCCACTTCCGTCGGTTCTGAACTGGACGTGGTTCTGCTGGCGATCTGATCCTTCCAATAGTCCAACACCTCTCCCGCGCTCACCCCCACCATTTTCCCATACTCCTGTGCAAACGGCACCGCCCAGGCCGAAAAAATCCCGAGACACAGCACCAGCGCCCAGACATGCGCCAAAGAGAACAATCCACGCCAGCGCCCCGCACCCCAACATCCACCAATCACCAGCGTGTAAAAGAACAGCAAATGCACCGGCCCCTTGATCAACATCCCCAATCCCAAAAACACCCCCACCATCGTCCACGACCACCACCGACCCACGGTCCGCATCAAACCCGCCAGCCACCCCGCAAACGCCAGTCCGGTGAACGCAATGTAATAGATCTCCAATTCCGCCAGCCGACCCTTCTCCACCACCCCCGCCATTCCCAGAAAGAACACCGCCCCCACCAACGCCGCCTTCCCGCCAAGCGCTTTCCTCAACAACAAAAACATCCCCAACGCCGCCGCCAGCACCGTCAGCACGCTCGGCAATCTCGCCGACCACTCATTCTGCACGCCCGTGACCTTGAAACTCGCCGCACTGATCCAGTTGATCAACGGCGGTTTCCTCAAATAAGGCTTCCCACCGATCTGCGGCACCACCCACTCTCCCGTGTTCAACATTGTCCTCCCCGGAAGAATTCTTCGCCACTCTTCCCCCCGAATCTCCTGACTCCCCAGGCCCGGCAAATAAACCACGGCCCATAACAGAACCAGAAACAGACAGGCGCGCAAAGAAGTCATCAGAACCTCACCCCTTGCAACGACCCGCCAACCATGCAACGACGAAAGTAAAAATACCACTAACGCACAGCGCAAGCCCCACCTGATCAACCTCAGCGACCTGCTGGCATCAGCATTTCCAACTCAAGATCCTTCAATTTCGGCAATGCCATCGCCTTGCAAAGATGCTTGTCCGAATGAGCCACCCTCGCGCATTTTCGACATACATAACGTGGATCACGAACCAGCAACAAAAGTTCATCGATATCATCAACGATTTCGTGCTTTTTCCAGTCGCAAAGAGTTTTGGCCATTTCATGCAATCCTAGCACAGGGAAAAGACTTGCGAAAGTGACATCCACCACGGACAATTCCCACGTTAAACCTTTTATGACCATGGCTACAAAAAATGCACCCGCATCAGTCTCCGCCGATCCAGTAACGGCTTCGCTTCAAAAACTCCTCGCCGACAGCTACGCGCTGATGGCACAAACCCATCTCGCTCATTGGAACGTCGAAGGCTCCGATTTCTTCCAGCTCCACACCGCGTTTCAGTCTCAATACGAAGAGTTGTTCACTGCCATCGACGAAATCGCCGAGCGCGTTCGCGCCCTTGGCGCTTACTCCGAAGGCGGACTTGAGCGCCTCGCGGAACTCTCCGAACTCTCCACCCTTCCTGTCGGTCGCCTTCCCGCCAAGGACTTCGTGGCCCATCTGATTGATGGCAACGAAAAAGTCACCGCCGCCGCCAAGGCTGTTGAAAACGCCGCCGCTGAAGCCGACGATCTCGAAACTCAAGACCTCGCCGTCAAGCGTCGTCAAACTCACCAGAAAACGCTCTGGATGCTCAACAGCTTCCTCAAATAAGTTTAGCGAACTTCGAGTTCAAAAATTCACAAGCCAAGCCACATCCCGATTCGGGATGTGGCTTTTTCATGTCACAAGTAAAACACATCCGCCACAAACCACACCACCATCCCGACTCCTATCAACAATCTCGCCCCCAAACCCACCGTGGTCCCTACCGCTGTGCCCACCGTCGACTTTGTCGCTGCGGTAAACCGCTTTTTCGCAAACAGCACTTCAAAAACAAAAGCCCCCGCCAGCGGTCCAATGATCAAACCCGGCAATCCGAAAAACAGCCCCACCAATCCCCCCAACAGCACCCCCCAGAAAGCCCACTTGCTCCCTCCAAAAAGCTTCGCCCCCAACGCCCCGCTCAAAAAATCCACCACGTAAGCCAGCACCAGCAGTAACAACATCAAGATCAACCCGCCCCAGCTCATCGACTGCTCCGGATTCAACCACTTGTTCGCCGCCGCCCCCAAAAAAATCAACAAATGCCCCGGAATCACTGGCAGCACCGTGCCCGCCAGTCCCGCAAGCATCAACAGCCCCACCAACACCCAAGAAGCCCACGCCATCCACGGGGCTCCCGACATCATTGATGGAATGTCCTCCATCATGAGCTCCGCAGTTCCCCCCGCCAGATCAACTTCTCCTCCACCGGTTTGCGCAAACCTTTCGGCCACACAAAACCCGGCTTCGGCCAACCCACATAAAACAGCCCCAAACACCGGTCGCCTGTCCGTAGTCCCAGCCACTCCACAAACTCCCGCGTCTCCACCAATGGCGGTGAAGACCAGTAAGCCCCCAATCCCGCCGCACTCGCCGTCAAATGCATGTTCTGCACCGCACACGCCACCGCCTCGATCTCCTCAATCTCGGGAATCTTGCCTCCCGCCTGCCGCGCCATGCCGATGCTGATCACCGCTCCAGCCAATAGCGGATTCTGCCCCATCTTCAGCATCTTGTCCTCTCGAAACTCGTTCACCGGCGTCGTTTCGCGATAAATCCGCTGCATCACCCCGGCCAGTTCTGCCCGCGCATCACCCTGAAATATCGTGAACCGCCAGGGCTCCGTCAATCCATGCGTCGGCGCATGGTTCGCATTCTCCAACAACTCCATCAACAAGCCAGGCTCCACGACCCGACCCGGATCCATGTCCACCGGCTTCACCGAACGCCGATGACGAATCAACCGCGTCATCTCCTGCACATCAAAACCATCGTTCAACATCACCCCCTCACCTCACTAGGCTCCACCCCAAAGTCAAGCCCCAGCCAAAGCCATTTGACCCGCCCCCATCCCCATCTACACTCGCCACGCCATCATCAGTCATCAATCTCAAATCATCAATTCACCATGCCACTTTCCATCGGAACCCAAGCTCCAGACTTCACCCTCAAATCCAAAACCACCGGCGATCTCGTCGATGTCACCCTCAGCGCCAGCTTCGGCAGCAAAAGCACCGTCCTTCTCTTCTTCCCCCTCGCCTTCACCGGCGTGTGCACCCAGGAATTCTGCGACATCACCGCCGGACTCAGCGCTTACTCCGACCTCAACGCCAACGTCATCGGCATCAGCGTCGACAGCCCCTTCGCCCAGGAAGTTTGGGCCAACAAAGAGAACATCGGCATCACCCTGGTGAGCGACCTCAACAAAGAAACCACCAAGGCCTACGACGTCCTCTTCCCCGGTCTTGCTGGCATCGGCGACACCTCCGCCCGCGCCGCTTTTGTGATCGACCAATCCGGCACCATCCAATACGCCGAGCAAACCGAAACCCCCAAAGACCTCCCCAACTTCGAAGCCATCAAAGCCGCCCTCGCCGCTCTGTAATTCGAAGTTTCGCAAGCCAAAACCCCCAACAAATGTGGCAGCATTCAACGCATAATTCCCCGTCCCAACGGGACGATTCATATTAGCCCGGCACAGGGTGCCGGGTTAGTCGCATTGATCTAAGCGTTCTGAAGGAACGCCTCATGTGCATTGAGGGTCAACACGCACCGCGCATGAAGCGTCCCTGTAGGACGCAATCCAATCCCAATCGCAACCCGGCACCCTGTGCCGGGCTTTAATTAGTCGTCCCAACGGGACGGGAAAGGCCAAAATGCGCCCTCCCGACTACATCTACAAACACTTCGGACAAACGCCGAAAAACTCCAACTCATGATAGAGCTTCTTAAACCCTGATTCCTTCGAAATCCTGGCCTCAAGCGCCTCCACCGGACAGGCAATGTCCAGCGTCTCGATCACCCCGCATTGCGTGCAGATCAGGTAATCGCTGTGCTCACCCGGCTCGATCAGCGTGTAATAAGCCGACCGGTCATGCAGCCCCAAACGTCGCAAAATCCCGTGTTTTTCCAGCCGCACCAACAATCTAAAAATCGTCGCCTTGTCACATCGATCCTTCAATTCCGGAGCCTCCGCCAAATCCGCCAGCGTCTGCGGTTTGGAATTCGCAATCAACCGCTTCAACAATTCCTCCAATGCCCAGGTTCGCCGCAAACCCAGCTCCCGGCAGCGGGCCACCGTATCATGAAGCATTTTTGAAGCGCGGGCGGAAGACATCCCGCAAACTCCTCCAATCCCCGCCGCTCTGCAACATCGAACTCAAAACCTCACACGTCTCCTCCGACTTCCACCACCACTGCCGTGATGTTGTCCCTTCCCGAGGCATCCAACGCCTCCTCCACCAACCGCTGCGCCGGCACTGCCGACATCTTCGATCCCGGCTGACGCAACACTTCATCCAGACTGTGATCCCACAATCCATCGATGAGACCATCCGTGCATAACAAAAACCGGTCGCCCTTTTCCCAGCCAACCGCGCCCACCTGCGGCTCCACAAACTGGTGATCCGCCCCCAGCGCCTTCTGCAGCACATTCTTCCTTGGATGCGTCCGCTGTTCCCGCTCATTGATCTTCCCCTGTCTCCGCAGCCAGCCCACGTGCGAGTCGTCATTCGTCACCTGCCTGATCCCGCCCGCCTTTGGCAAATAATAAATCCGGCTGTCCCCGATGTGACCAAAATACATCCATCCCGGTGAAAACCACGCCATAGACAACGTCGCGCCCATGCCTCGGCACTCTTCATAACACCGCGACAATCTCGTCATCTCTTCATGAATCCCATGAAACACCTCCGCCAAAATGTCCTGAAACCCCGAGGCCAGATGCTGCGCCGAAAGATGAAAACTGCGCGGCAGCAACTTGGTGATCTTCTCCACCGCAATCCGGCTCGCATACTCCCCCGACTGCGCCCCGCCCATGCCATCGCTCACCGCGAACACAAAATCCGCCCCCCCCAGTGAAGCCTCGCCAATTTTCCCCAAATACCTCACCCCTGTTGCATCAAAGGTCAGCGCCAGAAACGCATCCTCGTTGTTCGCCCTCACCCGCCCCCGATGGGTCATGCCCGACCAATGCACCATCTGTCCCGCCCCCTCATTTGCCTCACTCACCGGCCTTGCCTCCTTGCTCAGCGTCATTCACCTCATCCAAAATCGTCGCAAATTCAAAATCGATCACACAAAACCGCCCATCCGAACGCCGGTAGGTGATGTTGCGCAAAAACGCGTCCTCATGCCGCACCCCGAACCCCTCCAGCTCCTGATAAATCTCCGCCATCCGCGCCTCGCCCAGATGATCCACCCGCGACCCGCAATTCGACGTCACCATATACAGACTCTCCTCATCCACCTCCAGCACCCGTGGCACAAAATCACATCCCCGCTCCTCCAGATAGCGCAACACCCGCACCTCATTGGCAAACCGCTCCTCCGCTTTTGGCCCACGGAAAGTCTTGTGAACCCTCCCGTCATACCCAATCCGCACCAGCGCCCGTTGTGTGTCTTTGATCTCGTGCATTCCCATCATCCTTCCATCATCCCCGTCCCCTGGCAAGCTCGTGAAAAAACGCACGACAATCCGCCCTCCCAAAAAGATTTCACTATCCAACTGGCACACGCCATGCTTTACCCTAGTCCCAGTCTCCCAGTCGGTCATTCCGGGTGTGGGACCATCGCCCTTCGGCACTCCAAAACCAACATATCAATATCAAATCCATGGCCAAATATAAACTGGAATACCTCTGGCTCGACGGTTACACCCCCGTCCCAAACCTCCGCGGCAAAACTCAAATCAAAGAATTCGCCGATTTCCCCACCCTCGAACAACTTCCTTACTGGGGTTTCGACGGCAGCTCCACCCAACAGGCCGAAGGCAAAAGCTCCGACTGCGTTCTCAAACCCGTCGCCGTGTATCCTGACTCCACCCGCATCAACGGCGTGCTCGTCATGTGCGAAGTCATGATGCCCGACAAAGTCACCCCTCACCCAACCAACTTCCGCGCCACCATCCTTGACGATCCGGGCGCATGGTTCGGTTTCGAGCAGGAATACTTCTTCTACCAGGACGGCAAACCCATCGGTTTCCCTGAGTTCGGCTACCCAGCTCCTCAAGGCCCTTACTACACCGGCGTCGGTTTCAGCAACGTCGGCAGTGTTGCCCGTCAGATCGTCGAAGAACACCTCGACATCTGTCTCAACGCCGGCATCAACCACGAAGGCATCAACGCCGAAGTGGCCAAAGGCCAGTGGGAATTCCAGATCTTCGGCAAAGGTTCCAAAAAATGCGCCGATGAAATGTGGGTTGCCCGCTACATCCTTCAGCGTCTTTGCGAGAAATACGAAATCGACATCGAATACCATTGCAAACCTCTCGGCGCCACCGACTGGAACGGCTCCGGCATGCACGCCAACTTCTCCACCGAATACCTCCGCACCGTCGGCGGCAAAGAATACTTCGAGAAACTCATGGCCGCCTTTGAGAAATACAAAGACGAGCATATCGCCGTCTACGGACCCGACAACCACATGCGCCTCACCGGTCTGCATGAGACCCAGTCCATCGACAAGTTCAGCTACGGCATCGCCGACCGCGGCGCTTCCATTCGTGTGCCTCACAGCTTCGTCAACGACGGCTACAAAGGCTACCTTGAAGACCGCCGTCCGAACTCCCAAGGCGATCCATACGCCATCGCCTCCCGCATTCTCAAGACCGTCGCCTCAGTCGAAGTCTAAGAATCGGATCGATGAAGGATTGCCTCTGGCGATCTTCCATCCGAGCAGTTAATCAAACGGTGTCACCCTTCTAGGTGGCACCGTTTTTTTGCGCCTGATGGTATCGAAGTTCGGGGATATACCTTCTCAAATTCACCGACAAGAAGCCGATCCTGTCATCGTTCAAAAATCTTCAATTGCGAGGCTCGAAACGCACCAGTGTCGCCTCACCAATCCACGCCAATTGCCCCTCCTCCCCGTCCCATCGGGACGACTCATAAGAGCCCGGCACAAGGTGCCGGGTTTTGCACAATCGGAGTTGGCGTTCTGAAGGAACGCATCATGCACACTGAAGGCCGCCCCTTTCCGCGAATAAAGCGTCCCTGTTGGACGCTATCCCCTGTCGCAAACGCCACCCCGCATTACATGCCGGGCTGGTATAAATCGTCCGTCCGGGACGACAGGTGGGCATCACCCGCCATCGCTCCCTTTGGTGACTTGCCGATCTCCACTCCCTGCATTCCCATCAGGCGCTTTCAGAGATGCTGCTTAAAAACGGTTTACTCCTCAATCCGGCATCGGCAATGGCATAATCCCCGCCTGCAGGGCCACGGGCACCAACCGGGCCACCGAGTCGACCCCCACTTTTTCCATGATGTTCGCTCGATGCGCCTTCACGGTTCGTTCGCTGATCCCCAGTTCACAAGCAATCTGCTTGTTCATCCTTCCCGAAACCACCTGTGTAAGCACTTCCTTTTCACGCTCCGTCAACGACCTCACCGACCGCATCGCCGATTGAGCCTCCGTCTGACGCTTCATTCCCAATTCAGCCAACCGCATCGCGCGCTCCACCGAACGCAGCAGTCGGACGTCCTCCACAGGTTTTTCTAAAAAATCTACCGCTCCGCTTTTCATCAAATCAACCACGGTAGGAATGGTGGCAAAAGCGGAGACAAAAATGATCGGCAGCTGCCACTTGGCGGCGATCAACTCGCGAAATGCCTGCCTGCCGTTGATTCCAGGCAACTTCAAATCCATGATAACGCACCCGAGGCGCCCAGGCGGCCGTGTCTGCAAAAGCTCTTCCGACCTCTCAAACGCACTCACCTGATAACCCTGCCTTCTCAATTGAGACTCGGTTAGCCTCCTAAATAACTCATCATCGTCAAGAATCATGACGAATTTCTGTTTGATTGAGGAGGTGACGTCGGAGCGGTTTAGATGGCTGTCTATCTTTAAGGACATAGAGGGATTTTCTGAAAACACGCACAATGAGATCGCGTTTGGCCAGACTTTGTATCGTCAGATGAAATGATTGAATTTTCAGTGACGGCCAACCGTCGGACACTGGCTCGGTCGATCTATTGAACCCGCTTATACTTAATTTACGCCTTCGATTCGAACAGCGACGACCTAGTGGATTTATTTCATTTTCAACGGGTTACTTTATTTCGTCCCGAAATTCCCTGGATGTATCCTTTGCACGAAAGGACAATGCATCTTGGGCCACGTCACCCATGGGCAATAGCGCCGATTTTTGAATCGGTGTCTGTTTGCCGGACATGAAACCCAATCCCTCTTCCCCCAACCAAACTCTTCGTCCGGCCATCGCCCCCAAGTCCCGTCTGACCAGAAATGCCGTCAAGGCATCCCTCTTGCTCGCTTGGATCACGGCCGTTGGCACTGCCTCCGCCCAAGCCACCCCCACAACATCAGCCTTCACGGGTTCGGTGCAAGGCGAATTCCAAAATCCCGCTGGTCCCAGTGGCATGGTCTCGTCCATTTATGATGGCGGCTCAAGCTTCATGTGGGGAACCGCTGACGAACACAGCCACCCCTCGAAATTGGAATTCAACGGTTTTGATTTCAACGAGATCTCACCCGAGACCTATTTCACCCTCGGTGACCTTTACTACAAAAACGGCACCATCATCGCCGGCACTGAAGCTGAGTCGGTCGACCTCATGCTGGAGTTTTCGTTCGTCAATCCGGCGGGCCTGCCAGACCAGAACACGGTGTTCACCCAAATCCTGACCAACACCACCAACACCGGCGATCCCTACGCCGATGCCGACATCATTGTGCTGGGCAACACCTCCGCCCCGCTCAACTTTCAGGATGCCATGGGCAATTCGTATTCCCTGCAACTTGGCTTTGGAACGGTCTCTGGAGACGGATTTAGCAGCATTGACCAGTTTCATGTGAAAGAGGGCAAATCTGCCACTGCACACCTCGTCGGCAAATTCACTGTGACCCCTCCGGTGGTCCCTGTTCCTGAACCCAGCGGCGCACTGCTGGTCCTCACCGCAGGTGCCCTGTGCATCTTCCGCCGTCGTCGCTGAGGGGTTTAGACTCAAGCCCAAGCCCACCCATTTCCCCCGACTACCATCAAAAATCCCCGTAAACCCCTAAAAATCCCCGACCCCCATTGCCACATGCCGAATGCCCTTTGGTCTAACCCCCCAGGGCATTCGCATGTGGTTCTTCCCTCTTCAGGCAAAGGTGGAAACACTTCCATCAATGTTCGCTTCATCACCAGTCAGGGCGTTGAATATTCTTTTTCCCTCACCTCACTCCCATCCCGCCCTGAGCCGCAAATCACCGGTTCGTTGACTGGTCTTTGGAACGAGGCCCCAATGCCATCTCCCCGCTGAACGCCGGGGCCCCAGACCGAACCGGTCATTGGCCTTGGCAGGTTTGCCGCGAAAATCGCGACACCATCACCGATTTAAGACACGCGGTTTGAGTGCCCATTTCCTTATTGTTGTTCTCCACAACATTAAGTGTAGCTTATAAGCGAGTCTATTCATTCGCTTGGCTAATGGAAAATCGTATCAAAGCTTCATGAGCTCCCCGCCTGACCGGCCTGTGGAAGGCATGAAATTGTCACCGCTGCCTACGCCGGCGTGGATGTCCATTGCCATTCTGGTGTGCATCATTCTCATGGTTGGCGCCTGTTTTTACGGCCTTTCCATCGCCACCCTGAAGGGTAGCTGGGCTCTCACCATTCCTGACACCGATATTGTCCGCGCCGCCTACCTTCCCGACGAGTTCCCGCAGGTCACGCACACGTTGGAGGAAGTCATTGTGCTGGACTCCACCGGCATCTTCGTGCCGTTGCCTCCCTCAAAAAAGGCAGACCAGCTCAATCAAAAAGCTCACAATCAACGCTGGTTTCGACTCGATTTCACCAATCCCACCGACCGCTTTCAGCACGGCGTTTTTGATCTCATCCGCCGTGTGTATGACGATGCCGTCCTTTACCAACGCGAAACCGACGGAACCTGGACCTCCTCGAAGGCAGGTCCGCCATGGCCGCAGCAGGGGCTTGAGTATCCGCTCCGTTGGCATGCGTTCAACGTCACCCTCATGCCGGGAGAGACCAAGCGGGCTTATCTCCTCGTCACCGACTACCATCGCATGCCCTCCAAGTTTCTCTGGTGGCCCATGCTTGACCACTACCTCAGCTGGGAGCGTTTTTTCTACGCCGCCTTCGCCTGCTACTCCTTCACCTGGCTCACCGTCGCTGCACATGGTTATTTCCGCTTCGCCCTTCATCGACAGCCCGAACAATGGCATTTTTTCATGTTCGTCTTCCTCCATGGGCTCGGCACCATGCTTGGTCGCAACGCCCTCAGCCTGCACCTCCCTTTCAGCCCCCTCCCCATCGCCGAAATCCTCGCTGGCGTTCTCATCTGCGCCTCCGTCCCTTTCCTTTTCCAGTTCATCCGCGCCCTGCTGTCTACCAAACGCACCGATCCCTCCATCGACCGGCTCCTGCAGCTCAATGCGAAAATCTGGATGTTCATTCCCCTCACGCCAGTGGCGGGATTTTTTCCAACCATCCTTCCGATATTCATGTTCATCCTGGGAGTCTTTGGATGGCTGGGATTCTTTCTCCTGATGACGGCTGCCGCCCGAAATTGGCGACGCGGCGGTGCCCTCGGTCTCTTCTTCGTCCTCGCCTGCGTGCCCTACGGTGCGGGGCTCAGCGTCTACCACATCCTCGAGCATGATTCCGTCGCCTGGGTCGACCAGCGGTGCCTTTTCGTCCTCATCGGCAACGCGCTCAGCCTCATCCTCCTCTCCTTCTGCCTCATCTATCGCAGCCGCCTCACCCGCGAAGAACACTACTTGCTCCACATCAACTACTCCACCGACCTCGAAGCCGACGTCCTTCGCCGCACCCAGGAACTGCAACAACTCAGCGAACAACTCAAAAACGCCGTCCAGGATCGCGACCGCGTCCTCGCCATCATCGGCCATGACCTTCGTGGACCCGCCATCTCCCTCGACTCCCTCGCCCGCCTCATCAAATACGACCCCACCTTCCAACAAAACGAAATCACCGACTGGGCAGCCAAAGTCAGCCAGGCTTGCCGCCTCCAGCTCGACCTGCTCACCAACCTCCTCACCTGGGGCCGATCCCAACTCGAGCGCCAGCAGACCAAAAACAAGAGCGTCAACCTAAGTTCCTCGCTGCTCCTCGCCTGGAATGACCTCAGGGAAAATGCCGACCGGAAACGCATCACCCTCAACCATTCCATTCCAACCGATCTGCACGCAAAAGTCCCCCACTCACTCCCTCAGGTGATTCTTCGCAATCTCCTTGGCAACGCCATCAAATACTCCCACCCGGGTTCGACCATCGATGTCACGGCCTGGAGATCCGACGATGACCAAACCATCACCGTCACCATCCGCGATCACGGCGTCGGCATTCCACCCGACCGCCTGAAAGCCTTGTTCGCAGGGCCAGGAACCAGCACCGAAGGCACCTCTGGTGAATCTGGCATCGGCGTCGGACTCACCCTCTGCCACGACCTCATCCGCGCAGCTGATGGCCAGCTCATCGTTGAAAGCCCGGAAGAAGGCGGCACCCGAGTGACCGTCACATTCCCGACGGGGCCGCTGCCGGACAAGTCTTGATCGCGTCATTCAGCTCATCACCACCCGGGATTCCGTGGTCAGACCCGACTTCATCGCCAGTGGCACCAGCAACGCCAGCGAATCCACTCCCGATTTCTCCATGATGCTCGCCCTGTGCGCCTTGACCGTGCGTTCTGTAATCCCCAAAGTCGCCGCCACCTGCTTGTTGATGTAGCCTGCTAGAAGCAGCTTCATCACCTCCTTCTCTCGTTCCGTCATGTTGTCCAGCCAGTCACGCGCCTCATTCAGTTCACCCACCATCCGATTCCGTTGTCGGCAGGATTCCAGCGCATCCTCCACCACGGACACTAGTCGCTGATCCACCATGGGCTTTTCCAGAAAATCCACGGCCCCCAACTTCATCGCTTCCGTCGCCTCTCCGATGCTTCCATGCGCCGACATGAAAATCAGCGGCATCGTCCAACCGCGATCCTTGATCTCCTTCTGCACCTGTAAACCCCTCATACCAGGCATCTCCAAATCCACCAACAAACAACAAATTGGAGCTGTCGACCGTAGCTTTAAGAATTCCAGCGGACAAGTATACGACAACACCTGGTAGCCTTCGTTCTCCAAAATGTGTGCTATCAGCCGGACCAGCAACTGGTCATCATCCAACACATAGACGCACTCTTGAACACTTCTGGAAAAATGGTCTGCTCGGTAGCTCATATCAATACATTGAAATCGAATAGGTGACTTCGCCTTGCCCCCTCAACTGATTCGCCTCCATTACAGCACGGGATTCACCAAGAATAAAGTGTCTGTTCTCCGTCTCCTGCCTGGTGGAAACAACGTGCTCTTTCACGCCATCCAAAACGATTGGGCCATTTTAGCTTGCTAACGCAAAAAAGCATCGGCACAATTGCCGAAATCAATCTGTCCTAAAGGACAATGTTTTTTTGCGAAGCAGCAAGTAACTTTTCAAGCTGCAGGCAGGTAGTTCACTAATTCTCCGTTTCGCCTTCACCTATTCTTCCCCATCCACCTGTCCTTAACTGCATAATCCCATCCCGATGGCAGCCACCACCTTGCTCGTGTTTTCACTCAAGGGAGCGGCGGCCATCATCTCCTTTTCATGACCCAATCTGGTCCGACATCCTCCTCAACCGCTCCTTCTGCATCCTCATTCTCCATCGCTCTCGCGCTGATTGCCGGTCTGGCGGCGGTTCTGCTGGCCAATGCCGAAGCCGACGTTCAGAACCAGATGGCCCTCGCAGGCATTCTGGCAGCCACCTTGCTTGTCCTACGATTCCTGCCTGAAACTCCCTTCATCCGCATCCTCATCCTTGCCATTGGGGGATTCACTGTGATCCGCTACTTCGTCTGGCGGCTAAGCACCACCATGGAGTATCACGACCCGGTCAGCTATACCTGCGCCGTCATCCTTCTGTTCGCCGAATGTTATGGCATCGCTTTCATCATGATGACCTTCACGGTCAACGCCAATCCCAAAAAACGCGAATCCATCCCGCTCACCGGCAAAGATCCCGCCCAACTTCCCTCGGTGGATGTGCTCGTTCCCAGCTACAACGAAGCTCCCGACCTTATCGCCATCACTCTCGTTGCCGCCCGCCAGATGCGTTACGACGGCATCGTCAATGTCTACCTGCTTGACGACGGTGGCACCGACGCCAAGTGCAATCAAAAAGACCTTCTGCTCGCCGAGGAGGCTAAAAATCGACGCGCTGAACTGACCGCCCTCTGCCAACGACTCGGTGCCACCTACCTCACCCGCGAAAGAAACGAGCACGCCAAAGCCGGCAACCTGAACATCGGCCTCACCAACACCAATGGCGACCTCGTGGTGATTTTCGACGCCGATCACGTTCCGACCGCCGACTTCCTCGAAAACACCGTCGGATTCTTCCTCGAAGACCCCAAACTCTTCCTCGTCCAAACGCCCCATTTTTTCCTCAATCCCGACCCCTTCGAACGCAATCTGATGACGTTCGACACCATGCCCAGCGAGAACGAAATGTTCTACAGCAACATCCAGCAGGGCCTCGACCGCTGGAACAGCTCCTTCTTCTGCGGCTCCGCCGCCGTGCTGCGTCGTGAATGGCTCAACATCACCGGTGGTTTCAGCGGCCAGAGCATCACCGAAGACGCCGAAACCGCCATCGAACTCCACTCACGCGGTTACCACAGCGCCTATCTCGCAAGACCCATGATCGCCGGACTGGCCGCCGAAACCGTGGATGCGTTTGTTGTCCAACGCATGCGCTGGGCGCAGGGAATGATCCAAATCTTCCGCCTCAAAAGTCCCATCTTCCGCAAGTCAAAACTCAGCGCCGCCCAACGCCTCTGCTACCTCAGCAGCTGCCAGTTCTGGTTCTTTCCCTTCGCGAGGCTCACTTACATGCTGGCACCCGCCGCCTTCCTGCTCTTCGACCTGCAAATCTACCGCGCCTATTACGAGACTTTCATCGCCTTCGTCGTGCCCTACATGCTGACGGTCATCGTCATCTCCCACTATCTTTTTAAACGCACCCGCTGGATTCTCATCTCCGAAATCTACGAACTGGTCCAATCGGTTTTCTGCCTCCCCGTCGTCATTCAGGCACTTTTCCGCCCCAAATCCGGCCGGTTCAAGGTCACGCCCAAAGCACAGACCTTGAACCGCGCTTTTATCTCCAAAATGGCGATCCCGTTTTACGTGCTGCTCGCCATCAACCTCGCCTGCGCCACCCGCGGCGTCTACAAACTGCTCACTTTTCCCGACACGGAATTTGCCCCCACTTTGATCACCCTTTTCTGGGTAGGTTTCAACCTCGCGTTGCTCGGCTGCGCCCTGGGCGTCATGACCGAAACCCGCCAGCTCCGCTCCTCTCCCCGCTTCCCCGTCTCGGCCCCCATCCGCATCCGCCACGGCGACGAAATCATTGAGGGCACCCTCGCCGACATGTCCGCTTCCGGCTGCGGCATTCACATCGCCCGTGACGCCCTGAAAAATCCCGCCTTCCCCCAGCCTGCCGAAATCGAAATCATCGGTGCGAACGCCACGCTCAAAGTCGAAATGGTTCGCAAAGTGATGTCCCCCGACCTCGGCCCCACCAGGGCACTGCTTGGCACCCGGTTTTATCAAGGCGACTGGACCACCCTAGAAACGGCCGTGCGACTTTTCTATGGCGACAGCCAAAAGTGGGTCGACTTCCAACAACGCCGACAAGAGCACGCCCCCGGCATCATTCGCACCCTTCTCTACGTCGGCCGACTGTCCCTCCTCGGCTACGCCAGAAATTTGCGGGTCGGATTCCGCCAGCTTTTCTCGATGCGATCCAACCCCATGGACCGCTAAACCCAAAGACCATTGAGAAACCTTTTCATGCTCCCAGCCAAAACCATTCCCCAACACCACATCATCAGGCAAAGCCTGTGGGGAATGCTGTTGCTATGGCTGCCATTCACACTCAGCCACGCTCAAACCTCAGCCCAAGGCGATCAGGCCACCCGCGTCGACTTTGTCCATCGTATCACCGGCGAGAAAACCGTCTGGCATACCTCCGATACCTGGAACATGACTTATGTTCACAGCTATCGACGTGAGATCCGCTCCGTCTTGATCGAAGTCTCCGGTCGCCACGACCGCCTGCCATCCGACCTCGAAATCCGCATCAACGGCAAGCTCACCAAGCCTACCAACCAATGGCCGCAAGCCGATCAATCCACCGTTCTCGAGATCGATCCACGCGCCATCCTTTCCGGTCGCAATGAGATCTCTTTGCGCCTGCGCCAGATGGCCCTCGACATCAAAGAAACCCGCCTCGTCATCTCCGGCGCCTGGGTGCCCATGGTGCCCACCCTGGGCATGCTCAACGACCTCTTCGGCGACAAGGCCGCCTACGGTCCCCAACTCCACCTCTGCCTCCCCGGCTACCGACTGGAAGAAGATCTCAACGAAATCAAAACCCGCACCGCCGCCCTCGCCATCCAAGGAGCCGCCCTTCGCATGGGCAACACTTTGCCCGTTGTTCATTGGACCGAAAAGCCCTCCCATCTTAACGACACCCTGCTCATTGGCACCGTTGCCGAACTCGCCGACCTCCTGCAACCCGTCGAGATCGAGCGCGTCACCGGCCCTCGCCTCTTCTTCCGCGCCAGTCCCGTCTGCGGTCAGGGGTTCCTCCTTGTCGTCACCGGACGCAATGATGCCGAGGTGCTCGAAGCCGCCATCACCCTCGGCCTCGTCCACCAGCCGATGCCCTCAACCCCCGGCGCCACCATCCAGGGCCTGCGACTTCCCCAGGTTGCCGCCTATGTGAGACGCAGCCCCATCCTCCCCGGCACCATCACCAGCTTCAAAGACCTCGGCATCCTCACCACCGAACTCTCCATCCACAATCACTGGCATGCCAAATTCGACTTCCTCACCAGCGCCCTCGTCGCTGAAAACGATGGCAGCGACCGCAACGTTGAACTCGACCTTCTCCTCTCATTCCTCGGCGAAGCCCCACCTGACACCCATCTCGTCCTCGAACTCAACGGCGAAGTCATCCGCTATAACGGATCAAAGGACGGACAAGGCCAGCAAGCCCAGAGTCTTGCCCAAGGCAGTCTCCACTTCCACATTCCAGCCTCCCTCCTTAAACCCGGACTCAACCACGCCAACCTCAAGCTCGCCAACACCTCGGGCATCGTCAGCGACTGGAACCCACCCCATGTTTTGATCAGCCCAGAATCCCGCTTCACCGCCCCGCCCGCCTCGCGATTCCAGCCCGATACCAGCCTGCAAAACTTCGCCCGCGCCGCTTACCCGTTTGTCACCAATCCCGACGGCTCTGGCATCACCGTCGCCATCATGGGCCGCCGTCACGACCTGCTCCTGGCCACCTGGAACCTGCTCGCCAAGCTCAGTCAGGTCAGCAACACCCTTCTTCTTGAAACCCGCTTCACCCTCGGCCTTCCCACGAATGCCAAGAAAGTCATCGCCGTCTGCGACCGCAGCGACCTCCTCAACCTGCCTCCTGCCCTGTTTGGCAAACCATTAACCGACGACCTCCACAGCCGCTGGTCAAACGGCAGCCGTCCCACCGCCGTGGCTTTTGAAACCATCCCCGATGTCATCCCGCCGGTCTCAAAAACACCCAGCGACGACGGCCTCATCGTCGCCCTGCTCAAACCCTCCAGTCTCGAACAGGCCAACTGGCTCATTGTCAGCGGCCCCGACCGACCCGGTCTCGCCACCAAAGTCTCCGACTGGGTCAGCAGCCCTCTCTGGCAGCGCATGAGCGGACAAGTCTCCTGGATCAACCGCAGCACCGGAACCGTCGAGGTCATGCTTCCCACTCTCCCTGCTCATCTCGAACCCGGCCAGGACAAAGCGACCCAGACATCGCCTTCCCTCGCCCAAACGTCCCTCCCCAGCTGGACCCAAGGAATCCGCTACTCGTGGATCGCCATCGTCTTGGGCATCCTGTTCTTTTTCGCCCTGCTCGTCCACCGACTCGCCAATGCCGGCAATCGCAATTCATAAACACCACTTCATGCACCCGCAAACACCACTCCCCGCCTCTTCCCTCAGAAGAGCGTTGAGCTGCGTCCTGCTGCTTTTTCTCCTCTCCCTGCCGCTGCCCCTCAAGTCGCAAACCACCGCCCCGACCATCCCCTTCACCATGCAAATTCAATGGGATGTCTTCAAACGCCACTTCATCGATTCCGGTCGTGTTATCGACACCGTTAATCAAAACATCACCCATTCCGAAGGCCAGGGATACGGCATGTTGCTCGCCACCTATTTTCAGGATCCCGCCGCGTTTGAGTCCATCTGGAACTGGACCCAAAAAAATCTTCAAGTGCGCGAATCCGACCGCCTCTTCGCCTGGAGCTGGGGCATCCCATCTTCTGAGACCGAGACCAAAGCAGAGCCCAAAGTCCTCGACCCCAACAACGCCAGCGACGGCGACATCCTCATCGCCTGGGCGCTTTATCGTGCCTCCCGAATGTGGGGTAATCCTGCGTGGACCGAAGCCGCACACGCCATCATCAAAGACCTTCGCCAGCATATGATTGTGGTCGGTTTCGATGGCCGGCTCATCCTCCTGCCCGGGCAGGTCGGCTTCGTTGAAAAGAACTCCGTCATCACCAACCCCTCCTACTGGGTTTTTCCAGCCCTTCAGGAATTCGCCAGTCAGCCCGTCGATTCCGAAGTCTGGCAGCGACTCATCAACGACGGCATCAAGTGGCTCAACGACTGGCAGTTCGGCAAATTCAACCTCCCTCCCGACTGGGTGGAAATCGGCAAACCCATCACCCTTCCCGAACGCTACGAACCCGTCTTTGGTTACAACGCCATCCGCATCCCGCTCTACCTTCAATGGGCCGGTCTGCAAAACCAGACACCCGCCCTCAACCAGGCCCTGCGTGCGTCTTGGACCCAGTTCACCGAAGCCAACCTGCCCAGCAAAATCCACCTCAAAACCCATGAGGGTCACGACCCCGCCCTCCCCGGCATCCGCGCCATCTACGAACTCTCGCTGAATACCGGACGCGAACGCGATCCTGACCAATGGATCGTCGACCCCGCCGACGGCTACTATTCCGCCGCCCTCCTTCTGCTCGTCCGCATCGTCCATCAACAATCGCTTGTCCCATGACCTCCATCCCTCCCATCACACGGCACCAGCATCGGCATCTCGCGACCATCTCCCTCCTCGCCGCCACCCTGACTCAGAACGCCCGGGCTTTTGACCCCATTGCACCAACAACCGCCGCTCCTCAAATCGATCGCATCAACCGCGTTCACCGCCAGCCAACCACCGGGAACGAAACGCCCGAATCCACGTCGACCCCCATCGTTCCCAACATTAAAACTACCGTCGCCGCGCCTCCGCCTGCTCCCATCCACAGCCAGCAGCCCATGACCACCGTCATCGATGGTCGCACCTACTACGTCATCCCCGCCTCGCAAATTGCCGGCATGCCCGTCGGCGACAAACAATGGCTTCTGGTCGAAGCCAATCCCGGTGCCAACCCAGCTCCCGCACTCGCACCCGCTCCACAAAGAGCCCCGTCCGTTCCCACTCCCTCATCGTATCCGCAGCCGCAGCCACAATCACAGCCACAACCTCAACCATACACCATCGTCGAACCCGGCCTCTTCGCCGGCAATCTCCCTTACGCCGAAGAAGACCCCACCATGATCGGACAAGGCGACGGTTACCCCTCCAGTCTCCCCGAGCCGCCTCTCACCAGCGGCCCCCGTCCTCCTTTGCCCGCCGCACCCGTTACCCAACTACCCAACACCGGCCCCAGCTCGAACAGCGGCGTCACCTATCCCGACGCCCAAATGATCCCCGATCCCCAGATCACCGAAGCCCCCCTGCCCGCCATTCCGCCTCCGACCGCCACTCCCCTGCCCGTTCCGGTTGTCGACTACGGCCTCATGCTGCGTCAGGGCCGATTTGAAGAAGTCGCCAACAAAACCATGGAACTGCGCGATGCCGGACTCGCCTCCGCCCTAGGTTGGGCAAGCTACCGCCAGTCCGGTTACGACACCGCCTCCAGCTGGTTCGAACTTGCCATCGAATGGGACCCCGAACTCAACGAGGCCTACTACGGACTCGCCATGGCCGAGTTCTCCCGTGGTAATCTCGCCCAGGCCGAAGCCATCGCCCGACTCAAGCCCGACGCCGACCCTCGCATGTCCCAGCTCCTCGCCAACGTGCTCATCCAGAAAGCCGTGGCCGCCTCCAAGTCCAACCAATCGGGAGCCGCCGCACAATCCCTCGAAGAAGCCTCCGAAACCCGTCAACTCACCCGTGGTGAAGCCATGCTTTTCGCCTGGTCCAACCTGCGCGCCGGTCAAATCGAACGCGCCGCCATCTTATTCGAAAACCTCTACACCCAACGTGTCGACGAAGAAAGCGCCGAAGGCCTCTACGCCGCTCTCTCCCAACTTGCCCGCTGGAACCGTCTCAAGGAACTCGCCGACCGCTTCGGTGGCCCGCTCGAACAAGTTTATCAGACCCGCTACCTCGCCCCCGCCTACTTCAGTCAGGGCCGCATCCGCAAAGCCGTCGAACTCGATCCGCAAACCTACGGTATCTACACCGGCATCGATGCCCCCAGCATTCTCTTCGGTTTCGACGCCTCCACCCGCTCCGGTGAAACCACCGAACGCCAGACCGACGTCATCGGTGCCCCTCGCGTCATCGCCCGCATCCCCACCAAGGAAGGGTATTTCCAGGCCGACGTCATTCAATACTTCTGGGATGGCGGAGCCTTAATCTCCAATCCCAACAACAACGGCATCCTCGAAGCCGCCGGTCAAAGTTTCAGTGGTGTCGCCGCGCGCTTCACCTTTGAGTGGGAGTCGCTGTGGAATCCCTCCATCTCGTTTGGCGTGCTGCAAACCAACAGCAACGTCGAAACCAGCATCCTCGGTTCCGCCTCCATCAGCCGCGATCACGATGAAGGCAAATGGACACTCCGCGCGTTCGTCGACCCCGTCATGGAATCCTCCCTCTCCGCCGTCGGCTTTCGGGATGAAGTCAACCAGCTCTCCTGGGGCGGAGTCCGCGCCGCCGGGGTGCAGGGCGAACTCAGTCACTGGATCAACGAAAAAAGCCTCTTCACCGGCACCATCAAAGCCGCCAACTACTTCGGCACCAACGTGCCCGACAACGGCCACTTCGGACTCACCGCCTCCATCGTGCGCCCCATCAAGGTCAACGATTTCAGCTACTTCCGCGTCGGCCCCCTGCTCACCTACAGCACCTTCGCCCGCAACCTGAACCAATACACCTTTGGCCACGGCGGCTACTTCAGCCCGCAGAACCACGTGCAGGTTTTCCTCAAAGCCGACTTCATGTCCGAACTCGGCAAAGACGTCCTCTTCGGCGGCAGCATGGGGGCCGGATTTCAACGCGCCGATCAAGACTCCTCCTCCATCTTCCCCCTCGAAGGCGACTCCACCGGCACCTACCCCAGCACCACTGACAGCTCCTTTATTGGCTACATTTCCTTCCAGGGCACCTATCTGCTCGGTGACTCGTGGAGCTTGTGGGGAAACATGCTCGCCGCCCGCACCTCCAACTACGACGAACTGTCCATCTCGCTCGGACTCACCTACCACTTCGAAAAACGTCGCGCCCTCCACGTCCTCGACCTCACCCGACCCTGGCAATAAACAAATCAACTTTCTTAGCGCCGCGCCCCACTCGCTGCATGAACCCCGGAATCCCGCTTCATGTCCCATCTCAAACTCCGAACGGCCCTTAACGAAACCGACTACACCACGTCCCTGTCGTGGTCCGAAGACACTGGGCGACACCTGTTCCACCAGCTGGTCGACCTCGTCATCGACGAGTCGGTAAAGTGCCTAACCGACCTCAACCTCGCCTTCCAGAAGGGCAATCAGCACCAGGTCGACCATTCCATGTGCCGCCTGCGCAGCAGCTGTCTCGTCTATCAATCCGACCACATTCTTGAGACCAGCCGGCTCATTCAAAACCTCTTTCAATCCCAATCGACGCATCAACTTGATCTCGCCGTTCAGACCCTCACCAGCGCCGTTGATCGAATGATTCAAACCCTCCGAATCTACCAACGCGCCCAACCCACCCAATCTCATCCGCACCCCTCAGAACCCCCATCCCACGCCCCCTACGCCCGCCTTCCCTCTGCCCAGGGCCACATCTCCCCGCTCGTGCTGGTCGGTGAGGATCTCGTCGCGATGAAGCTCGTCGAGTTCGTTGCCCAACATCAAAGTCTCGACGTCATCCGCTTCTCGACCGCCTCTGCAGCACTCGATCACCTGCGCACCTGTAACCCCTCGCTGGTGGTCTTTGGTCTGATGCTTGGCGAAATGAAAGGCCTCGAATTCTGCCGCCAACTGCGGGCCACCGGCCTTCGCTCCCGCCACCATCTGCTCATCTTCACCACCGATTCCCGTGCCGCCAATCTCAACCGCATTCTCGATGTGGGGGCCGACGATTTCATCCTCAAACCCATCACTCCCGATCACCTCAACGTCCGCCTTCTCGTTGCCCAAAAAAGCATGGCCGCGATGCTGCAAACCCTGCGTCTCGAAAGTGAACTGCGCCGCCTCTCGATGCAGGACGGACTGACCGGACTCGGCAACCGCCGAGCCCTCGAACGATTCATCGAGAACCAGCAAAAGCGGCATCCCAGTCCCGACGCCATGCTCCAGGTCATGTTCATTGACCTCAACGATCTCAAACGCATCAACGACGTCCACGGTCACGTCACGGGCGACCATGCCATCCGCCACATCGCCAGCCTCGCCCGCAAACAGCTTCAGCATCAGTGGGAACTATTTCGAATCGGAGGCGACGAGTTCCTCGCCGTTTCCTCCTCCAACTCCTCCCAGTTCGCCGCCCAACAGTGCCAGTCATTTCGAATCACTCTGCAAGAAAGCCACCTCACCACCAATGCCGGTGTCTCGTTAAATGTGGCCGCCTCCATCGGACTCGCCTCCGTCCCGGTCCAGTCCTCCCTCGAACATCTTTTGCATCTGGCCGACGTCCAACTCTACCACGCCAAACGCACCAAACTCAAGCCCCTCCCCGAATTCAGCCCCATGATCTGATCACTTCCTGAGCGGCAACAACAACCGCAAACTATTCAAGCACACCACCACCGTGCTTCCCTCATGCGCAATCACCCCTGCCGTGAGATGCAACCAGCCACCTAGCGACGCCACCGAAGCAATAGCGATCGCCCCGAGCGCAATCGCGAGGTTCTGCCGAATCACCGCACGCGCCCTCAAGCTCAAATCGCGTGCCGTCACCAACCGGCCGATGTCGTCCTTCATCAACACCACGTCGCTCTGCTCCAGCGCCGCATCACTGCCGCGCGCGCCCATCGCCACACTCACATAAGCCGCCGCCAGACTCGGCGCGTCATTCACCCCATCCCCCACCATCGCCACCTTGCGCCCCTGTTTGGTGAACTCCTCCACCGCCTTCACCTTGTCCTCCGGACGCAACCCCGCCCGCACCTCATCCAACCCCAACTCGCGTGCAATCTCCTCCGCCGCGCCCGCCCTGTCACCCGTCAGCATCACTGTGCGCAAACCTTCCGCCTTCAATTCTTGCAGCACCCGCTTCGAGTCCTCACGAATCGTGTCCAACAACAAAATCCTGCCCAGCACCTCCGGACTCAACACCCACACCTCACTGAACCCCAACGGCGTCTCGGGCAACTCCTTCACCCACTTCGAAAAATCCCCATTCGCCATCAACTCCCGCCGTCCCACATAACAAACCTTGCCTCCCACCACCCCGCGTAGTCCTGCGCCGGTGATGCGCTGAAAGTCCACCACCTCCTGCAAATTCAAATCCTGCGCCTTGCCATAAGCCCCGATCGCCCTTGAAATCGGATGATTCGAACGACTGTCCAGCGCAAACGCGATCTCCCCCACCTCGACCTCCCGACCCGACGGAAAACTCTCCACCTTCGTCACCCGCAACTCCCCTTCCGTCAGCGTCCCGGTTTTGTCCATACAGACCACATCCACCTCCGCCAGTTTTTCAATCGCCGCGCCACCCCTGAACAAAATTCCGTGCCTCGCCCCCCAGGCAATTGCCGCCAGAATCGCCGATGGAATGCTCAACGCCAGTGCACAGGGAGACATCACCACCAGCAACGTCATCGCCCGGTAAAATGCACTACTCACTTCGCCCGCATTCACAAACGGAGGCAGCTTGAAACCCAACCACCACACAAAAAACATCAACGTCGTCAGCCCCAAAACCAGCCAGGTATACCGCGTCCCAAAGCGGTCCGTAAATCGCTCGCTCGGTGCCCGCAAATGCTGCGCGTTCTCGATCAATGCAATGATCTTTTGCAACGAACTCTGCGACGCAAACTTGTCCACCCGCACCGTCAGCGAACCCCACAAGTTCAATGTCCCGCTATACACCTGCTCCCCCTTGCCCTTGCCCACCGGCACCGATTCGCCCGTCAAGTTCGACTCATCCGCCGCCGACTCGCCCTCCATCACTGTCCCATCCACCGCAAACAACTCATCCGGTCGCAACGACAATAGATCCCCAATCTTCAATTCCGATACCAACCGCTCCTCCGTCCTCCCATTCGCCAGCAACACCCGCGCCTGACGCGGAGCCGCCTTCGTCAGCGCGTTGATCTCCCGATGCGTCCGATGCAACGCATAATGCTCCAACGCCCCTGACGTCGAAAACAAGAACAACAACAACGCCCCCTCCGTCCACGCCCCAATCGACATCGCCCCCAAGGCCACACACAACATCAAAAAGTGGATGTCCAACTGCCCCTTGCGCACCTTCTCCCAACTTTCCTTCGCCGCATCCCATCCCCCGGCCACCAGCGAGATCACAAACAAAACCACTGAAGGCCACGCCATCGGCAAAGTCTTCTGTAGCAACCATCCCGCCACCAACGCCACCCCGCAAATCCCCGCCTGGATCGCCAGCGTCTGCCACTCTTCACGACTCTGCTCCTCAATCTTCTCCGCCTCCGGCCATTGAAACTCCCGCCACTTCCACAATCTCGGTGCCGTCGGACAACTCGGTTTCTCCAACAACAACCCATCACCCGGCATCTTGCGCACCCCAAACACCACTTCGCCAGACCTCGGCAGTGAGAAACTCGGTAAATGCTTCCCGCCAAACTGCACATCCAATTCGCGCAACACCCGTTCCAGACGCACCTTCAACACCTCTTCATCCACCTTCCCCAGCGTCGCCACACTCACTTTGCGCCCATCCCGATCCAACAACACCGCCTCCACCCCCTGCTGCTCCATCAAAAACGCCGCCAGCCCATCGGCCCAGTCCACCGCCGGATCAAGCGATGCCTCATGCCGGGTGTTGGAACTCATGTCTTCAACATAGGAACCTCCTGACCGTTCACAAGTGATTGCACGTTTTCCACATGTAAAGATACTGAGACTCCCGCGCACGTCCGCCATTTGCCGACGCGATTCCCCCTTGCCATCCCCTCAAAACATCGCCACGAGTTCTTTTCCGCATGTCATCCACTTCTCCAGCGCCAGCCCACCCCCCTTTCTACCAACGCTCCGACAGCGAAACCTTCGAACCGCGTTTTCAATCATCCACCTCCACCAGCACCGAGCACCGCAGCCCTTTTCAAATCGACCGCGACCGAATCCTGCATAGTCCTGCCCTGCGCCGACTTCAGGGGAAAACCCAGGTCTTCCATTCATTCCTCATCGGCGAATACGACTTCTACCGCACCCGCCTCACCCACAGCCTGGAAGTCGCCCAAATCGGACGCTCCATCGTCCACTGGCTCAGCAAAACCAGCGACGCGAACATCACCATCGACTCCGATCTTGTCGAAGCCGCCTGCCTCGCCCACGACCTCGGCCATCCCCCCTTTGGCCACACCGGCGAGCGTGCGCTGCATCGACTGATGCAACCTTACGGAGGTTTTGAAGGTAACGCCCAAACCCTGCGACTCCTCACCAACACCCTCTTTGCCGAAAGCGGCGCAGGCATGAATCCCACGCGCGCCCTGCTCGATGCCATCCTCAAATACAAAACCCTTCAGCACGAAACTCCCAACTCCGAAAACCATTACCTCTACGACGAACAAGCCCCCATCCTCAACTTCGTCCTGCACGATCAACCCTTCCCCGATCACCTGCCACCCGGCAAACTCCGCAACCAATTCCGCAGCATCGAATGCCAGATCATGGACTGGGCCGACGACACCGCCTACTCCATCAACGACCTCGCCGACGCCATTCAAACCGGCTTCATCACCCTCCCCAAACTCGAAGCCTGGGCAGCCAATCAATCGCTCAACACCATCCAAAGCGATCACCTCGATTTCCTCCTCAAAGCCATGCGTGACCAACGCGTCGAATCCCGACTCGGCCGTTGCATTGGACAACACATTCGTGCCTGCACCCTCGCTCCCGACAACAATCATCTCAGTCGCTTCACCCAGCGCCACCAATGGAAGCTTGTCATCGACGAAACCGAACGCACCCGCGCTAAACTCAACAAACGCATCGCTGTTGAACTCGTCTTCAACACCCCCCAGCTCCACCAACTCGACTTCAAAGCCAGCACCGTTCTTGAACGTCTCTTCGAAGCCCTGCGCGACCGCTACATCGAGCGTCCGGCCAAACACAAACTGCAACTCCTCCCTGCCGACATCGCCGCCCCCATCGAACAAGCCGAAGACGAACGCACCCGTGCCCGCCTCATTTGCGACTGGCTCTCCAGCCTCACCGACCGCACCGCCCTTCGCACCCACCAACGCCTCTTCGACATCAACAGTCAGACGCTGAGCGAGATGCTCTAAGGCACCTCGCTGACCTTAAGCAGTCAAACCCTTCAACACCCCGGCGCTGTCGCCGAATTCCTTCACGTTCATCCCTGCTCCCTGCAGCATGCTGAGGAACAAATTGCACATCGGCGTGTCTTTCTCGGCCACCAGATGCTGACCCGTTTTCACCCCCGCGTTCCCACCACCGGCGAGGACCAGCGGAAGGTTGCGCGGATCATGTGCATTGCCATCCCGCATGCTTGACCCAAACAATAACATCGTGTTGTCCAGCAAGGTTCCTTCGCCTTCCTTGATCGACTTCATCCGATCCATCAAATAACTGAACTGCTCCACATGCCAGGTGCAGATCTTTTGATACTGCTCCAGCTTGTCCGCATGATTTTCGTGATGGGAGTTTTCATGGTGACTATGATTCACCCCCGGCAAAAACGTAAAACTTTTGCTGCTCACCGCCCAACCAAACATGAAGCTGCTCACCCGCGTGCTGTCGCTCCAGAAAGCCAGCGTCATCAGATCAAGCATCAGTCGCGAATGCTCCGTATGATCCAACCGCAGCCGACCACCGGGATCACTTTTGTCTTTCATCGCTGCAGCAATCCGCTTGTCCAAACGCGCCAATTCTTCCTGCGCCAAGGGATCAAGATTGTCCCCCTTCGCCACCCGCGCGATGTCCGCCTCAATGCGTTGCTCGACACTGCGAATGCTCTCCAAATACTCGTCCAACCGCTGTTGATCTTCCTGCCCCACCCGACCGCGCAACGACTTCGCATCCGACAACACCAAATCAAGGACACTCTTGTTCTCCATCGCTGATGCCTTGCGCTGATCCGCGTTTTCACGGAACAAACGGTCGAAAACAAATCGCGGATTGATCTCCGGCGGCAACGGCGTCGTCGGCGTTCTCCACGAAATATGCGAACCATACAACATCGTATAGTTCACGTTAAAATCCACCCCGGTCATCACCGGCTCCGTGCCCATCTCCAGCGAAGGGAATCTCGTATGATGCCCCATCTCGCGGGCAAAAAACTGGTCCATGCTCACCCCGCAACGCAGATCCTTGCCCGTCGTTTTCGCAATCGGCGTTCCCGTCAACCAGTTGGCCGTCTTCGCATAATGCCCGTCACCTTCGCGGCAGTTGTGATGCCCCAGGTTCGTCAGCACATTGATGTCACCGCGATGTTTCTCCAAAGGCTGCAAAATTGGTGACAGCTTAAAATCATGCCCTGCACCCTCTGGTGTCCATCTCTGTGGATGCACCCCATTCGGCATAAACACCACCCCCATCCGCACCGGAAAAGCCTGCGCCTGGGATTGCGCCGCTCTTGCCGTTGGAGCCATCGCATTCAAAAACGGCAAAGCAATCGTCGCTCCCATGCCCCGAAGCACAGAACGCCGGGACATCGGATCACGTCGGAAGAGAAGATTGGCCATTGTCTTATCTACGTAACCCAACCCAACGATATTTCCAATCACATTGCTCAGCAGAAGACAAGCGCGTCCTGGCCCGGCCTACGACGCAGTCGTCGTGGACTGCTGCGGCCTGCCGCCGCTGTAGGTGGGTGCAGCCTGCTGCGCCGCGGTCGGGACCATCAAACACGAACCGGCAGGCCGGTTCTGAAACAGCTGCGGCAAGCCGCAGCACTCCACAGCGCTATGCGCCGAATTACGAAAGCAGAACGTTGGGCTTCGAAACACTGGATTCAAGAGATGCCGCGCCTTTCCAAAGCCAACAAAAAACCGCCGTCGCCAAATCGGCAACGGCGGTCCATCAAAGGTCAATTGCAATCCTTAGGCAGGCACTCCAATCACTCCACCAGGAAGGCCACCATCATCATCCTCCTGCGAATTGACCGGACGCTCAGCCGGAGCATTTTGCACCGGAGGAGGCGTTGGCGGTTTGGGCGACTGCGGTGGGTTCTGAATTCGTCCGGTCTCCATGATTTCACGAATATGGCTGCCATCCAAGGTCTCATACTCAAGCAGCGCATGCGCAATCGCATCCAACTTGTCCTTGTGCTGTAGCAGCAACGCACGCGCCTTGTTGTAGGCCTCATCAATGAAGAGTTTCACCTCTTCATCAATCTTCTGTGCCGTAGCTCCGCTGTAGTTGCGGGAACGCCCCAGATCACGGGCTAAAAACACCGCGCTTTCGCCCTCGCCATACTCAACCATTCCCAGCTTGTCGCTCATGCCCCAGGCACAAACCATGCTGCGGGCAATGTTGGTCGCCTGACGAATGTCGCCCATGGCACCATTGGTCACGTCGCCGAACTGAATCTCTTCAGCCACACGACCACCCATGGCCACCACCAGGTCATCCAACAATTCGCTTTTGCGATGCGTAAACTTGTCTTCCTCAGGCAACCACATGGTGGAGCCCAACGATGGACCACGAGGAATGATGGTCACCTTGTGCAAAGGATCGGTATGTTCGAGCACTTCGATCAAGATCGCGTGACCCGCCTCATGGTAAGCCGTGTTCTCCTTTTCTTTCTCGCTCAGGGCCAGACTGCGACGTTCACGACCCCAGCGCACCTTGTCGCGCGCTTCTTCAAGTTCCGGCGTTCCGATCGCCTTCAAGTTACGGCGGGCAGCAAGCAACGCGGCTTCGTTGATGATGTTGGCCAGTTCCGCACCCGAGAAACCGGGAGTGCCACGGGCAATCTTGTTCAAATCGGCCGCCTCGCTCATTTTCACGCGCTTCGCATGCACCCTCAAAATTTCCTCGCGACCTTTCACATCGGGAAGGCTCACGGTCACCTGACGGTCAAAACGACCGGGACGAAGCAACGCAGGGTCCAACACGTCAGGACGGTTGGTGGCGGCAATGATGATGACCCCTTCTTGAGTATCAAAACCATCCATCTCCACCAGCATCGCATTGAGCGTCTGTTCACGTTCGTCATGACCACCGCCCATGCCGTGACCACGATGACGACCCACCGCATCGATCTCATCAATGAAGATCAAGCAAGGCGCATTCTTTTTGCCCTGCTCAAACATGTCGCGCACACGGCTCGCCCCAACGCCCACAAACATCTCCACAAAATCCGAACCGCTGATGCTAAAGAACGGCACATCGGCCTCACCCGCGATCGCTTTGGCCAGCAAGGTTTTGCCCGTTCCTGGGGAACCCACCATCAAAATGCCTTTTGGAATCTTACCACCGAGACGCTGGAACTTTTTCGGGTCCTTCAAGAACTCCACCAGCTCCCAAACCTCTTCCTTGGCCTCATCGCACCCAGCCACGTCCTTGAACGTGATCTTGTTGCGATCCTGATTAAGCATTTTCGCACGGCTCTTGCCAAAGCTCATCGCTCCCCGGCCGGCCATTTTCATCTGCTGCCGAATCAACAAAAACAAGCCCACCAAGATCAAAATCGGCAGCAAGGTCATGAAAATCATGCCCGTTGGATCAGAGAAATATCTCGGGGTCAAGGTCAGCGCGTTGCCGTCTGGATCCTTTTTGTCCTTCAGCAATTCCGCAATCTCCTCCTTTTGATAGGCGATGTTCACCGGCGTGGTGAATTCACGAATGTCAGGCTTCCCATCGGCCTTTGCGCCGTTGTCATAAGAACCCTGAATGTATTGCTCACGCTTGGATGGATTCTCCACCAGATAAAGCGGGTTCTTCGTCGAAGACAGCACCTTATTCTGCACCACCAACTCCTTGAACTTCATGTAGTCAATCGGCGGATCGCTCATCCCACCACCTTGATTCAGGAAAAATGCCCAGGCAATGATTAGGGCGGAGGCACCAAGCAACACGACACCTTTCCAGTTAAACTGAGGTTCTGGAGCGCGGCGATTGTTACGTTGGGCGTTAGGGTCTTCGTCAAGCATGGAGATTAGGGGCGAAAAGAGAAAATACCGGGCAGCATACACCCTAAGCAGGATGTGGCAAAGAAAAGACACCAAAGGCTACTTTTCCGTTCAAGTTTGAATACGTGCACTGATCTCCACCAAACACAGTTTTTTCACGTTCAATCGCCCGACTTGCGAGTTGTGCCACTCTAAAGCCCCCAAATCTCCTTCCATCTGACAACGCCCTGGCTAGCTCCGATGATCGATTCTTACATCGGCCCGCAGCTTGGAGAATTTCGCCAACCCCTCGGCCGTTACCTGGGTGCCCGGAAAGATTTCGATCACCTTGAGAGATTTTATCTGCGCCATCTCCGCCAGCATTCCATCCGTAAATCTCATCCCACGCAGCCCCACCCGCTCAATTCTTCCTCCCTTGATGGAAGTCAGTCCACTCCCGGGCAGCGCCACATTCTGAAACATGACGCTCGTCAACCCCGGCATTTCGCCCAGCCTGACCAAATGACCCTCGTTCAGCATCCTGCCATCCAGCAAAAGATGATTCACACTGGGGGAAGAAGTGAGAGTGATCATCTCGACCTCGGTCATTAAATCATTCGGATTGTTCCCATAAAACCGGCAGGTCATCAGTGATTTGGCGGCCTTCAGATCGATGGGAGTTTCCACTTGGGACGCGCTGAAAGAGGTTGACCTCAAGGACGGCAATGAAATCGCCCTCTCCAGATCCTCGCCCGCAATCGCAAGGCAGGCATGCAGCGACAGCAAGGTCAGCGATTTCATGTCAGCGAGATGAGGCAGCATCGCGACATCCAGCTTCGGACAATGCGCCAGGTGCAAATCCCTCAGGTTCTTTAGTCCTCGCAAATGACCAATCCCTGCACTGGTCACTTGCCGCGACCCCTCAAGGTTGAGCCGCTCCAAATCCTTCAGTGTCCCCAAAATGGCCAGCCCTTCATCTGTCATCGACTGATTCTCCCTCATCACCAGCTCACGCAAGGCCGAAAGGCTGGCCAAAACCCGCAAGGCCTCATCCTCCACATTCATATACTCCATCCGCAACACCTTCAATTCCCGCAACCCACCCAAAGTTTGCATCTCCTCTTTGGAAATGGGACGACGATTCGCCGCCGCCCCTACCATGCGGACACCCACCAATTCAAATCCCCGCTCGGGCAGGTCCGACTCCGCCTTCGCGGTGCGAACCTCCCTTCCCACTTGAATCTCCACCGTGCCTTCCTTGCTGAAAACCATCAACGCCGCCGCTTTTGCATCTCCCGGTCCCGCTGCAACTTCCGTGTCTCGCGTTTTAGCCTCCGCAACCTTGGGAACCTCTTTAGCTGGAGTTGGAGTTGGAATTGGAGATGGAGCAGGCGATGCCGGCACCGGTTTCGTTTCCAAACTCACCTGCTCCAAAGCCGCCGTTGCCATCGTCCCCGCCTGTCCCGGCTTCATCATCCCCTCCCGCCAACCGCGAACCGCTAAAGCGTCCTGCACCCGATCCTGCTGCGTCAAGGTAGCCTCCAGCTTCACCAGCGCTGCATCAAATTGGGACTGTAATCCCTTCGCCGCCCCCTCACGTGTCTGGACAATACCCGCATAGGTCCCCCGCCACGTGCTGCGTAGTCGTTTGAGCACCTCCGGCACCCCCGCTCCATCCTCCGCCGGGACCAGCGCAAGGGCATCTGACTTCACCAGCGCTGCGGCCTGTTGAAAAACCAACACTTCATCCAGATTGCCCGCCTGCCGGGCATTGGTGTCCTCCCGTCCCAGAGCCACCAGGTAACCCGCATTCAACTTCTTCAACGCCTGCTCATACGGACCGGTCACACGCTCCGTCATCAACCCCTCCATGCGCTTCTGCAACTCGGCAAACTCGGGCGGCAGCCCGCGCAGATCTCCCTCTTGGGTTTTCCCCGCCGCCAGCATTTTTCCGCCAGTATCCGCCGCCGCCTTCTCATCAAGCCCCACTTTCGCCAGCGCCTCCGCCTCCGACAATCCATCCAGATTGATCACCTCAATGCCACGCACCGGCTGGTTCTTCGGAAACAACGCCATGAAGCCTTCACTCCAGCGGTCATGATCCGCCACACTTACCACCTCGCCGTTATGCCGACCCCACAGACGTGAACCGACGGCAAACAGTTCCAGGTTAAACTCCCCACCATTCTCGACCACTGAAGCCGCGTTGGGAGCCGTCTCCCCCGCGATGTCCGTTACAAAAGCCCCCGATCCTCTCTGGATCACGCGAACCTTGCGGCGACCGGCGATCGCATACTCATAACCTCCGCCTGTCGGATCGTTGTTCATGCGAATCCGCAACATTGGCGAAGGCAAACCATCCACCTTACGGAAGGTGGCGCGTATCCCGCCATTCCTCACTTTGAAGTCATTCAAATGAAAATCATACTTTGTCGTGAGCCATCCATCTGCCTCCATTTTCGACTCTCCATCCTGCCGCAACTTGGTCGGCAGCTGCTCCCATTTTTCAAACAACCGCACCCACTCGCCTGGCGGAAACACTTTCACCCCGCCTGTGCTTTCAGCCAGCATTGGTTTCGATGCCGGTGGTGCCGATGGACGACGAATGGGAACCGCATCCGGACTCACATCCACCCCAATCCGGTCCACCCGCGCCAGCCTCAGCGCCTCCCCTTCCTCCATCCCATCAAGCCTCATGACCTGAATGTTCCGCACGTTCATGCACCCATAAATGCTCAGTTCGCCCTGCTCAATTTTATCATCCACCGCCCTGCCCAAATATCGATTTGCCACCCTCGCCACCAACCGTTTTCCAACGGCAAAAAACTCCACGTCGAACTCCTCATTCTCACGCAAAAAATCCAGCTTGATCGGCTCCGGAAAACTCATTCCCGCCATCGCCTTGTCATCATGCCGCCGATGATACACCAACGATGCCATCCCTTTCTTGATCCTCACTCCATAAAAATGATTCGCGCTGTTGCGCAGCTTCACCTCCACATCCCGATCCTTCATCATCCGAAACCTGGCGCGAATCCCCCAATCCTTGCCACTGGCCTCAGGCACCGCCAACGACACATACTTGGCAAACCTCATCCCCCCGTCAGGATCAAACCGCATGGCAGGACTATCCCCCTGCGTGAATCTCGCGACATCCGCCGCCTTCGTAAACACTCCCACCCATTTGCCTCGAGGATAAAGCCCCTCTTCCACAGGAGCCTTTTCAACGACCAGCACCGGTTCAGGCCCACCGACGCGCGATTCCACCTTCACCGCAGGCTTCATCAAAAACCACCCACTCACCGCCAACACCGGCACCATCACCAACGCAGGAATCAACCACCCCGGCTTTGTGGGTTCCTCGTGCTTCATCACTTGAACCGGAGCCGTCCTCCGCTGGGGCAAAACCTGCTGGCCATGCGCATGCGCTTGGCCCTGCACTTTCACCGGCCCGGAATGCCGCCCCACACCCCCGCCCGGCCCCGGACGCTGACCCATCGGTCGAGAATCCGCCAACACTGCTCTCGGAATGTCGTCATCGTCCGCCTCGAGTTTTACCATCGGTGTCGTCAGAATCTCATCCAGCGCTCGACGAATCTCGCCCGCACTTTGATATCGCAATTCCCGATCCGCCTGCATCGCCTTCACAATGATCTTATCAAAACGTGAATCCGACCCCACCTTGTCGCTCGGCAACTGAAACATCCCACGCGGAATTTCTCCGGTCAGCATGTTGTAAAGCATCACCCCCACCGCATAAAGATCCCCGCGATGATCCGACTCCATTCCCACCACCAGTGCTTCCGGCGCCACATAATCCGGCGTCCCGAGCGCCACGTCCTGCCGCGTCATGCCCAACTTTTCCTCAGTTTCCGCACCCTTGGCCAAACCAAAATCCGCCACCTTCACCTGCCCCTCGCGATTGATCAGCACGTTCGCCGGCTTGATGTCGCGATGGATTACCCCATGACCATGGGCATAGGTCAGGGCATCACACACATGCGCCGCAATGGCCAGCGCATGCGCCGGTGCCAGACGCCCCTGATCCAACACCATCTTCGACACGTCCGTCCCCTCCACATACTCCATCACAAAATACAACAGCCGCTGCCCGGACCCCGTTCCCACCGCCTCTCCGAAGTCAAACACGTTGACGATGCCAGGATGATTCATCCGCCCCATCGTCCGCGCTTCGTTTTGAAAACGCTGCACAAACGTCGCATCCTCATCATCGAAAACATCCCCGGGTAACACCTTGATCGCCACCAATCGGTCCAAAGAAAGCTGCCTCGCCCGGAACACCGCCCCCATACCTCCACGTCCCAAAAGATCCAAAAACTCATACGACGGCAACATCTCCTGCAATTCGCCCAATGTTGGTGGCTCCCAATACACCGACGGTCGCGAACCCGATTGCGGTCTCTTCAGCTGAAAGTCAGCTTCTACGTCCCCCGAATCACCGTCAATGGGTAGATCATTCATCTTAAGAATTAGTTAACTTGTCACATGCCTTGTTACCCATATTAACGGCACTTATTTCTTATCTTCTCGGCGAATTTTTCGACACAAATAGCACCGATCAAGAAAAGAAATGTCAAAGCATCGATCGCCCCGCGACCCAAAGTTTAGCATGTCACTTGTTCAATCGAGCACAAGTTTCGTGCCAAGTAGACACAAAAATGCACATCCCCTCAACGATAAGGCATTGTCTTACAGCAACACTTCCACCTCCAGCCGATTGCTGCGTCGAAACGGCCGTCTAAACTTCTTGATGTGGGGTTCAGATCCTGCACGGAAATTCGATTCCCCCCGCATCCCCTCCTCGTCTCGCCCTTGACTGCCGGAGTGCGTCCGAAAACTCGGCGTCGAAATCCGCGACAACGCCATCGCCATGCTGCCAAGCAACCAGGTCCCCGTGGCCTGATCCACCCGTTCCTCCACACCCCCAGTCAACCCTTCACATCCGCCAATTTGCGCCTTGTGCCAGCACGCCTAACGCCTACTCTTACAAGTCGCCCATGAGTCATATCACCGAGCCAACGCCACCCACCCAGCGCCCCACCCGCGCGGCGAGCAAGGCCATGGCCAGCGTCCTCGGCGCCCGCCAGCCCTGGTGGCGACGCGCCCTGCGCCGACTGCGCGGACTCTCCCCCGAAACCGTCAACAGCTCCATGCTTCCCGTGCTCATGGAAGTGTTCGCCGGATTCTCCATGATTGACGGAGAAATCATGGAGGAAGAGATCGACTCCTCCCTCGGCTTCATGCGCTACGACTACCCGGAGGCCATCTACTCCGAACTGCGCCGCATCTACTTCGAAGCCCTCCAAAAACCCCAGGATCTCTCCGCACGCGCTCGCGAACTGTCCCGCAGCCTATCCGTTGAACAAAAAATCCTCCTCGGCGTTCAGCTCTACCTGCTCATCTCCCGTTCCGAAAACTCCCGCCAGCAGCTTGTCGAATTCTACCTTTTCATGACCAACCTGGGCATCGCTGCCCAGGCCATTGACATCGTTTACCAGCTCAACGCCGAAGACAAACCCTCCGACGAAACCGACTTCCGCACCAAAAGCGGCCAGCCTCTTGAAACCCTTCGCATCGCCTCGCAGCAGCCCAGCGACGTCCTCCTCCGCTCCCTAAGTCCCGGCTGCAACGTCACCGCCTTCCGTTTCCAAAACCTCCTCCTCCTCAAAAACACCGGCTCCGTCAACATCCTCGTCCGCTCCCGTATCCTGCGTCCCGGCGACTTTTCCCGACTCTACACCAGCGAACGCCTCGTCCTCGAAGACATCTCCCTCGACTACGCCGACCTTATCTCCTATTTCAACGCCAAGAAAAACCTCACCGGCACCCAGCTCTACCTGACCCTTACCGAAGAAGGCTCCGCCGAAATCACCCAGACCCGCAGCCGCGGCACCAACCTGCGCATCTCCTTCGGCCTTACCGTCCTCATCGAGGCCCTGCGCGATACCGACGCCAAAATCAACGGCCTCGCCCTCAAAGAAGGCACCTCCATTGAAGCCTCCATCGAGGACAAAATCATCGCCCAGGGCGACATCGAAATCTCCCTCCACGAACTGCGCCGCCGCGCCCGTGAATTCGGAGAACAATTCCGCCTTGAAGGCTCCCGCAACACCTACCTCGTCTCCAACAACCCCGACCTCCTCGACGAAGGCGACATCCTCCTCACCCAAAACGGCGAAGGTGAGATCCTCCTCAAAATCGTCATCCATTACGAGGACAAAACCGGAGAACTCGAGATCCTCCGCACCGACCGGCCCATCTACGTCGGCAACCACACCATTCGCGAACGCGCCCTCCTCCACGACGGCGACACCATCATTCTCGGCGAAGGCCAATACCTCCGCTGCCACTTTGCCGACCGCATCATCGAAGAGGAACGCAACGTCGTCCGCCAACTTGAACTCCGCGAAGTCGGCCATCGTTACGACCGACAGGACACCGCCCTCGACGGCATCAGCCTGCTCGCCCGTCGCGGTGAAATGATCTGCGTCATGGGCCCCTCCGGTTGCGGCAAATCCACCCTCCTTCGCACCCTCGGCGGCCAGCTCAAACCCCGCAGCGGAGACATTCTGCTCAACAGCCACCCGCTTTACGAAAACCTCGACAACCTCTGTCCCTACATCGCCTACATCCCCCAGGAGGACGCCTACGACACCCTCCTCAAGGTCAAAGAAAACCTCGACTTCTCCGTCGCCGTCCGCTGCCCCCACCTTCCGCGTGAGGAACGCCGCAAACGCGTCGACGCCAAACTCATCGAACTCGGCCTCAACGAACTCCGCAACCGCCTGGCCGGCACTCCGCAGCAAAAATTCCTCTCAGGTGGCGAACGCAAACGCCTCAACGCCGGTCTCGACATGATCGGCATCGCCGACGTCTACCTCTTCGACGAACCCACCTCCGGCCTTTCCTCCAAAGACTCCGAACACGTCCTCGACCTCATCCGCAACCTCGCCAAAAACAAGATCGTTTTCGCGTCGATCCACCAGCCCAGCACCAAACTCCTGCAAAAATTCGACAAGGCCCTGCTCCTCGACAAAGGCGGCAAAATGGCCTTCTTCGGCACCCCGCGCGGCATGCTCGAATACTTCTGGCAGGCCCTCCACGAAGAAACCGGCCAGATCGAGGAACCCCAGGCACAGCCCATGCCCGACAGCGTCACGCCCGACCTGGTATTCGACGTGCTTGAAACCCCTCTTCGCGACATCAGCGGTGACGTCATCCACGAACAAACCGGCGATGGACACATGGTCGCCGCACGCCGATTCCCCCCCAACTTCTGGCGCGACCGCTTCCAGACCCATTCCGTCATGCACAGCATGGCCCCCAAAACCGTTGAAGCCCCCAGCCCCAACCGCGACGCCACCCTTCTCGACTCGCTCGCCCATACCCAACGCAAGCTCCCCATCCCCCCCCAGCACACCTTCCGCGAAGAGACCATCCTCTTCGCCACCATGGTCAAACGTGCGTTCCTCAGCAAACTCCGCAACCGCGCCAACCTCCTCACCACCCTTCTCGAAGCCCCCACCCTCGCGCTGCTCATCTCGATGGTGCTTCGCTATTCCGAAGACGACTCCACCTACACCTTCGCCAGCGCCTTCCACATCCCCACCTACCTCTTCCTCACCTTGGTTGTCGCCATGTTCCTCGGCCTCACCAACAGCGCCGACGAAATCATCCGCGACCGACCCATGCTCAGCCGCGAGCGCAATCACAATCTGCGCATCAGCTACTACATCATCGGCAAAATCCTCTCCCTCTCCACCTTCTCCCTCATCCAGTGCGTCATTTATCTGCTCATCGGCAACGCCGTCCTGGAACTGCGCGAGATGTTCACCATCCACCTCTTCTGGATGTTCCTCACCTCTTTGACCGGGGTCTGTCTTGGCCTGCTCGTCTCCACGCTGGTCCACGACATCCGCACCGCCCTCAACATCATCCCGCTTCTCCTCATCCCGCAGATCATCCTCGGCGGCGCCCTCATCAAATACGAGGAAATGAACCGCAACCTCGACTTCGTCTACTCCATCCGTCAATGGATCGAGAAACAGGGCGGCGATCCCGTCGAAGCCAGCAAATTGAAAGTCCCCCTCATCTGCCAGATCATGCCGCTTCGCTGGTCCTATGAAAGCGCCATCATCGCCCAGGCCAAACTCAACCCCCTTAGCAGTGCCCAGAGCAAACTCGAAGAACGCATTCAGACCCTCATCAACCTCCCCGAAGACGTGGAAATGACCGAAGCCCAGCGCGAAGAACTCGACGTCACCAAACAAGCCCTCGCCGTTGTCTCCGGCCTCCAGGACCGCGATCCACAAGCTGTCAGCAGCCGCCTTGGCAACATTATCAACGAAGTCCTGTCCACCGGCAAACTCGATCCCGAAATCGCCGCCGATCACAGCAGCAGGAACAGCGTCAGCGCCGAGGAAATTTATGTCAACCGCAAGGTTCTTGACCTCGTCACCAAAGCCGAAATGGAACGCGAAGACTACCGTCGAGAGTCCACCCCCAACGTCTTCTTCGGCACCATAAAAACCTTCAGCCTCATTCAGGAAAAAGAAAAACCCCTCCCTCAGCCCAACACCCTTGAAGCCGTGCAAAGCTTCACAGGTGTGAAAGAAAAGAAACCCTGGTGGCAGGAGATCAAAATCAACACCCTGTGGCTGAATTTCGTCATCATGATCCTCACCCTCATCGGCGTCATCATCACCGTCCACGCCGCCCTCCGCCGACAACTCTCCAGAGTGTAGTTGATAATTGAAAAGGGACCGCGAAGTTTTACTTCGCTTCATCCTTCATCCTTTCGCCTTCATCCTTCATCCTTTCAAAGTGCCCACTGCGATCATCATCGGCTCCGGCCCCAACGGACTCACCGCTGCCATCCGCCTCGCCCAGGCCGGTTGGGAAACCACGGTCCTTGAAGGTTCCGACACCCCCGGCGGTGGCACCCGCACCAAAGACCTCACCCTCCCCGGCTTTCATCACGACGTCTGCTCCGCCGTCCATCCCATGGGCGTCGCCTCGCCCTACCTCCGCAGCCTCGACCTCGAATCGCACGGCCTCAAGTGGCTGCATCCCGAAATCCCCCTCGCCCACCCGATTACCCCCGGTCACGCCGTCGTCCTCTACCAATCGCTCAGCCAAACCGCCGCCGCCCTCGGCAAAGATGCCCCACGCTATCGCCGCCTTTTCGAACCCCTCGTCAAAAACGCCCTCGACCTCTATTCCGACCTCCTCCGCCCCGCCGCCATCCCCACCAACCCGCTCGCGGCCGCCCGCTTCGGCATTCCCGCCGCCCTTCCTGCCACCCTCCTCGCAAAATACTTCTCCACCCCCGAAGCCCGTGCCCTGTTCGCCGGCAACGCCGCCCACTCGGTCATCGCCCTCGAAAACCCTTTCACCTCCGCCATCGGCCTCATGCTGCAAATGAGCGCCCACGTCGGCGGCTGGCCCATCCCCAAAGGCGGCTCCCAGTCCATCACCAAAGCCCTCATCAAAATCCTTAAATCTCTCAACGGCAAAATCCAGCTCAACACTCCCGTCACCAAATTCACCGACCTCCCCGACGCCGACGCCTACCTCTTCGACATCAGCCCCAAGAACCTCGCCAAGATCTGCGCCGATTCCCTGCCCAAACGTTACCTCGGTAAACTCAACCGTTACCGCCACGGCCCCGGCGTCTTCAAAATCGACTACGCCCTCAACGCCCCCATCCCCTGGCGCAACGAAGCCTGTCGCAAAGCCGGCACCGTCCACGTCGGCGGCACCATCGACGAAGTCGCCGCCTCCGAACGCGCCGCGTGGGAAGGCAAACCCAGCGAGCATCCCTTCCTCCTCGTCGCCCAACCCACCATCACCGACCCCGGTCGCGCCCCCAAAGATCAGCACATCGCCTGGACCTATTGCCATGTCCCCAACGGCTGCACCCGCGACATGCGGCCCGCCATCGAGGCCCAAATCGAACGTTTTGCCCCCGGTTTCCGCGACACCATCCTCGACGCCCACGTGCTCAACACCGAGCACATGGAGCACTACAACCCCAATTACATCGGCGGCGACGTTGTTGGTGGCGTCACCGACTGGCGGCAACTCCTCACCCGCCCTGTCAGCCTCATCGATCCCTACGCCACTCCCAACCCAAAAATCTTCCTTTGCTCCGCCTCCACCCCCCCCGGCGGCGGTGTCCACGGCATGTGCGGCTACTGGGCTGCGGAGTGTGTCATCAAGAAAAATTCAAACGTAGCCGCCTAAAGATCTCGTCTCATCGCCATTTAGAGCGCAGACTTAAGGTATCCACATTTCCAGTCCCGCCGATTTTTGGACTGCGGTGGCCAAGATGCCAAGGCCATCCTGGCGTCGTCGACACCGCTTTCGCCACACCCAACGTCCCCAAATCCCAATCCCATGCCCCGCCTCATCCTTCTCACCTTCCTGTTCCTCGCCCCCCTCGCCCCCGCCGCCGAACACCTTCCCCAATCCCTCACCTTTCCCAACAAAACCGCCTTCAACAAAATCGTCGCCACTGCCCAACAACAAAACTGGCGTGCCCTCCCCATGGGCGAACGCGTTGCGAAGTTCGGCCTTGCCATGCGCGGCACACCCTACGTCGGCTACACCCTTGAAATCCACGATCACACCGAATCCGCCTCCGCCAATTTCTCCGGACTCGACTGCTGGACCTTCTTCGAAATCGCCCTCGGCCTTGCCCGCATGATCGAAGTGCCCAAACCCACCTACACCCCCTCCGATCTCCTCGCCGAAATCGAATGGACCCGCTACCGCGGCGGCGTCTGCAATGGCAATTACCTGGACCGCATCCACTACCTCGCCGAATGGTATTACGACAACGAAGCCCGCGGCAACGTCGTCAAGGTGACCACCAAAGTCGGCCCCACCGTTTCCCTCGTCGGTCGCAAATGCCAGGAAATGACCGTGCTCTGGAAAGGCTACCGGTATCTCCGCAAAAACCCCTCGCTGCTGCCACAAATGGCCAAAATCGAAGCCCGCGAAAGCGCTTTGCCCTTCCGCTACATCCACAAATCCAAGGTTGCCGCCATCGAAAAAAACATTCAGCCCGGCGACATCATCGGCATCGTCACCAAACACACCGGCGGTCACTGTTCCCACGTCGGCCTCGCTTATCGCGGCAGCGACGGCGTCATGCGCCTCATGCACGCTTCGCGCAATTACAAAAAAGTGGTCATCGACAAATCCATCTCCGGCTACCTCCACGAGTTCAACAGCCACATCGGTATCATCGTCGCCCGTCCGCTGCCCCGCAGTCAGACCATCCGAGAGAAACCCACCTACCTCGCCAATCTGCAACGCCTCACCACAAAGTAGAAGGCCCGTCCCGGGCCTTGGTGGATTTCTACTTTTTCACATCCCCAAACCCCAACTTCACCACCACCGGCCGGTGATCGCTGCCAGTTAAAAAATCTGGCACGTCATACACATAAGAACTTTTCATGTTCACCCGCTTCATCAACGCCCGGTTCGCCAGCACATAATCAAATCGCGAATACACGTCCGCAGCCGCCCAATAATACGTCCAGGTCTGGCCGCGCGTGTCCACCAGTTTGACATCCGATAGCGACAACTCCGCACGTGACCGCCCCCTCAGTTCCACCATCGGGGCTTCATGACTGTTCTCGTTAAAATCCCCATACACCAACAATTCTGTCTCCGGTGCCTTCACCAGAACCGCTTCCACATGCTGCCTCAACAACGCCGCCTCATTGCGACGCATCAATGACTCATCCGCCTCCGGCACTTCCCGCTTCGACTTCAAGTGGACCCCCATGCAGCGGAACCGAGCTCCACCAGCCGTCTGCAAGGTCACATCCAAAATCCCCCGCTGCAGAGGAAACACCACTTCTCCCAATTTATACGTCAGACTCTTCTGCGAATCCCTCGCCACAATCGGCAACTTGCTCAGCAACCCCTGACACCTCACCGGGTCGCCGCCATGCGCATGCTCCACATGCGGATAGTCGATCCCGTTCTTCTTCAATCGCGACCGCAGATCCTCCAGATCCTCCTTTGACCCAATCTCGGTCAAACCCACCACATCCGCATTGATCTCCGTCAAAAACTTCACCACCGCCTTGATTTCCCTCTCCGGCTTGCCCACCCCTTCCGTCCGCTGTCCATCCACAAAACGCTGCATCTTCAAGTAGTTCTTTACGTTGTAGGCGCAAAACACCACCTCACCCGGTTCCCGAACGACTTGTGCACTCAGGTCAACAATCAGCCCAAGCAAAACTCCGATGACACCAGGCAAAAAACAAAACCGCTTCATGGCCCACAGGCAACATGAAGCGGTGATATTGGCAAGAAGTAAAACGGGAATTACGCGTCCGTCGTCGTAGGAATGCGCTGCTGCTCAGGAGCTTTTGTCACAGGGCGGGCAGCTTCGTCCTGAGCAGTAGTCAATTCATGCTCAAACTCTTCACGAGCTTTCTTGAATTCCCCCATGCTCTTCCCGAGACTGCGGGCAAAAGAAGGAAGTTTTTTGGCACCAAACAGCACAAGGATCAACACTGCGATGATGATCATTTCCGTGGTGCCGAGAGGACCGATGGCGAGGAAAGGGTGGTTCATAATAACTAGATAATAAGGTCTTTAACGGGTTCACGCAATGGGAAGTTTCGTCCCTGCGCCTACGATAAATACGCATCCCTGACATCTTCCATATCATTAAAACTTCAGTAATACCTTCCCTGCCCGGCCCGACTCCTGCGCCCTCGCCAATGCTTCCCGATACTCACCCACCTCAAACACCCGCTCCACCGGCTGCAGCAAATCCCCCTTCATGACCATCGCCACCAGCGGCTGCATCACCTCCGCAATCTCCGCCGAACTCGCATGATCCATCCACCGGCTCAACCAGCAGCCCCGGATCTCCAAGTCCTTGAAAATCAAATACTTATTGGGGACTTTCAAACTTCGACGACTCATCGCCCCATACGTCACCACCGCTCCCGACACCGACACCACCTCCATCAACCGCAACGCACTGTCACCGCCCACCGCGTTCAGAGCCAATCGCACTTTTTCCTCGCCCACCAGCTCCAACGCCAACCGAACTCCTTCCGCATCATCCAAAAACACCGCGTCACCGCCCAACGCCTTCAATTCGGCAATCAACTCCTGCCGCCGCACAAAACTGATCGTTCGAAACCCCTGCGACTTCGCAATTTGAATCACCGCCCTGCCCACCCCGGAATTCCCCGCATTCTGCACCACCCAGTCACCCTGTTCCAGCAGTCGATATTCATGCAACAACCGCCATGCTGTCGTCGGATTCACCCGTAGCATCGCCGCCTGCACCTCATCAAAATCTTTGGGCAATTTCGCGAACTGATTCTCGGCCAGCACCATCGTCGTCGTCCACGAACCCCAGGCCGACAACGGAATCACCAAATCCCCCACCTCCAGAGATTCCACCGCCTCCCCAACCGATTCCACCCGTCCACAACCCTCAACACCTGGCACGGCCGGAAAATTCGGTGCCTTTCCATAGGTCCCCTCGATGAAATTCAAATCCGCCGGATTGATCGGCGCATACAACATTCTTACCCGGACCTCATGCCCCTGCGGCTCCCCCGCTTCAAACTCCTCCAAAAAAACCACCTCCGACGGCACCCCACTTTGATGAATTACAAGACGCATTCCCTTAGTAGAAACCAAAACTCCGATCATCGAAAGCAGAATCATCCTTCTGCCGACTTCGCTGGGTAGCCACAATGAAATGCCCTTGCGCACCGCTCGAATCCCATCCAAGGAAACCCTCCCATGAGTTCCCCTTACAAGATCGCAGTCCTCGCCGGTGATGGCATCGGCCCCGAAGTGATGGCCCAGGCACGCCACGTCCTCGCCAAAATCAGCGAAAAATTCGGTCCCAGCTTTGAATTCACCGAACAACTCGTCGGCGGAGCCGCCATTGATGCCGTGGGCAAAGCCCTCCCTGCCGAGACTCTCGCCGCCTGCGAAGCCAGCGACGCCATTCTCTTCGGCAGCGTCGGCGGCCCAAAATGGGAAACCCTTCCCCCCAATGAACAACCCGAACGCGGTGCCCTCCTCCCCCTCCGCAAACACTTCGGACTGTTCGCCAACCTTCGCCCGAGCATTTGCTACCCCAGCCTCACCCACGCTTCTCCCGTAAAAGAGGAGCTCATCGCGGGCGGCTTCGATGTGCTCTGTGTTCGCGAACTGACCGGCGGCCTCTACTTCGGCCAGCCCAAGTTCCGTGGCGAAAAAGATGGTGAAATGACCGCCATCGACACCATGATCTACAAAAAGAGCGAGATTGTGCGCATCGCCCATGTCGCCTTCAAGGCCGCTCAAGGCCGTCGCAAACAACTCACCTCCATCGACAAGGCAAACGTTCTTGAAAACGGCATCCTCTGGCGCGCCACGGTTGAAGAAGTCGCCAAGGACTATCCCGACGTGAAACTCAGCCACCTCTACGTCGACAACGCCGCCATGCAGCTCATCAAACAGCCCCGCAGCTTCGACGTGGTCCTCTGCGAAAACCTTTTCGGCGACATTCTGTCGGACGAAATGGCCATGATCACCGGCAGCCTTGGCATGCTTGCCAGCGCCAGCCTCGGTCAGGCCAAAGGCGACGGACTCTACTTCGGCCTCTTCGAACCCTCCGGCGGATCCGCCCCCGACATCGCGGGAAAAGGCATCGCCAACCCGATTGCGCAAATCCTCTCAACCGCCCTTCTGCTGCGTTTCTCCCTCGGACTCGAAAAAGAAGCCGCTGCCATCGAAGCCGCCGTTCGCAAGGTCATCGATGACGGCCTCCGCACCGGCGACATCTACAGCGGCGCTGAAGGCACCCGCAAAGTCAACACCGCCGAAATCGGCAGTGCCATCGTCGCGGCCATTTGATCCATCAATGACGGAGGTCGGAGGCAGAAAGCGGAGTTAACAAGTCCACCTCCGACTTCCCACTTCCCACCTCCGACTTCCAAAGCCCCGCCCCCATTTCCGCAATCCGCATTCCGAATCCCTTGACGCCCACAAAAGCCTCTCTTAGTTTCGCCACCATAATGAACGCGCAGCCTTATTTTCGTGTCGCCCTGATGACCGCCACTGTTTTTGCCGTGACAGCAATCGACACTCCGCTTGCCGCCCAAAGCAAACTCAACCCTGTCAACTGGTTCAAAAAGACCCCTGACAGCGTCCCTTCCGCCTCCGAGCAACAATCCCAGGAAGCCGCCGCCCAAGCCATGCTGCGCGACGCCAAAACCGCCCAGTCCACCGGCGACGCAGGCAAGGCTCTTTCCATCTACCGCGACATCGTCAGCCGCTACCGCTTCACCAACAGCGCCGCCAACGCCCAGTTTGAATACGCCTCCATCCTTCGCTCCCAGGATAAACTGAAGGACGCCTTTGAAGCCTTCCAAAAGTTCATCACCGACTACCGTCAGAGCTCTTTGTTCGACAACGCCATCGAACAGCAGTTTCAAATTGCTGAAGAAGCCCGCGCCGGCAAAAAGCAGCCCACCTTGTTGCTCATTCCGATGAAGATGGACCGCAGCGAGCTGGTCACCATGTATCAGGGTGTCATTCGCAACTCTCCTTACGGCAAGTATGCCTCCTATTCCCAGTTCGCCATCGGTGAAGTCTACCAGGACGACGGCGACAAGGTCAACGCCAACATCGCGTTTCAAACCGTCGTCGAAAACTACCCGAGAACCAAGCTCGCCTCTGAAGCCCAGTTCCGTATCGGTGCCATCAGCAGCGCCGCTGCCCAGCGCACCCAGGACAGTGCCAATCTCAACACCACCCGAGATGCTTTGGAAACCTACCGTCTCGCCAATCCCGATGGCGAACGCATGAGCGAAGCCGAAGCCCTCCTCAGCCAGAGCAACGAAGCCCTCGCGCTCAAGTCGCTCGAAGTCGCCAAATTTTACGAGAAAGCCGGCAAACCCGCCGCAGCCGCCATCTATTACAATGAGGCCCTCACCAGCGGCTCGCCCGAGATTGCCGTTGCCGCTCGCGAGCGTCTCGCCGCCATCACCTCAGCCTACCCTGAGGAAATGAAGAATACCCCTGCCATGCAGGACCAAAACTTCACCGTTCCAGCGGCCACCCAAATTAAAAACCGTGACGAATATGCTGGTCCTCCAGCCCCTGTCATCGCTCAAATGTCCCGCAAATCCGAAATGCGCATCGAAGAAGACAACTTCCAGCCCATCCCCCTTGTGGAGCCAGATCTTCCCGTTCGTCCTGCCGATCAAACGCAGCCAGGCATGCTCCTCCCACCTGCTGAAGGCACCAACCCGCTCCTTCTCCCCGTCCCTCCTGCCCCTGATGCTGCTGCTCCCGACATGAAAGCTCCAACGCCAGAGCTTCCAGTTCCTGCCGCACCAGCTCCTGCACCAGCATCTGAAGCTGCACCAACTCCCGCTCCTGCCGCAGAAGAAAAACCAGCACCGGCTCCGGCAGCAACACCTGAACCAGTCACGGAACCCAAGCCATGACCAAACTGGGGACGGCACTCCCACCGTCTCCTGATTGTCATCGGCTGATTCTGGCATCCTTCTCCCAAGCACTCCTCTCTCCCATTCACCCATCGTCCATGAAGAAATTCCTCTGCCTGCCCGTTCTCATTCTCGCCCTCACCGGATGCTCTGGCTACCAACTCGGATCGAGCAAGCCTTCGCAACTTGCCGGCATTCAAAAGCTCGCCGTGCCGACCTTCAAAAACGACACGCTTGAGCCCCGCCTGGAAGTCCTTGCGACCAACGCTCTCATCAAAAAAATCCAGATGGATGGCGCCTATCAGATCGTTCCCGTCAGCGAGGCCGACGCCGTCCTTCGCGGAACCATCACCACCATTGAGCGCAGCCAGTTCCGCTCCGCCCGCAGCAATACCCTTCGCACCAGCGAACTGCTGATGCGTCTTCAAGTTAACTACACCATTGAAGACAGCGCCGGTCTCCCTGTCTACGCCGGTTCCGCCCGCGGTCAGTCCAACATTGTTCTTGATCCCAACGTGCAACTTTCCGAGCGTCAAGGTCTCGCGGATGCTGCCGAAAACCTGTCCACTTCCATGGCCAGCCAGATCAGCGAAGGCTGGTAATCCTGCCTTCTATTCCATGATGATTCCCGTAAGGCGCTGCCATCCGCAGCGCCTTTTTTCTGCCCATTCCCTGTTCCCCATCTAAAAATTTAAAATTCCTCATTCAAAATTCCTTCGATGCCCGGCAAACTCCAGCTCATCGCCACCCCGATCGGCAACCTCAACGACCTCTCCCTGCGCGCCATCGAAACTCTGCGCCTCGCCGACCAGGTCGCCTGCGAAGACACCCGCCACAGTGGACGCCTCCTCCAGCATCACGGCCTTCACCGTCCCCTGCTCTCCCTCACCGAACACAACGAAGCACGACGCATCCCCGAACTTCTTCAGAAACTCACCGATGACAAAAACATCGCCCTCGTCTCCGATGCCGGCAACCCCACCCTTTCAGATCCCGGCCAGCGCCTCGTTCATGCCGCCATCCATGCGGGTCATGAAATCGAAGTGATCCCCGGCCCCAGCGCCGTCCTCACCGCCCTCATCGGTTCTGGACTTCCCACGGTCCCCTTCTACTTCGGCGGATTTCTCCCCCACAAAAAAGGCCAGCGCGAAAAGGAAGTGATCGCCGCCATGGATCGCGAATGCACCAGCCTCTATTTTGAATCGCCCTACCGCCTCGTCGACACCCTCCGAATGGCCGCCACTTGTCGACCCGATCACCGAATCGTCGTTGCGCGGGAACTGACCAAAATGTTTGAGGAATTCCATCGCGGTTCGGCTCAGTCCGTGCTTGAACACTATGAATCCACAACACCCAAAGGCGAAATCCCCCTCGTCATCGCACCACGCGATCTTCCCAACTGGATGATCCGCGCCGAAGCATGACCAACGTGCCCCGCCTAATCTGAAGCCAGTCTCCCTCCTCGCCTTTCACACCCTCCACCCCACTCCGCCACTTTTATGTCAACGACCTACGATCCCAATACCACCCCCACCGACCAGCCTTACGACTTTCTCACCCAAAACGATTGCGCTTCGCTAAAAAAATCCATCGAGAGCCATCTCCTTTTCACCCTGGGTCACTCCCTTCCCGCCGCCCAACCGCAGCATTGGTGGATCGCCACCTGCCTCGCCGTTCGCGACCGCGCCCTCAACACCTCCTTCAAAGCGATGGCCGAACATCGCCGCCTCAACGTCCGCCGCGTCCATTACCTCTCCCTTGAATATCTCATGGGTCGCCTTTTGGAGAACAACCTCCGCAACACCGGCCTCTACGACACCGCCAAACAAGCCCTCGGCGAACTCGGCCAGGACCTTGAATCCATCGTCAATAAAGAACCCGACATGGGTCTCGGCAACGGCGGTCTCGGACGCCTCGCCGCCTGCTTCCTCGACTCCCTCTCCACTCTCGACCTCCCGGCCGTCGGCTACGGCATTCATTACGAATTCGGCCTCTTCCGCCAGGAGTTCGTCAACGGCAAACAGATCGAACAACCCGACGCTTGGACCCGCAACGGCAACCCTTGGAAACTCGTCCGCCCTGAATACAGCGTCACCGTCAAACTCTACGGGCATGTCACCCAGCAGTTTGATGACTGCGGCAATGCCAGCTATGTCTGGGAAGACACCCGCTCCATCATCGGCCTTCCATGGGACATCCCCATCATCGGCTTCCAATCCAGCACCGTGAACTTTCTCCGTCTCTGGGAAAGCCGCGCCTCTGACGAGTTCAATCTCGAAATTTTCAACCAGGGTGCCTACGTCGAAGCCATCCAGGAAAAAGCCAACGGCGAAACCGTCTCCAAAGTCCTCTATCCGAACGACGCCACCGAATCCGGCAAGGAACTCCGCCTCGTTCAGCAATACTTCTTCGTATCGTGCTCCCTGCACGACATCATCCGCCGCTTCAAACGCGACAACACCGACTGGAACCTCTTCCCCGATAAAGTTGCGGTCCAGCTCAACGACACCCACCCGGCCGTCGCGGTTCCTGAGCTCATGCGCCTGCTTCTCGACATGGAAGGTCTTACTTGGGATCACGCCTGGGGCATCTGCCAAAAAGTATTCTCCTACACCAACCATACTCTTCTTCCCGAAGCCCTCGAAACCTGGAGCGTCCCCCTCTTCGGTCGCGTTCTCCCTCGCCACCTTCAAATCATCTTCGAAATCAACCAGCGTTTCCTCGAAAACGAAGTCGCCGTCAAATGGCCTGGTGACCTCGAAAAACTCCAGAAGCTCTCGATTATCGACGATCGCGGTGCCAAAGCCGTGCGCATGGCCCACCTCTCCGTCGTCGGTGGACACGCCACCAACGGTGTCGCCGCCCTGCACACCCGCCTTCTCAAGGAAAAGCTCTTCCCTGAATTCGACGAACTCTATCCCGGCAAGTTCCTCAACATGACCAACGGCGTGACTTTCCGCCGCTGGCTCATGGTCTGCAATCCGGAGCTTACCGCCCTCATCAATGAGTCCATCGGCACCGACTGGACCAAGGACGCCTCCAAATTGAAAGCCCTCGAAGCTTTCGCCGACAACCCAGAGTTCCAGCAGCGTTATCGCGACATCAAACGCGGCCACAAAGTCACTCTCTGCGAAATCATCCTCAAGCTCACCGGATACGAAGTCAGTCCCGACGCCCTCTTCGACGTCCAGATCAAACGTCTTCACGAATACAAACGCCAGCACCTCAACTTGCTGCACATCGTCACCCTTTATCGCCGACTGCTGCAGAATCCCGAGCTGAAAATCCAACCGCGGGTCTTCATCTTCGGTGCCAAGGCCGCGCCAGGATATTTCCTCGCCAAAAACATCATCCACGCCATCAATGCCCTGGCCGAGAAGGTCAACAACGACCCACGCATCAACAACCAGATCAAGGTCGTCTACCTCCCCAACTACGGCGTCACATTGGCTGAGAAAATCATCCCGGCCTCCGACCTCTCCGAGCAAATCTCCACCGCAGGAAAAGAAGCCTCCGGCACCGGCAACATGAAGCTTGCGCTGAACGGCTCCCTCACCATCGGCACCCTCGACGGTGCCAACGTGGAGATCAAAGACGAAGTCGGCGACGAAAACATCTTCATCTTCGGCCTCACCGTCGAGCAGGTCGAAGCATTGTATGCCAAAGGCTACAACCCCTATGATTTCTACTGGGCCGATGCCGAACTGCGCGCCGCCATCGACTGGCTCGCCAGCGACTACTTCACCGGCAACGCCGATGACTTCAAGCCGCTGCGCAACAGCCTCCTCGACCATGGCGACCCATTCCTCGTTTGCGCCGATTACCGCGATTATGTCGACACCCAAGCCAAAGTCGATGCCGCTTACGCCGATCAAACCCACTGGACCAAAATGGCCATCCTCAACACCGCCAGGATGGGCTTCTTCTCCAGCGATCGCACCATCGCTGAATACGCGAAAGACATCTGGAATCTCCCCAGCATCAAAGTGCAGTAAACTTCATCAGGTTCGAGCCAACCGTGCAGCCTCCAAGCTGCACGGTTTTTTTGCGCCATGCATGGCACTTCGAGAGCGCCAAACGCTTCACTCTTTGGGGAGGTCTCCCCCCACCTTGCCTCATCCGATTCGCTTGATCTTCTCAGTCAGTTGCCCCACCAGACGACGAAACTCCTCCTGCTCCAGACGCTTCACCACCGCTTTGCAGGCGTGAATCACCGTGCCGTGATCGCGACCACCAAACGCCTCGCCAATCTCCACCAGAGAACTCTTGGTCAACTCACGCGCCAGATACATCGCCAGCTGCCGTGGACCTGCGATGTTCGCCGGGCGTCGCTTGCCGGTCATGTCCGCAAGCCTCACATCAAAATGCTCTGCCACCACTTTTTGAATCCAATCGATGGTGATGTTCTTTGCATCTGCCTCTTCCAAGATATCGCGCAGCAACCCTTCCAAAACTGGCGGTGTCAACGGCTTACCGGTGTTCAACGACACGTGCGCAGCCACCCTCATCAAGGCCCCTTCAAGGCGGCGAATGTTGGTGCGAATGTTCTCCGCCAGGAACGTCAGCACCCAGTCCTCCACCGGCACCGACCAGTAACTGGTCTTCTGCTTCAGGATCGCCATGCGCGTCTCCAAATCCGGCGACTCAATCTGCGTCGCCATGCCCCACTCAAAGCGGGACACCAACCGACTTTCCAAATTGCGAATCTCACTCGGCGCACGATCACTGGTCAGCACGATCTGTTTGAAGTTGTTGAACAAATCGTTAAACGTGTGGAAAAACTCCTCCTGGGTGCTGCCCTTGCCCGCAAAGAACTGGATGTCATCAATCAACAGCACATCCACCTTGCGATATTTCTTGCGAAAGTCCGTCACACTGCCGTGCCGAAGCGCATCAATGTATTCATTCGTGAACGATTCGCTCGTCACATAACGCACCACCTTGCGCGACTTGGTGCGCAAAATTTCCTGGCCGATTGCCTGCATCAAATGCGTTTTGCCAAGCCCTACCGGACCATGCAAAAACAACGGGTTGTAAGTCTTGCCCGGCTTCTCCGCCACCGCACGCGCCACCGCATAAGAATAGGAGCAGTTTGGCCCCTCCACAAAGGTATCGAACGAGTTGCGATGATTGATCCCCGCCGTGCTGATCGACTTCAACAAACGCTGGTCGCCCTGGAACAACGGACCCGCCGTCAGTTCCACCACTTCCTTCACCACCGGTGCCGATTCCATCGAACGCGCCGCCTCCATCACCGGCATGGGCGACGAACGCCGGTCCTTCGCCTCGGCGGCGACAAATTCCACCTCACACCGGGTGCCCAACACCTCATGCAACACCCCATCCAATACCGGCATGAAGTTGTCCAAGATCCAGCATTCATGCATGATGCTCGGCACCTCAAAAACCACTTTGCCGCCTTGCAGGGACAGCAACTGAAGATCCGCAAGCCAACGCTCATACAACAGACCGCCCACACGCTCTTTTAACAAATGGCTGATGCGCTCCCACATCATCTCGAGATGATGTTTCGAGCCGCCCTGATACCAGCCAGCAGAAGATTCTTCCATGACGCAATCGCTCCGATCAACTTTCTCTCAATTCCAAACGGTCCACTTCACCGCCTACCCACGACGCGCCGACAAAACGATTCCCGTCCCCACCAACTCCACTCTGGGAGACCCAGAACTGTTGCCCAAGCGCGGAAGAGAATTCTCAAAAATCATGCCTCTTTTGTAGCGCGACTTGGCCATTGAACAAGCCATTCCTTGCAAATTTTAAACATTTCTCTGCTTGCTTTTTGAGCTTTCAAATAATCATAAAAAACTTTCAAAAAGTAAGTTCCGACCTGTCTTCCCGTCACCCAACCACTCGCTCTGCTTTTTTCCTTAATTTGTTTGAAATGGTCACGGATAAAGTGGCATTTGTTTGACACTTTCAATCGACGAAGCCCGGCTCAATTGCCGCTGATTTAATCAAAAAACCTCGGCCCCACGCCTCCTCTGGACGCACCGCCTTTGATCGTCGGGAACTCCCACCGCGATTGCACTTGCCCGCTTGCGTATCCCATTCATCATTACCCGTTCCATGTCAGCATCCGTTTCCTTCACCACGCAGGCTCAGTTCGCCCGCATCGCTACGCCCGGCCAGCCGTTCGCCTTTGACAGTGGTTCCGTGATGGATGACCTCACCCTCGCTTACGAAACCTACGGCACCCTCAACGCCCGCAAAAACAACGCCATTCTTTTGTTCCATGCGCTCTCCGGAACACAACATGCCGCCGGTTATTGTGAAAGCGTTCCCGGCACCAGCCAGCGCTGGACCGATGATTGCAAACACGGCTGGTGGGACCTCTTCATCGGACCCGGCAAGGCGCTCGACACCGACAAGTTCTTCATCATTTGCGCCAACTACCTTGGCGGTTGTTACGGCACGAGCGGTCCGACCTCGATCAACCCTGCCACCGGCAACCCCTACGGTCCCGACTTCCCTCAAGTCACCAGTGCCGACGTCGTTCGTTCCCAAGTGCGATTGCTGGATCAACTCGGCATCAACAAACTCCACGCCGTGCTCGGCAACTCCATCGGCGGACTCCTCACGCTCAACCTCGCCACCATGTTCCCTGAGCGTGTGCACCTGGTTATCTCCTGCGCCAGCGGTCTGCGCACCACCGTCCTCAGTCGGCTCACCGTTTTTGAACAGGTCCTCGCGATTGAAAACGATCCCCACTTCCAGGGCGGCAATTACGACGAAAGCAAAGCGCCCGAACTCGGCCTTGCTCTTGCACGCATGATCTCCCACAAAACGTTTGTCCATCTCGATGCCATCGAGCGCCGCGCCCGTGGCGAAGTGCAGCAACGCAACAATGCCCTGGGCTGGTATCAGCTCAGCCACAATGTGGAAAGCTACATGCTTCATCAAGGTCGCAAGTTCGTGAAACGATTTGATGCCAACACCTACCTGCGCATCTGCAACCTCTGGCTTCGCTACGATCCCCTGCGTGCCGCCGGAGTTGAAACCACTGAACAACTCTTCGCCATCTCCGCCGCCGCCGGACACAAATGGCTCGTCTTCAGCATCGACTCCGACTTCTGCTTCTACCCGGAAGAACAGGCCGAACTCGTCCGCGCGCTCGAAACTAGTCAGGTGCCCGTGATGCACATCACCACGCACTCCGACAAAGGCCACGACTCCTTCCTTCTCGAACCCGAGCTTTACACCCCTCATCTCGCCTACACCCTCATGCAGGCCGATGCCAGTTTGCCCCCGATCGAAGAACGCGAAGAAGCCACCGAGTTCGGCATGTAAAAAAACCTATCGCGCCTCCATGGACGACATCCAACAACGCATGGTGGACGACCTCAAAGCCATCGGCACCATGCGCATGCCGTTTGGTAAATACGGCCCTGCATCCTTCCCACCCGATGGCGTCCCCATCTACGATCTCCCCGCCGAATACCTTGGCTGGTTTGCCAGCAAAAACTCCTGGCCAAAAGGTCGGCTTGGCGAACTGCTTCGTATCGTGCATCAAATGAAAGCCGACGGTTCCGACACCGCCTTCGACCCCCTACGCAAAGCCAATGGCGGCCCCACCCAGTTCCGCAAACCCCGCCAGCGCGAATGGCGTGCCAGCGATGACTGAGCGTCCTTCTTAGCTCGCTGCGGCCACCCTCTCCATCACCTTGCCCACCAACCGGTCCAAGGCCAGCACCGCCAACTCCAAGTGCTCCTCTTTCGTATCCTCGATCTTGTTGTGACTGATCCCATGCAAACTCTGCGTGAACATCATCACCGTCGGGATCCCCGCCCCCGCCATCTCCGCCGCATCATGCAACGGCCCTGACGGCAATCGATGCGACACCCCGCACGTCTCCCTGATCGCCTCATCACAAAAATCGATCAACGCCTCATCAAACGGACGCGGCGGGATCGACCAGATCGGCTCCCATTCCACCACCACCTTCCCTTCCGTCGCAAACCGCTCGCTCGCCTTCCGCGCATCCTTCAACATCTCCGCCAAGGCAGCCGGATCCAGATGCCTTTGATCGAGCGTGATCCGACACTCCTCCACCACACTCGTCACAATCCCCGGCTTCGTCACACACGACCCGATCGTGCAAACCCCGCCATGCAATTCCGCGATGTTGTAAATCTCCAAACTCATCTTCGCCGCCGCCAGCAAAGCATCCTTGCGACGATTCATCGGCGTGCTTCCTGAATGCGCCGCCTGACCTCGAAAAATGATCGCATTCCTCTCCACCCCAAACGTCCCCAGCACCGCACCCAACGGCAGATCCAGATCCAGCAGCACCGGTCCCTGTTCAATGTGCAACTCCACATAAGCCGCCGCATTTTCCAACTCGGCATGACTCTCCTTCACCTTTTCAAAATCAATGCCAACCCGCTGCAAACCCTCCGGCAAACTCACCCCCTGCTTGTCCACCAATCCCCGCGCCACCTCCACATCCAGACTCCCCGCGCAAGCCGAGGATCCAAACAGACTCATGCCAAAACGCGCTCCTTCCTCATCCGCCCAATCCACCAACCTCACCGTTACCGGAGGCCGTCCATCGTATTGCGCCGCGACCCGCCTCAGCACCTCCAATCCCGCCAGCACATTCAACGATCCATCCAGCCAGCCTCCGTTCGGAACGGAATCGATATGACCGCCAATCAACACCGCCTTCTCCGACTCCCCTTTCAGCGTGCTCCACAAATTGCCCGCCGCATCCCGATGCGTTTCCACCGGCAATTCCTGCAGCTTGCTCATTAACCACGACCTTGCCACCACCCAGGTATCCGTAAACGCGAGCCGCTGCGCCCCTTCCTCATCCCCCGTCAACGCCCGCAGCTCCTTTAACTCGTCAATCGTGCGCGTGGGTGAAATCATCGACCTGCTCAGATCATCTGTCATGCCATCCATTACCGCGAAAATTGAGGAATCAAACTCCCAAAACAGACACCACGATCTTTCGCTCATGCGGTGCCCGCCGATGCTCAAACAAAAACAATCCCTGCCAGGTCCCCAGCGCCAGTTCCCCATTCACCACCGGGATGACTTCACTGGTCCTTGTCAGCACCATGCGCAAATGACTCGGCATGTCATCCGGGCCTTCATGAGTATGCACAAAATACGGCGCATCTTCTGGAACCAGGCGATCGAAATACGCATGCAAATCGGTCCGCGCCGATGGATCCGCATTCTCGAAAATTACCAGACTGCAACTCGTGTGCTGCACAAACACCGTGGCTGTTCCAGTCCGTATCCCACTGGCCCGCACCACCCGCTGTGCCAGCTCGGTGATTTCATACGTCCCTTTGCCCCGGGTGTTGATGCCAAAAGTTTCAGCGTGTGCATTCATGCCTCGGTTTTCAATGCTGCTTCAGCAACTGGTGGGTTCACGCCGCGCCAGTTTCACCGCATGCGGCACCGCTCCTGACACAAACCCCAAACAATCCACCGCCCCCTGCGGTTTGCCCGGCAGTGCAATCACCAGCGCATCCTCCACCACCACCGCCAGACAACGGCTCAAAATCGCATTCGGCGTCAACGCCACTGACCTCATCCTCATCAACTCCCCAAAACCCGGCAACTCCACCCGCATCAACCCACGCAACGCCTCCGGTGTCACATCGCGTTCCGCCATGCCCGTTCCACCGGTCGTCAACACCAAGCCACATCCCTGCGCCGCCAGCGACTTCACAGCTTGTTGAATCATGCCGATCTCATCGGGCACCAACGCTTGCGCCAACACCTTCCATCCCCGCTGTTCCACCACTCCCTGCAACGCCGGCCCCGCCTGGTCCTCGTATTCACCGGCACTCGCACGATCCGACACCGTCACGATTCCCACTAGGATCGGTGCAACATTGGCAGCGATACCAACCAGCGGACTTTGGAAAACAGCATTCATAAAATTAGGCAGCTCACTCAATGACTTCCTTCGTCTTGCTCACCAAATGCACTCCGTCAAGCCGCATCGCCTTGTCCACCGCCTTGCACATGTCGTAGATCGTCAGCAACGCCACACTAACCGCCGTCAACGCCTCCATCTCCACCCCTGTTTGTGCCGCCGTCTTCGCCACCGCCGTCACGCTGATCCCGTCTTCCTCAAACTCGAAGTCCATCCCCACCTTGCTCAGCGGCAACTGATGACACAACGGAATCAAATTCGCCGTCTGCTTCGCCGCCTGGACGCCCGCGATCCGTGCCACCGCCAGCACATCACCTTTTTTGATTTCATTCTGCCGGATCAACTCCAACGTGGCCGCCTGCAACTGAATCCGCCCCCTGGCAACTGCCTCCCTCGCCATCACCGGCTTTGCAGACACATCCACCATGCTGGCCTTGCCCTGTTCATTGATATGTGTAAGCGACATTCCCTCCACCCTAACACCTGCCCGTCAACGCTGCCAAATTTTTCCACTGCCTCGCGCGGGGAAGTGAACAGAACACCCCCACCTCGGTCTATCCTCTTGACGTAATGCTCATTTCGCGTGCAACTTCCGCAAATCGAAAATCCTATCCCATGAAGAAGAACATTGTTTACCTTCTCCCCGCTCTTTGTGCCTTGTTGCTGGCCAGTTGCGTGTCTCCCATCGCCAAACGCATTGAACACAACCCGCAAATCTACAACGATCTTCCTGAGTCCCAGAAACGCCTCGTCGCCACCGGCCAAATCTCCGAAGGCATGAGCAAACAGGCCGTCTTCCTTGCCTGGGGTAACCCCAACCGCAAATCTGGTGGCAGTCGTCAAGGCACCAAAACCGAACGTTGGAGCTATGCCGGTTATGATGCCGTCCACAGCACCAGCCTCGGTTATGGTTATGGATACGGCGGCGGCTACCATGGCTATGGCCATCCCTACTACCACGACATAGGCATCTACTACCAGCCCACCGTCACCTACCTCCCTTTTGAGCGTAAATGGGCCGAATTCACCAACAGCCGCGTCAGCGCCTGGGCCATCACCCCTTGAAAAAGTATCGCGGACATTCGATTCCCGGCTTCCCCTCCAGAACGGAGGCGCCATCAATGAAATGAAGGCATCAAGGCGCGTTGCCGCGAGGCGGCGGGCGGCGGGCGTTGTTCGGGCCAGGGCCACCACGACGGGCAAAACTCGGATCCGGCGTTCCGTAAAAGAGGCGCGGGACGAAAGGAAAGTCATCAGTGAGCACGTAATGATAGGTGCCCTTCGGAAACTCGGGGCTGACGCCGAAGCGGCCTCCGCACGCGTCGAGATCGCCGGAGCCAGCGACGAACTCAAAATCCTCAATGAAAACCCCATCGTAGGTGCATCCGGGTTGCCCGTTCGAGGTCGGACGCAAGCCGGATTTGAGGCGGTAACTGGAGCGCAGGACAACGATCTCGGTGGCGGCATCCCGTGCATCGCGGTAACCCCAGCGACCGTAAATTGGGTATCCGTCGGCTGCCCATCCCAGGAGCGTGAGACCCGGTCGTCCGCCGGAGAGGCGTTCAAGCAGAGCGACCGGAATGCCATGATAGTGATAGGCTCCCGATGGCTGCACGTGACCGTGATTCGTGTCTAGACCGAGCGAAAACGCACTTCCAAGCGCCTCGTAGTGCCAGCCCGAGTCGCGGTCGTTTTGCCAAGTCTCAGCCGTGCCGGGATCGAAGACAACACCGTTGAGCGCGATGCCGAAAGGCTGGCGCACGAGTGGCACAGGTTGGGGGGCAGGAACAGGCGAGAGCGGCACCGTGAACTGATAGCGCTGGGCGGTGATGCGGTGTGGATTGTCCCGATTGGGGAAGCGACCGGTGGCATGGTCAGGCAGGCCGTTGGCGGTAATGACACGTTTGTCACCCTCAATGGTGATCGTAACCGTCGCATCAGCGGGTGCGGCCTGGGTGGATGGAACAGGTTTGACCACACCGCGCTGGTTGACGGAGTGATCTGGGTGCGCGGCCAGGAACGACCAGCACGAGAAAAAGACAAGCCAGAGTAGAACCAACAAGCGTGGATCGATCCTAGGACAAACGGTTGAGGTAAGCATGACGTTGAAATCGGGTGGTCTCAGTCAACGTTCGCTTACTTAAGCCGACTTCACCTATCTGGGATTTTCGGATTGCAGATAACAACGGCGCGGCCCGTCCCCATCAATGAATCGGCGAGGTGTCATACACCACCACCCGGTCAAACAACGGCCTGCACACCTCCACAAAGTGCAGATGACGTTCACACTTCGTCTGGTAATGATCGTGATCCTCCAGATTCTTGAAGTGCAGCGTCAGTGAATAATCAAAACTATGATCCGTCACCGGACGTTCCTCCGTCGGCGCTGGTTTGCCCACAAAACCATGCACCAGATAAGGAATCTCCTTCAACTTGATCAATTCCGATTCGAACATCGAGCGTTGTTCCGACGTCGTGTCCGCCTTCAGCCAAAAATAAACATTATGAAACATGAGAGAGATGGGTGCGATGAGGTGATTCGATTGAAAAATCATTTTGAAGCATGACAGCCCCGCTGAAAAGCGTTTTGATACACTCATCTCCATGAAATTCCGCCACGCCGCCCTCCTCACCATTGCTCTCAGCTCGCCGCTGACGTTTGCCCACGCCCAAAACGCCAACGCCAAACCCGCCGGCCTCAAATTCCGCGTCCAGCAACTCCACGTCGACAACAATGAAGGCTGCGCCGTGGCCGACTACAACAAGGACGGAAAACTTGACATCAGCGCCGGTGAATACTGGTATGCCGGACCCGATTTCACCGAGAAAAAACCCCTCCGCAGACTGCTTCCCTTCGGCAAGGACTACATGACCAACAACGCCGAGCACGCCTATGACGTCGACGGCGACGGCTGGATCGACATTGTCAGCGGTTCCTTCATGGATGGAGAAATTTCCTGGTTCAAAAACCCCGGCACCGAAGGCCTTGCCAACGGCACGCCCTGGGAAAAACACGTGCTCATCGACACCAAACTCCAGCAAAACGAGTGGACCACCTTCCGCGACATGGACGGCGACGGCATCCCCGAATTCGTCGTCAACTCCTGGAACGACGACAACCCCATGGCCTGCTACAAACTGATCAAAAACGACAAAGGCGAACCCGCCATGCAGCAGTGGATCATCCACCCCGCCGGCAAATCCACCAATGGCCACGGCCTCGGTTTCGGCGACATCAATGGCGACGGACTGGAAGACATCATCTTCAAAAATGGCTGGTATGAACGCCCCGCCAAAGACGCCACCACCCAGCCTTGGAAACTCCACAACGACTTCACCTTTGTCCACGCCAGCTGCCCCATGCAGGTGGTCGACCTCAGCGGCGACGGTCGCGCCGACATCATCTGGGGCGATGGTCACAACTACGGCCTCTGGTGGGAGGAACGTCGCGACGACAACAAGGACGGCAGCACCAACTGGCGCACCCATCTTATCGACAACAAATTCTCCCAACCCCACTCCCTCGAATGGGAAGACATCGACGGTGACGGCCAGCCTGAACTCATCACCGGTCGCCGAGTGCGCGGACACAGCGGCAACGACCCCGGCGACAACGACCCCGGCGTGATCTACTACTTCAAGTGGAACAAGGAGACCAAAACCTTCAAGCGCTTCACCATCGCCGAAGGCGGACCCGGCATCGGCCTGCAAATCCGTGTGGTTGACCTCAATGGCGACGGCAAAAAAGACGTCGTCTGCGCCGGCAAATCCGGCACCCACATCCTCTGGAACGAAGGTTGATATAAAAGTAGCAGGCCCGTCCCGGGCCTTTTCCCTCCCGAATCCAAGGCTCGGATCGAGCCTCGAACTCTCCCAAAAATCGTGTTCAACCCTCATCGGACGAACACGATTTTTCGTTTTACACGCCTCTACCCAACCCCGCGTTGTGTGACATTCCACCCCCAAATCTACCTACGTAAAACCCCCTCTGTGACGTTTTGTTCACCCTCCCCCGGTTGCCCCTGTGCCCCGTTTCCCGATTGATGCGGGGTGCCGGAACCATCCGGTTCACCAAACACAAGACTGAATATAAACAGCATGAAACCCAATATTATTCTTCCCCTCTTCGCTATCGCTGGCGTCGCAGGTTTCGCTCAGGCTGCAAAGCCTACCGTTGACGCCGCCATCGGCGAATACAAACAGGTCTCCGGCGTCTCTGGTAACCTCAACTCCATCGGTTCCGATACCCTCAACAACCTCATGACCCTCTGGGCTGAAGGCTTCAACGCCCTCTACCCTAACGTCAACGTGCAGATCGAAGGCAAAGGCTCCGCCACCGGCCCTCCTGCGCTGATCGAAGGCACCGCCCAGATCGCTCCTATGAGCCGCGCCATGAAAGCTGAAGAAATCGACGCCTTTGAGAAAAAGTTCGGCTACAAGCCAACTGAAATCAAAGTCTCCGTTGACGCCCTTGCCGTGTTTGCCCACAAGGACAACCCAATCAAAGGCCTCACCCTTGCCCAAGTTGACTCGATCTTCTCCAGCACCCGCAAAGCCGGTGGCCAGGACATCACCACCTGGGACCAAGTTGGTCTTTCCGACTGGGCAGGCCGCGCCATCAGCCTTTACGGACGTAACAGCGCCTCCGGCACCTACGGCTTCTTCAAAGAAGTCGCTCTTGCCAAAGGTGACTTCAAAAACACCGTCAAAGAGCAGCCAGGTTCCTCCGCCGTTGTGCAAGGCATCTCCAGCGACATCTACGGCCTCGGTTACTCGGGCATCGGTTACATGACCTCCGGCGTCCGCGCCGTGCCCCTCGGCACTGAAGACGGTAAGTTCTTCGAAGCCAGCTACGAGAACTGCATCAGCGGTGATTTCCCACTGGCCCGTTTCCTCTACCTCTACATCAACCGCAAACCCGACGCTCCTGCTGACACTCTCACCGCAGAGTTCATCAAATACGTCGTGTCCAAAGCCGGTCAGGAAATCGTCATCAAAGACGGCTACTTCCCAATCCCAGCTGCGGTCTCCGAAGAGTCCGTCAAATTCGTGAAGTAATCACTTCCTTCTGCATCGGCCAGCTTCCACGCTGGCCGATGTTTTCTCCCACTTCCATCCGGCTGGATGATCGGATCCAAGCTCCCCATCCCTACCTCTCTCCCAACACTCCCACTTCGCCAACACGTCATGCCTGACCAGCCGTCGCCGACCTCTTCCCGCCCCGTGCCCGAGCGCTTCCTCGCCTCCAAAAGCACCCTGCTGCTCGACCGTTTCATGACCCGCGCCATCCAGATTGGCGGCCTTGGCATCATCGTTGCCGTCTTCGGCATCTTCTTTTTCATCCTCATGGAAATCCTCCCGCTCTTCGGCGGTGCCGAGGCTCATGAGGAAAAATCTTTCCCCCTTGGCATCACCGGCAAGGGCGTCATCGGCGTCGACGAGTGGGCTCGTAAACCTTTCTTCTTCGACGGCAACTCCCTCCGCTTCGCCGACCTCGAAGCCAAAGACGCCCGACTCGAGGAAATGCCCGTGCCTCTTCCCGAAGGCGTCATATCCAACGCCATCAAACTCGAAGCCCGCCACAACCGCGTCGTCATCGGCACCACCGATGGCCGCATCGGCTCCTTCCGTGTCGGCTACAAAAGCCAGCTCGCCGTCAAAGCCGACGACCTTCCCGCCATCACCGCCGAAGTGACCATGGAAGAATTTTACCCGCTCGGCGTCCCCGGCAAACCCCTCACCACCGTCTCCTACGGCGATGGCGGAGCCGCCAAAGTCCTCGCCGCCGTTCAAGATGTCGACGGCACCCCCCAAGTCCACGCCATGACCATCGTCTCCCGGCGCGGCCTCATGGGTTCCAGCGCCCCCACCGTTGGCGGCAACTTCGACCTCACCCCCTTCCTCAAAGGCAAACCCGACCGCATCATGGCCTCCAACGTCGGCGACAGCGTCATGGTCACCGACACCGAAGGCCGCCTCTACTACTTCCACATCACCAACGGCACCAACCTCCAGCTCCGCCAGGAACTTCAGCCGTTCAGCGAATTCGAAGACAAACGCATCGCCAGCATCGGCTTCGTCTTTGGCGACGTCTCCGTCGTCGTCACCAGCATGGAAGGCCACCAGGAAGTCTGGAGCCTCTACAACCAGGAAATCACCAACCCCGAGGGCATCAAACAAACCCAGCGTCTCTACGGTCAAATCAAAACCCTCCCAAAACTCGAAAACGCCACCACCTTCTTCGCCAACAGCCTCCGCAACAAGGTGTTCATGAGCGCCGGAGGCGACTACGTCTCCATGCGCCACACCACCTCCGAATCCGTGCGCTGGGAAAAGAAGCTCCCCTTCCAGATCAAGGACGCTATCCTCGACAGCAAGTGCGAGCACCTGTTCTTCCTTGATACCGAAGGCACCCTGCACCGCTACCTCTACCACGACCCACACCCCGAATCCGGCATCAGGGCGTTCTTCGGCAAAATCTGGTATGAAGGTGCCAGCCAGCCCGAATACACCTGGCAGTCCACCTCCGGCACCGACGACTTCGAACCCAAACTTTCCCTCATTCCCCTCATCGTCGGTTCCCTCAAAGGCACCTTTTATGCCCTCATCTTCGCGGTCCCCATCGCTCTCCTCGCCGCCATCTACAGCGCCAACTTCCTGCCCCAGCGCATCAAGACCATCGTGAAACCCGCCATGGAGATCATGGCCTCCCTCCCCTCCGTCGTTCTTGGTTTCCTTGCCGGTCTCTGGCTTGCCCCGCTCATTGAGGACAAAATCCCCTCCATCCTGCTCACCATCATCTCACTGCCCATCGGCGTCATGATCCTCGGCCTCGTCTACACCAAACTCCCTGTCGGTGTCCGCGCCAAAGTCCCCGTCGGCAGCGAATACCTCCTGCTCCTCATCCCCATGGCTCTCCTCGCCTGGATCGCCTGGTCGCTCGGACCATGGCTCGAAAGCTGGGCGTTCGTGGTCACTGATCCCGGCACCGGTCGTTCCATCGCCGACTTCCGCCTCTGGTGGCCCAACGTCACCGGCACTCCCTACGACCAGCGTAACTGCGTCAGCGTCGGCTTCATGATGGGCTTCGCTGTCATCCCCATCATCTTCACCATCACCGAAGACGCTCTCAGCAACGTCCCGCCACAACTCAAGGCCGCCTCCCTCGCCCTCGGTGCCACCCGCTGGCAAATGGTCCGCACCATCGTCCTGCCCATTGCCTCCGCCGGTATCTTCTCCGCCCTGATGATCGGCTTCGGTCGCGCCGTTGGAGAAACCATGATCGTCGTGATGGCCGCCGGAAATACTCCAATCATCGACATGAGCATCTTCACCGGCATGCGAACGCTCTCCGCCAACATCGCCGTGGAACTCCCCGAAGCCCCCGTCCACTCCACCCACTACCGAGTTCTCTTCCTCGGTGCCATGGTGCTCTTCATGTTGACCTTCGCCCTCAACACCGTCGCCGAAATCATGCGTCATCGCCTGCGCGAAAAATTCAAGCTCGTCTAACCCCCACCGCAACGCACGCACCCAACCTTTCGCGAAACCTTTCAGCACGTCCCCTTCATGCACGACATCGCAAAACCAAAATTCGGCGTTCCCGGAGCCCGTGTCTCCAACTCCCAGCTCGGTGAAACCAACGTCTGGCTTTCCGCCCTTGGACTCACCACCGGCATCATCATGGTGATCAGCCTCATGCTGCTCATCCTCATCCAAGGGCTCGTGGTCTTCTGGCCCCGCGAAGTCCTGCAGTTTACCACCACTGCCAATGGCAAGGCTGAAGTCATTGCCGGTGAGGTCCGCAAAACCCAGGAACGGCGCGACCCCACCAAACCCGGCGAAATCGTCCAGGAATACCTTTTCTTCACCGGCAACAAAGACGCCTACGGCAACGGTTTCCGCTACCTCGATGTCAACAGCATCAGCAACCAGACCAAACCCTCCGGCATCTACATGGCCGAACGTTTGGAATACGGTGATTCCATCTTCTTCCCCGTCTCCCTCAAACTTGTCGATGGCAGGGTGATCTCCGCCACCGACCCGACCTTTCAGACCGAATTCAAACGCGTCGTCAAAGAGGTCAACAATCGCCGCGGCGAGATCAAGAAGGTCGAAAAGGGCAAGATCGGCAAAATCAACAACAAGCTCTCCAGCCTCGCACTCGACGAAAAAGTCCTCACCCAGGGCAACGATTCGAACAAACAACAGAAGCTCGCCGAAATTACTGAAAAGCGCGCGGCCCTCCAGGCCGACTACGAGGTTCTTGCCAAGGAAGCCCAGGCGCTTCGCGCCCGCCAGCACGAAAACACCCTCGTCTACAAACTGGCCGACAACACCGAACGCACCCAGCACATCGGCGAGATCGTCCACTACTATATGCCCAACGATCTTAGCTTCCTCGGCAAGGTCAGCCACTTCATCCAAGGCCTGTGGAACTTCATCGTCGACGAACCGCGGGAAGCCAACACCGAGGGCGGCATCTTCCCCGCCATCTTCGGCACCTTCGTCATGACCATCCTCATGAGCGTTCTCGTTACCCCGCTCGGAGTCATTGCCGCCATCTACCTCCGCGAATACGCCAAACAAGGACTTCTCGTCCAGTCCGTGCGCATTTCCGTCAACAACCTCGCCGGTGTCCCTTCCATCGTGTTTGGTGTTTTCGGCCTCGGATTCTTCGTCTATTTCGTCGGAGCCAGCGTTGACCAGCTCTTCTTCAGTTCCGCACTCCCCACCCCGACCTTCGGCACCGGCGGTGTCCTCTGGGCCTCCTTCACCCTCGCCCTCCTCACCCTCCCGGTCGTCATCGTCGCCACCGAGGAAGCCCTGGTTGCAGTCCCACGCGGAGTTCGCGAAGCCGGGCTCGCCTGTGGAGCCTCCAAATGGCAGATGATCCAGCGCGTCGTTCTTCCCAGTGCCCTCCCAGGCATCCTCACCGGCGTCATCCTTGCCATGGCCCGAGGTGCCGGCGAAGTCGCCCCGCTCATGCTCGTCGGCGTCGTCAAACTCGCCCCTTCCCTGCCCCTTGACCTCACTGCCCCCTTCATTCACGCCGAACGCAAGTTCATGCACCTTGGCTTCCACATTTATGACCTCGGCTTCCAATCACCCGACTCCGAGGCCGCCAAACCCATGGTGTTTGCCACCACCATGCTCCTCATCCTCCTCGTGGTCATCATGAACGTAGCCGCCATCCGCATCCGTAACAATCTCCGCAAGAAATATGCAGCCAGCACTTTCTAATCCACCACCGGCCACTCAAACTTCGCCTTCCAGCAGCATGAGCTCCTCCGCGCCGTCCGACTACTGCAATCCCAAGATGATTGAAGTGGACCACTTCAACTTCTACTATGGTGCCAAACAAGCCATCTTCGATGTCTGCATGGACATCCCAGAACGCGAAATCACCGCCCTCATCGGTCCCTCCGGTTGCGGCAAATCCACGCTTCTCCGCAACCTCAACCGCCTCAACGACCTCATCGACGGCGTCCATCACGAAGGCGACATCCGCATCGACGGCACCAGCCTCTATGATCCCACCGTCGAAGTCATCAGCTTGCGCAAACGTGTCGGCATGGTGTTCCAAAAATACAACCCCTTCCCGAAAACCATCTACGAAAACGTCGTTTTCAGCCTCCGCGTCGCCGGTCGCAACGGCAAGAAGGAACTCGACGAAGTCGTCGAGCGCTCCCTCCGTTCCGCCGCCCTCTGGGACGAAGTCAAAGACCGCCTCCAGGAAAGCGCCTACGGCCTCTCCGGTGGTCAGCAGCAACGCCTCTGCATCGCACGCGCCATTGCCAACCAGCCGCAGATTCTCCTCATGGACGAACCCTGCGCCGCACTCGATCCCATCGCCACGTTGAAGATCGAAGAACTGATGCTCGACCTCAAGAAAGAGTTCACCATCGCCATCGTTACCCACAACATGCAGCAGGCCAGCCGCTGTTCCGACCACACCGCCTTCATGTTCATGGGCCAGCTCATCGAATACGGCGCGACCAGCCAGATCTTCACCGCCCCACGCGAGAAAAAAACCGAGGCCTACATCTCCGGACTCTTTAGTTGACCCGACCGCCATGCAAGCCACCATTGAATCACCTCCACAAACCAAAGCCCGCCCCAGTTCCGCGATGTCCGAATCGACCCCGACACCTGCCGCCGAAGCCAAAATCCGCTTCGACCATGTGAACTTTTCCTACGGCACCCAGCAGGCGCTTTACGACATCCACCTCGACATTCCGCCCCGCCAGGTCACTGCTTTCATTGGACCCTCCGGCTGCGGCAAGTCCACCGTGCTGCGTTGCATCAACCGTATGAACGACATGGTCGTCGGTGCCCGCGTCACCTCCGGCACCCTCTCCATCGACGGCGACGACATCAACCGCCCCACCCAGGACATCACCGAATTGCGCAAACGCGTCGGCATGGTGTTCCAGAAATCGAACCCCTTCCCCGACAGCATCTACGGCAACATCACCTACGGACTCCGCATCGCCGGCGTTAAAGACAAAAACATCCTCGATGAAGCCGTTGAAACCAGCCTCCGAGGCGCCGCCCTCTGGGACGAAGTCAAAGACCGCCTCCAAACCAGCGCCTTCGGCCTCTCCGGCGGTCAGCAGCAGCGTCTCTGCATCGCCCGCGCCGTCGCCGTCCGTCCCGAGATCATCCTCATGGACGAACCCTGCTCCGCCCTCGACCCCATCGCCACCGCCAAGGTCGAAGAACTCATCGTGCAGTTGAAAAGTGAGTTCACCATCGTCATGGTCACCCACAACATGGAACAAGCCACCCGCTGTTCCGACCGCACCGCCTTCTACTACCTTGGCAAACTGATCGAATACGCCCCCACTCTTCAGCTTTTCCAGAACCCCGGCCAGAAACAAACCGAAGAATACATCACCGGCCGCTTCAGTTGATTAACCCGTAGCAGCCGACGCAAGGAGGCTCCATTCCCTCCCCCCCGGTCACGGATACAAATCATTGTGTCCAACCTTCCGGAACCTCACCTGCGTCGCCAAACCCGTCGTCGGATCCAACTCGCGCAACGCCTCCAACATCGTGCGCTGTCGCTGCTCACCCGTCACCATCAGCTCCCGGCTTCGCGTCTGTTGCAATGATTGACCAATCGTATAAATGCTGATCACACTGCCACGCGTCGTCACAAGACTCGCAATCCCCCGCAGCACCGACTCCGACAACTCCCCCTGATCCGCCACCCCCTCAATCTCCGCAATCTCTCCCGGCGAATCATAAGCCCCCGCATAACCATAATTCTTCCCCCCGCTCGCCAGCCTACGAAAATAAATGTTCTCGGCAATTGTCCTGGCCTGCTCCGTGGTTAACAACCGATCCTCATCCGTCTCCGATGGATTTGGCACCCCAGCAAGCAAGGCAATCAGCGGCAGATTACGTTCCAATGAACCCGCGAGTTGCGGGTGCCGAGTCACGTCCGCATACGGCTCCACCAAGGCGTTCACATTCACCCGACCCGCCACCGCCGAATCATTCGGAGCAAACACCGTCCGCACCGCATTGGGAACCACCACCGGAGCCGAAAACAAATCCATAAAAGCCCAGTCCGGCACCACCGAAGTGTCGTGCCTGCTGGGTTGCAGCCTCAACGTGCGAAACGGCACACCACCCGTGGTCGCATTCCGGTTCGATTCAATCCCTGTATGAATAAACCCCAACTCGCCCGCTGAATACACAATGCCATGAGGATTTTTCGCATGGCCTTTGGGATACGGCATGCGTAACCCAACGTCCGTCAACTTACCATCCTTGTCGACATCAAGCTCAGGTGCACCCGTAGGAAGGAACGTCAAGGAGGAAGCCTCTTTCCCCAAGATACCCAGCGTCCGCTGGTTCACATTTCCAAAGCTATGATCCAACCGCGGGAGCAGCACGCCGTTTTCATCATGAGTCCAACTGCGCGCCACACTGTTCACATTGTATTCCGTCACCTCATAAGATCTGATGCTCTCTGGACTGACAGAAGCGCCATCCAAAGTCATCGTAAAGGTCTGCCCCACCGGCACCAACTCCAGCCGCCGCGCATGATTGACCACCGAACCCGGATCAGGAACCCCTTCAGTCGCCACCTGCGAAGGAGTCAATTTAGGACCCAACGCCAACCCCAGTCGCAACGGCATCGTCGTGGGCCTGTTGTTGATTCGGATCACCGTCTTAAGTCGCACCACCCGGTATTCCCCCGCCCCAATCATCGTATTCCCCCCCATGATGGTGGTGGCATGACAGGGAATGTATTTCCCCGTAAAAGTCGCGAAGGTATCCGGTGAAAAGAACTCACCCGGACTTTTCAGATAAGTGGAAAATCCCACCGAAACCATCTTCCCATCCACGTCCGCCAAGTTAATCTGTTCCAGCCCGCCATGCTTAGGCAGGTGTATCTCGCAAAACAATTCACAAGGCCAGTAGTTATTTCCCCCACGCACCACCGGAGTATCTCCCACCCAGGCCGACACCTCCGTGATAAAAAGATTCCTCGTGCTGCCTTTATAAATATTCGCCACACCGGACCCTACGTTGATAACCCCCGAAACATGCGCATTGGCAACAAAAGCACCAGGTGTTCCATAAGTGCCCGGCAAATCAATAATCCCCCGGATTGGCTCCACCAGATCCAAAGACGACTCCGCACTACGCACATACTCCAGAATGTTAAGTGCCAGTTGCGTCAGCCGCAGCTCATTGGTCCCGGGATAATATTTCGACTGAAGACTGGCCGTCTCGTTCGATGTCATCGGCCAGTCCACCCGCTGAAGATAGGTGATGAGTTTGCGAATCGTCTTGTCGAGTTTCACCCGGCTAAGATTCTGACTGGACGCCTCGCCCGGATCGCTGTTCGCCACATTAAGAATATCAAGAAAATAAGGAACCCCGTTCGCATCTCTCATCAGCGTTCCATCTGGATTGCGCGGCGCATACTTTTCTTGCGTGGTAAGCACAAATCGCGGCTCATTAAAAAACGTCGTATCAGGATCATGATTGTAATGCGTGAGCTGAAACTTCGAATTCGACAACGCCGTCGCAAACCCACCAGGCGACCCTGGCAGATGGTCCAACCGGCGCATTTCCGAAAGATCATTAAAGAACCGTCCCGCACTGCCGGCCATGTCGGTATAACGATGATTGGGAGTAATGTAAGCATGCAGAAAGTCGGCCTTCAATCGCGCCGCCTCTGCATCAAGAGAAGAATCCGCCTCCGCAAACACACTGGCCAGATCAACACCGCTGGGATGCGTCGGAAAAAACGAATTGTAGTTCTCCGCCGTATTACTGTCCCCAGGGGCGTTGCGTTTCCACGCCGTGTTGATGTTCACCTTGCTCGATTCATCATCCGCCCAATAAGCAAAACGTCCGGTGACGGGGTTGTCCTCGTCCGTCAAATCCGGTTCCTCAGCAAAATCCACCGAACCATCCTGGCGAAGATAAACCCAACGCAATGGCAATGAAATCGGCGAAGAACCACCAGCCAAACTCTGGTCCGTAATAAGATGGCTGCCATTGTCATGCAGCGTCGACACATTCAGGTTGGCCGGGCGAAAGATCTCTTTAACATCAGATGTGACATCAAGCAAACGCGCTGAAGGCATGCCTGAATGCAAATCCGTTTGCACCACCAGTTTAGTAGGATGTTCAGGCAATGCAGTGATAAGTGCGCCAGGCCGGCTCGCCCAAGTTAGTGAGGGGTCAGCCGTCAAATTGCGCAGGGTCGAAGTCACCATGTCCGTGCCCATCTGAGCAAAAAGCAGTGCCCGCCCCCGCCCTTGATGGGAGCTGGCAGACGCCGTTTCATTCCGCACCAGATTCGCAAACCCCATCACCATGACGGTGATCAAGGCCAGCAAAATCACCGTCATGATCAGCGCCGCTCCCCCGCAACGCCCTGACAGGAACCCATCTCTTTTGAACTTCATGGCGAATTCTCCAGGTAAACTTGCATTTGGTAAGGCACCGCACTGCGCAACACCGGAAGCATCTTGCTATCTTGCGCCGACGCGGTTTTCAACGCCTCAATAAAGGTGGCGGCATTGACCGTGCCTGCCCGGCTTGCCATGTCCATGATCGCCGTCTTGACTCCCGCGTTAAATCGAGATGCCGAACGTGAATCCACCATGACAATGGAAATCTCCACACTGAAAGGCAGCACCGGCGCCTGATAAGTGGTCGCCTCCCCTTCCACGGTGCTGGTATAACTGACTCTCGAATCAAATAGCCCTTCCCCCCCTGTCTGGGTGATAGGTTGACCATTGCGATCAAGACAGCGCGCCCAGAAGCCAAGCACATTCTCCGCAAAGAGTCCAACCCATCCATTCTGCAAGGTTGGTGTCCCCGACTGGCTGATGCCTGCGTTCATCCATGAACCAATCTTCTCCTCATCATAAATCAGGTAGTTGCTGTCATTCGGATTGATGAACAAACGACATAACATCGGCTTGTTGCCATCCCATCGCACAAAATAACCCAGCTTGGCCAAGGACCCATGCCCAGTGTCCGTTGCCACCGGTGCCTGCCAGAACAAAGCATGCGGATTTTTTAATTCCGAACTCACCTGGGTCGGATTGAGCATGAACTGCAAATCCGCCTTGCCACTCAACACCTCCCGATGCACCGGCAGCGCCGCCGATCGCAACTCCTTGCCAATAAAATCAACGATGGCACGACCATGTTGACGACGCTCGGCCCGGGCATGACCGGAGCTCCAGGTATCGGCCACCGTGCTGGCAACTTGAGCCAGTGAAATCAGCAACAGCCCCAGCACCCCGGAAGCCACCATAATTTCCACCAAGGTAAAACCCTTCTCGCTGAAAGGTCCTGCTCGTTGGGTCCGGCGCGTCTGGGTGTTTGATTCGGGAATGGAATTGGGGTCAGTCATTGGCTAGAGTGGCATGGAAAATTCGAACATCTCCCGCCGATGCACCCACCGGCCAGCGGAATTTCAATTCTACCAGGTGACAGTGGTGCCCGGGTGTCGGCGCATTGGAACCACCACTTCTTGCGGCCTCCACCGGCAGGGGCCGATGAGAAATCTCGCATCGATAAACGGCATCCGTCGGATTCCCAGTCAGCGTGCCCTGGTCGGTAAAAAACATCAAACGGACCTCTTCCGGCAGCGCGGCAGGATAAGCTTCATCACGCAATTTCCCCATGACCTGTGAACACATCGCCGGGAACACACTCGTCGCCGTGTTCTCCCTTTCCGAATTCATCAACATCGGCATCAACCCCAACACCGACATGATGGCCAGGCTCGCCACCGCAAGCGCCAGAGCAACCTCCACCAGTGAGAACGCAGGCTGAGAACGAAGGGGTCGTTGGTGTATCATGGCCTCTCCACCTTGGTCCCTCCGGTTGCCCCAATTAGCGTGATCCTGTAATAGTTCACCGGCGTCTGCCCATCGCCCACCTGACTATAAGTGGTCTCCCCACCAGAACTCACTCCCTCCACAATCTGAAACCTCGCTGGCTCACTGGCATTTTTCAAACTTCCACCCGGCAGGAAAATTCGCGCCGCATAAGTTCCCTCGGCAAGTTTGTTATGATTCCGGAATCCCACCGGAGCCCCCGTTGTGCCGCCGTTAAATGGAAACACTGCTGGAGACAACTCCGCAAACGTCTGCAAATTTTCGGTCGTGGTCGAAAGATCAAGTGTCATCCCATCCGGAATAAATTCCCACTCCCTCGTCTGTTTCCATGGCCCGCCCGGCGGACATTCAAGAATGCAAAACGCCCGCCCATCCTCGGGCACACCCAATGCCGTCACCGCGACCACCGCCGTCAACACATTGGCACTCATCGCCCGCTGCCGCGCCGCATCGCAAAGTTGCGTGAATTTATTACCCGCATCCGTCAATGCCAGCCCCCGCATCGCTCCACCAAGTCCAGTGAACGACACCGTCAAGATGACCAGCATGACGACCATCACCACAAGAATCTCCACCAGGGTGAAACCGGCGCGAACGCGAGTCTCACGAAGACGGTTGGATATCTGGAACGAATCCATGGCAGATAGATAGTGGGGAAAATTGTCTGCCTCAGCCGCAATTTGCTCCCGCGCGACGACGGCTCATCAAGCAACCAACAAACGCCATGCCCATAAAAAGAGCACGTGAAGGCTCTGGAACAATCGAGGTCGTGAATCCAATGTCATCAATGCCCAGGCGACGGTCGGTATTCACTGTGCCTCCGTAAATTGTCGAAAACCCACTGATATAAGTTCCAATTGGAGCAGTGTAGGAGAAAAACGTATCGTCACCAGTTGCGCCACCGGCGGTATATCTGGTGTCATCAATCATATCGGTTTGTGTGAACGAGGGAGTGGCACTTCCGTTGAGAAACCATTCGACGGTGACCTGCATAGGGTCCCTAGCACCGGTGAAATCACGAGATAGCAAGGCAAAGCTCATTGTGGTAATGGCTTCACCAGGGTCACCTCCACTGATTGGCCCGAATGCAAGCGACCATCCTGGCTTTAAGTCATGCCCCAAACCCCCTGCCATAGCGATACCTTTTGAATTCCCCCCAGACCCTGGATTGCCGGAGATTGCGGCCAGACTGGTAAATACGTGCATGTCAAACTCCAGACTAGTGTTGATCGCAAAACTCTTTCCGGAACCATAGTTGACGTTGATCAAAGTCTTTGAGCCGGCATTGTTGGTATCTGAATTACCCTTCGCGTCAGCATTGACTCCATTTGGCTGGTCGAAATTAATCACTCCCCCTGTGCCCAAATTAAAAGCCGCGTTGACAACCGCTGTATGGGCGGCCAGTGTCACTGAATTGCCAGGGGCCTCTGCATCAATGGTGTTGGCAGCCCGCGTGTTCTCGTCATAGATCCCACTCACAGAAAGAGTTACCGCAGCCTCCGTGTTGGGCCCAAAATGGAGAATTCCGATGAAAATTGCGCCCAGGATATTGGCCCTGCCGAACTCATGCGTTTTATAGGATGAAAGCGTCGTATTCATAGAATGTCGAAGTGAGGATTGCGTGAATGACTGACTGAAACGGTTGACGTATCTCCGATCAAAAATCAGAGGAGCATGAACATGCTTCGGTGCTTCGATGTAGGGTTTATGGATTCGAATGCCATTGTCCGTTTGAGGCAGATTCGGCTTTGGCAATTCCTCCATTTGAACCATTCTTGCTGGTTAGAAGTGTCTGCGCAGTTTGAAGGTCAGGAGCTGAACCATTAGACCCGTTCAACCGATTCGTTTTCCCAGGATTACCCCACTGCAACTCAAGAACTTTGCGGTAGCTGTCACGCAAAAACGTGATGTCCGTGCCGCTGGCCATATAGGTAAAGCCGAGATCTTGAAGCACTGATGCATCATCAACAGGCCGCAACAGCAAACCACAGGCTTTGCCTGCTGACGCCGCAGCCGCAGCGACTTCCCGCAAGCAGGCGGCGTAGTCGCGCGTGGTGTTGTGTGGAAAAGCATCCAGGTTGTGCTGCAGGTCCATTGGCCCTACAAAAAGGACATCCACCCCATCCACTTCCGCAATCGCCCGGGCATTCTCCACCCCTTCGATCGATTCAATCTGGGCAAAGAAAAGCGGCGGTGGAGTTTCACTTTCCAGACCGAACTGATAGGCCCGCACCATTCGCGCCAGCCCACGATTCCCTCGCGGCGGATGATACATGGAACGAACGCATGCTTCGGCTTTTTCCACCGTCGACACCATCGGAACCATGATGCCAGCCGCGCCCCAGTCGAGGGCTCGCGCTATCTGATCAGGATGCGGCGCGCTGACACGGACGATGGCCGAAGCGCGGCGAATCACCTGAAGTTGCGGAAGCACGGATGCATCCGTTCCGCAGCCGTGTTCGAGATCAATGAGCAACCAATCGAAACCGCTCACATCCGCGAGTTCGGCAATAATGGGAGATCCGGTCTGCAACCACGTGCCAAATTGCGGGAGACGTTGAGTAGGCGGTGAAGTATCCATAAAATGTTTGGTGAGTGGTCCTGCTCAAGCCTCCAACAGCTTTTTATACGCATGCCCCTCGTTCTGGTCGATGCGCTCCGGGCGCCCTTTATGATGGTAAACAAGTTGGGTATGATCGACGCCCAGCAGATGCAGGATGGTGGCATGGATGTCGTGAACATGCAGACAGTCTTCCACGGCATACAACCCCAGTTCGTCGGTGGCACCGTAGGCCTGCCCGGCTCTCACCCCTCCACCGGCCATCCACATGGTAAAGCCGGTCGGATTATGATCGCGACCGTCCCCCTGTTCACTCATGGGAGTGCGACCAAACTCGCCGCCCCAGATCACCAGCGTTTCCTCAAGCATGCCACGAGCCTTCAAATCCGCCAGCAGACCAGCAATGGGTTTGTCTACCGAATGGCACAACCTGGAGTGATTGCCCTCAATGCCTTTGTGACTGTCCCACTTGCTGCCGGCACCGCTGTAGAGCTGCACAAAACGCACCCCATTTTCGACAAGCCGACGGGCAAGCAGGCAGTTCCTGCCAAAGGTGGCCGTGTTTTTGTCGTCCATGCCGTAAAGCTTTTTTGTGGCGCTTGTTTCGTTGCTCAGATCCACCGCTCCAGGGGCTTCGGCCTGCATCTGGTAGGCGAGTTCATAACCTTTGATGCGGGCATCAAGCTCCGTATTGCTGACACGCGTGGAATTGAACTCACGGTTTAGCTCCGCAAGAAAGTCCAGCCGGTCGCGCTGGCGCTCGCGGTCCATCCCTTTCGGGTTGTCGAGGAACTTGATCGGTGTTCCCTCAGAGTTAAACTCCACCCCCTGATAAACCGCTGGCATAAAACCGCTGCCCCAGTTGCGCACACCATTGACCACCGTGGCTTCACTGTCTTTGATCACCACAAAACCCGGCAGATTCCGGTTCTCACTACCGAGCCCATAAGAGGCCCACGCACCAAGGGATGGCCGGCCACCAAAGATCGAACCAGTGTTCATCGAACACACACCGCCCGCGTGATTGATGCCGCTGGAGGCACACGAATGGATCATGGCGAGATCATCGGCATGCTGGGCAACATGGGGAAACCAGTCCGAAACCCACAACCCCCCCTGCCCGTATTGTTTCCATGATCGTTTGCTTTCCAACAGTGGAGACATCGCCTCACCCGCAGCCGTGAGGGGTGCCTTGAAGCTCCCCGGCAACGATTGCCCAGCCAGCTTGTTCAACAGCGGTTTGTAATCAAAGGTATCCAGATGGCTTGGGCCACCTTCCATAAATAGAAAGATAACACTCCTGGCCTTGGCCGCACGATGAGGCAAAAGAACCGGCGCCGCTTCACTCTTTTCACTCATTAGTGCAGCCAGTGCCACCGCACCAAAACCACCACCGGCAGTTTGTAAAAAATCACGTCGTGAAGTAGGATGATCGTAACGATAACAGGACATAACTTGACTAGGATAGGATGAGTGATTGAAGAACCGCTTTAATGCAGATAGAAAAATTCATTGGTGTTGAGCAACATCTGGCACAGGTCATTCATTGCCTGACGGAAGGGTTGATTGGCCTCGCTCTCCTCGGAATCGATGCCGCTCCAGGCAAACTGGGGACTTGGCGGATCTTCCGCGCGCCACACAAACAGCCCTGCCCCCCATTTTCCAGAATCGCGCTGGATCTCGCCTCCCGAGCCATTGCCCACCATGATGCGCAAGGCTTCGATGTTCCCATCCCACTGCCGCGTTGGCGTGCGCTTGCTTAGTCCCCCAAGAACAATCGGCGAATCACCCTGACTTAGCTTTACCAGGTTGTCCATGCGTGCCACCGCCGATTGCGCCACCGCACCTGGGGTGTCGAGATCATGCACCGTAAATGCCACCTCGTGACGGGAAGCAGAGACTCGAATCACCAAATGATACCGGCGACCCACTTGAAGGAGGATGTTGGAAGCCACCACCTGATATCCTATGTTCGCATTCTCATCCTCACCAACCAGCTGCATCAGAAGGTTGCCCGGCTTGTAGAGCGACTTCTTGCCGGTCACATCAATGCTCCAGCCGAAGGATTCGAGACTCCCCTTGCCACCATCCCAACGCGACACCAGCGTGCGCAGTTCCCTGTTCGGGTCGACGCTGTCGAGCTTCACCACCGCCTCGACGGTGAATTCATCGCCCTCTTTATCCATCGTGTTGACCAACAAACGCTCACGCGGACTTTTGATTTTGAAGACGCCTGCTGACGATGAACTCTCGGAAACCTGCGAGGATGCTGAAACAGGCTTTGACTTGGACACCCGTTTTTCGATGAAGTTCTCCGCCGCCACTCGTTCGCTGTCTCTTGGTGGACGGCCCAAAACCGCGAGAAAGGCATCCTCAACATTATCCACTCGCGAAGCCAGCTTGCGGGAGCGCTCAATCACCCAATCACCATTGAGCAACTGCAACGCCTGTGTCGGGGTGGTGGTGCTCTGACGCTCCGAAGTGCTGGCAAAGCCACCCGGCATGTCGAGGGCACGCAACAGTTCATTCGGCGTATTGCGTTTTTTGATGGTGAAGATCGAACGATTGGTGCCGTTGCCATCACCGGCAGGACCGCTGCTCTTGGCATCCAGCTCGCCGCTCACCGCCAGCAAGGAATCGCGCACCTGTTCCGCATCAAGCCGACGAGGATGAAAGCGCCACAAATAACGGTTGGTTGGATCAATCTCCGCCGCCTTCTGGTCCGGCTCACGACGCGCCGTCTGGCGGTAAGTCGCGGATAACATGATCTCCCGATGCAACGGCTTGAAATGCCAGCCGCCTGCCACGAATTTGTCTGCAAGATAGTCGAGCAACTCCGGATGGGTCGGCGGCTCTCCCAGGGTTCCAAAGTCACTGGCGGTCGCCACGATGCCGCGTCCGAAATGATATTGCCAGATGCGGTTCACCATCACCCGCGAGGTGAACGGATTGTCCGGACGCGTAATCCAGTCTGCCAACGCCTTGCGACGCCCGGTGGATGTTTCTGTCGCCTCAATCTGCGGCAACTCAGGCGCCACAATCGAAAGGAATCCCGGTGCCACTTCCTGTTCACCTTTGCGGTTGGTCAGCGTGTTGGGTGGAGCCACCGGACCCGCATCCGTCGCCACAAAGGCATGCGGCAGTGGTTTCGGCTTCAAGTGATCAAACTTCTTCAGTTCCTCCTTGATGGCCGTGTATTCCTTCTTGGCCTCGTCCGTTTTCAGTCGACCCAGCACGTTGACCCCCTTGCGGGCAAATTCCAACTGTCGCTCGCACAACCCCGCGAGTTGTTTCTCCAATTCATTCCGTTGCTCAACAGGCTTGCGCGTCATCGCCTGAAGGTCCTCAGGAAAACTAACCCTCCAGCGTTCGACCGCTTCCTCGACATGCGGCTTTTCAATGGCGTCCAATCTAGCGCGTATCCCGGCGGTCGCCGCCTCCCATTTTGCCTGTTGTTCCTCAAACGCCCGGTTCTCCACCGGTGTCGCCAACTTCAAATCATCCCGCCATTGCACCGGGGCAAAGAAAGCCCGCAGACGATAATAATCGCTTTGTAAGATAGGATCGAACTTATGGTTGTGGCAACGGGCGCAACCCATGCTCAATCCCAGAAAAAGCTCTCCCGTGGTATCGGTTAGATCAGTAAGAATAACATCCCATTGACCACGCACATCGCGCAGATTGTATTCATACATGCTGTGCCGCATGTAAGCGGTTCCGATGAGCACATTCGGATCGTCAGGGGCTATTTCGTCGCCCGCCAGTTGCTCCTGCACAAACCGATTGTAGGGTTTGTCGTCGTTGAATGATCGGATCACATAATCCCGGTATGGCCAGACCGACGGACGATAGGCATCCTGGTTGTAACCATCACTCTCCGCATAACGCACCAGATCCAGCCAATGCTGCGCCCAGCGTTCACCATAACGCGGACTCGCCAGCAATTGATCGACCAACTTCTCATAAGACTTCGGATCGGTGTCATTCACAAACGCGTCGATTTGTTGCTTCGTCGGAGGCAAACCATGAAGGTCAAAATACACACGACGCACCAGTTCATGCCGGCCCGCCTCTGGTGCAGGCGACAGTTTGAACTCAGCATGTTTTTCAGCGATGAAATGGTCGAGCTTGTTGCGGACCCACTCTCCGCCAGCCTTGGGTGGCAACACTTTGGCCACCGGCTTGAAGAACCAGTAATTGCGCTGTTCCTCAGTAAATCCGCCTTCAGTCAACGTCACTTTCTTGGCGTCATTGTCCGGCCATGGTGCGCCCATCTTGATCCACTTTTCCAACACCGCGATCTCGGCGTCCGGTAGTTTCTCTTTCGGGGGCATCTGAAAATCTTCATTCTTATAATGCACCGCTTCCATCAGCGTCGATTCCTCCGGCTTTCCAGGCACCAATGCCGGACCAGTGTCACCGCCTGCCTTCAGATAGCCAATATGATCCGCCCTAAGTCCCCCTTTTTGTTTGGACTCGCCATGGCAGTCATAGCAACGGTTTACCAGAATTGGCCGCACATCGGTCTCAAAAAATTTTATCGCCGCACGCTGCGCGTCATCGACCCCCAAAACGGAAGTAGCCGTGGAGAAAATCAATAGGGTAATTGGTGCGATGGAAAACCGGGACATTTAACTGGGTGGAAGCGGGTGAATGGCGGGGGTCAGATAGAGGAATTTTTCAGCGGAAATGGGCAGATGTTTACGAGGGCCGGTTGCTGGCCAATGCCTTGGCAATGGCGATCATTTCTTCATTGGCATCATCGTCATCATCAGTAGGACGGGTGGCATTCATGCCTGGCCGGTAATTCCGGGCAAGACGCGCACCGGGCGGCGGCTCCGAAATTCCTGGGATGGACCATTCAAGGGCACCCGTGATGTGCTGCCCCATCATCCTCGCCGCCATCTCCGGCTGACGCGCCGCCAACGCCTCCAGCACCTTCCAATGCCAGGTCACCGTGAACCGGCGCAAATCATAGGCCAGTTTTTCCTGGAGCTGGTGAATATATGTCAACGCCATCTCAAACTGCCAGCGAATGTTTTGCCACAACACCACCAGACGCCCGTTGCCACTGCACTTCATGATGTATTCATGCATGGCGATGTCCAACTGACTGAATTCCGCCCCTGTGGCCGCTTCCATTTGCGCCGCAATATTCGCTTCCACCCAGCGCGAATCCTTCGCATTCCAATGAATGGCAGCCAGCCGCGCCCCCATCGTTTCCAACGCCACCCGCGTCTCAATGATTTCGGCAATGTCCCTCTCCTCAAGCGTTCTCACATGGGTCCTGCCGGTGCTCTCAAACTGCACCAGTCCTGCCCGTTCCAGTTCGATGATGGCCTCCCTCACCGGAGCGCGACTGACCCCAAAACGTTTTGCCAGCACCGGTTCGGCAAGGGCTTCGCCTTGCTTGACGACGCCAGAAATGATGTCGCTACGCAATTGGGAAACGATTTCGTTGGCCAAATTTCGCCGAGGTGGGATGTGGTTTTTTGTCATGGCAGAAAATTGAAGTGTCGACAGTTTAATCCCTAGTTCACAATAGTGTCGACACTTTTTTAATCGAAAATAAAAATAATCAGTGACATCACTCGGCCAGATATTGCCTAACTGACTGGAAAAGAGGTCTTTATACCATTTTTCCAAGACTTTCTCCGACGCAGACGCTGCAACAGACATCCCGTCAAAGCGAACCCAACCAGAATCGCCCGACTGGGTTCCGGAACGACACTCCCCGTGATCTGCAACTCATCCAACCGCAAACTTCCGTTGGCATTGCCATACACACCAACAAAAAAGGTGACAGGGCCGGTGACATTGGTGAGTTCTGAATGCCCACTGAGATCAAAGGCATACAAATTGTTGGCATCTGTCGGGGCCGTGTTGTTGTTCACGGCGGCACCCGCATCCCCAGGAACCTTCGTGAAACTGCCCAAAATCGTGTTGCCCGTCAGGCTGCTTTGCACAAAAAAACTATAACTTCCTGATGTGAAGTTCTGGTTGGCCCATGCATAAAAACTGATCCCGCTCACCGAAAGCCAACTAGAGGCATCCGGCGTCAACGTGACGCTGAAATAGTCCACCGCCGCCGTCGCCGTCGCCGGAGATCCCGTTACCGCACTGGACGCAGGAAAGACATAAACATTGCTTCCATCCGCCCCTCTGACCCCATTGTAAGCCGGAGGAGCCGCGGTGCCTGTGCCGCTGATGGCTCCAGCCGAAGATCCAGTCAAACCAGAACCCACGGTCAGGCTTGAAACCGACACTTGAGCCACAGCACCAGCGGAATTTGAATACACACTTCCTCCATAAGGGCCAGCGGTCGGCGCGGTGTTTAAGAAATTCAATTCCGCATTATTGTCAAAATCCCACAGTCCTAAAGTGACCGCCGATTGGGCGGGCGCGATAAAACTCATCAAGGTCAACACCATCAGGCAACACACGGCTTTGGCCTTCGCGTTGGTGTTGGTGTTGGGATTGCCGCCGACGATTCCTATACAGTATCTGCTTCTATTAACTTCATCCGGCTGAGCGACAGTGGCTTTCATAATAACAAATTTATTGATGCGGTTCTTTTCTTTGAAGCGCGATCATCCCAAAATCCGTAGCCCCCGTCACCCTTCACACCGTCCACCATCGGGTGATGACGAATTGCTTGACAACATCCGTATCCATCACTCCCCCAGCATGGTGAGGCCCTGCCGATCACACCTTGATGATCCCGCGTCGAATGGCTTCGGCAGTGGCTTGGGCACGGTCATGAGCGCCCAACTTTTCGAGAATGTGGCTGACGTGACGTTTGACGGTATCCTCAGAGATCTCAAACAACGCGGCAATTTGTTTATTGGCATGTCCGTGGGCAATCAGCTCCAGAATCTCGCGTTCGCGACTGGTCACTGCGGCACACAACCGCAGATTGGCGAGATGTTGATCCAGCTCAGGCGGAAGATACGTTCCTCCAGCGGCCACCCGTCGCAAAGCCTTCAGCAGCTCGTCGCGCGACGCAGATTTTTGAACAAAACCCGATGCCCCCGCATCCAGCGCCGACTGCACATCATCCTCATGCACAAACGTCGAATAAACCAAAACACGCGCATTAACATCATGAGCAACCAATGCTGCCGTCGCCTGCACCCCCGTGAGGCCAGGAAGTTGCAAATCCATCAACACCACACTCGGTTGCCAACGCTGATAAGCCGCCAATGCCTCATCTCCGCGCTTGGCCTCACCGATCACCTGAATGTCATCCTCCACTTCGAGCGCTGCGCCCAACCCGCTGCGCACAACAAAATGATCGTCAACAATAAGAACCGTTAGTGGAGCGCGCATAAAAGAATCAACCTTCCGTGATCAAGTGACTACGGTCGTGTTGGTCAGAACTTTCCATCGGCAACTTAATCTCCAAAGTCGTGCCCTTGCCCGGTATCGAAAGCCAGCGCGCCACCGCACCAATCTTCTCACAACGCTCCTCAATGCCAACACACCCAAAGTGCCCCGCCCTACCCGCACAAGGCCCTTCGGGATCAAATCCACGGCCATCATCGACGATCTTCAAACACAGACATCCCTCCCTCATCTCAACCATGAGCCGAATCTCCCGTGCGTCTGCATGCTTCAATGCATTGGTCACCCCCTCCCTCGCGATCATGCGCAAATGATGAATGGTGCGCGAGGGCAAAAGCGGCAGCCGTGCATCCGTCTCCAGTGTCAATTGGGGACCGCAACCGGCAGGCTGCTCCTCGACCATCGCCCGTAAAGAAGAAACTAGATCCCCACCCTCCTGCGACGGCTCGCGCAACCCTGAAACCAAACTCCGTGTCTCAGCCTGCATTTGTGAAACCAGCCCCCGCGAAGCACGCAGCAGTTGTCCACTCTTGTCATTGACCCCACGTGCCTGCACCGCTTCAAGCCGAAGCATCAACCCGGTAAGTCCCTGCTCCAAAGTGTCGTGAAACTCTCGCGCAATTCGATGACGCTCTTCCAATGCCGCTTCACGTTCAATCCGCCGACGCAATGCCGACGTTTGCCGACTTACCTGACGCTGCAAAATCGCAATCCATAACGCCGCCATACTGACCAACAACAACAACACCCCAACGATCATCGCAAGCCGCTGCGCCGTCCACCACGAAGGAGATTTAAGCACCATCACATCATCGCCACTGCGACAGCGCAAACTCAACGCGCGTGGTCTCGACACCACGCCATGATGGGCAATCTCGTTGGCTTCCACCTGGCAAATCCCGGTGACACGCACCCGAGTCCCTATCTGCGGCTCGTATTCCAAAACCGGCGACTGGGCACGAATCGTCGCGCCCTTCTCCTCCAGCACCAATACATGTCCCTCCTCCGTCCTGAAACATCCGGAGATAGTCGCACTTATCGACACCAGTTCATTATCATGCTCGCCACCCAATAACTCATTCAACCTCAAATCGATCGCCGAAGGTTCCTGCTCAAACCTCTGCTCAAGCACCACTGCATTGGTCAGTGATGCGTTGAACTGCTGCATCTTGGGAAACCCCACCGCTTCAATCCGCGTTCCCACCCGCAACCCATCCGGCTCCTGAAGCCGCAATCGGATTGCCGTATCCTCATCGCGAATATACACGTCGCCATCAGGAAAAGCCGCAACCACCGTCCCTGTCACGCGCACCCGATGTCCCCCTTGACCCACCACTTTAAAAGCCAGAAGTTTGCTGCCCGAAATCGCCGGAACCTCATCCATGGCCGGTGCCGTCTTCACGATCTTCAAATGATCCCAATCCTGCATCCATAAAACCGGCTGCACCAATTGTCGCCGATGGTTGATGGCACCGGCCGCCAGTCCTTCAATGCGCACATAACTGTCCACCAGCGAATCCATCTGCTCCGGCAGTGCAAACACCTGCACTTCCAGCAAGTCCTGATTCATCGCCACCAGAAGCGTGGCGTGATTTCCATCCCCTGCCTCCCCCGCCGCATGAACAACTCCCTCCACAGCGACAAGCTGGTAATGAAACCGACCGGAAAGCAAATCTCCGTAAGTGGCCGTTGATGCCTCCGGCATTTGCCGCTGCCCCAGCTTCTTATAACTCGCCTTTTCAATCCCCGTCAGATACAAACCAGGAAAAGTGATACCCTTCACCTCCACCTCGTCACCCAGACGCAGTCCGGAAAGACCATGGCCACGAAAATAGGTCCCGGCCGTGTCATCCTGGATCAGTGCGGAACCGATCTTCAGATCAACAAAAATCACCGTGCCACGTATTTCCACCGGAAGCCCCTTCTCCGCCTCCTCAACAGGCAACGAACGCACTTCCAAAGCCGTTCTCAACACCGGAACTTCAGCAGCAACACCTGTCACGCCACCCAAGCCCATGGCCAGCATGATTGACCAGCGGATACCCGCCTTGCCCATCACATTCATGCAGATGCCCTCGACCATGCCCACCAGCCTACACCTCAACCAAACAACGCTGCAATAGGTTTACCTTCATCCGTGATCGGAATCGGGCGGGTGCCATCCATCAATGACCGGTGCGGATCAATCCCCAGCGCGGCATGAATCGTCGCATGAAAATCTGGAATCGACACCGGACTCTCCACAATCTTTTTCGACAGCTCATCCGTCACCCCAAACACCCCCCGATGTTTTAATCCGCCACCCGCCAGCACCATGCTGAACGCCGCCCCCTGGTGCCCGCGTCCACCCCGACCATCAAACTCCGCTGGACGGCCAAATTCCGTGGCGATCACCACCAATGTCTTGTCGAGCAATTTTTTCTCTTCCAGATCAACGATCAATGCCGACATCGCCGTGTCCAGTTCCTTGACCAACGTGTGCTGATTGACCTGCCCCTCATTGTGGGTGTCCCAGCCCGTGCCATTGATGAAATTCAGGTTGTGCGACACCTCAACAAAACGCACCCCCGCCTGCACCAGCCGCCGCGCCAGCAGACAGCGCTGTCCAAACTCACCTCCATACTTCTGTCGCAAAACATCCGGCTCCTCACCCAGCTTGAAGTGCCGCATGAAATCCGGCCCCGCAAGCCGCAGCGCCTCGCGTTGAGCCACCTCATACTCTCCGCTCATCGTGCCCGCCGGAGCCCGTTCCAACAAAGGTTTCAACAAAGCCTGCCGCCGGTCCGCCCGGTCCATGTTCACCCATTCCGGACGGGAAAACCCCGCCGGTCCTGACTCCGTATCCAGCAGATACACATACCCATGTCTCGCCCCCAAAAAACCAGGTCCGCGACTCACGTTCGGAAATCCCATGAGCATGTAGGCCGGCACATCCGCACTGACCGCACCCCGCTGCTGGGCCACGATGGAACCGATCGAAGGGTAAATCACCGTGCCGCTGATCATCCGCCCGGTGTGAACCAGATTGGTCGCAAAAGCATGCTCATCTACCACATGATGATTGACCGTGCGCACCACCGTCATCCGTTCCGCAAGCCGCGCCATCCCCGGCAGGTGCTCAGTAAATTGCACCCCCGGAACCGCCGTGTCGATCGCCGCGTAGTCTGAACCGGCCACCTTCGGCGACGCCTTGGCATTGCCGCGACGTTTGGGGTCAAAAGTATCGATCTGCGACATTCCGCCGCCCAACCAGACGAAGATGCAATGCTCAGCATTGCCCATTGGCAATGACGTTGACTCTGTCGCCCCGCCCCATTGACCAAGCCATGGAGTCGCTGCCAAAGTAGCTGCCCGCTGCATGAAATGACGGCGACTTATAGTTAGAGATGCATTCGTTTTCATAATCGTATTCAGCAAATTCTATCGGTCAAATCAGGGAGCCGAAATCCAGCTCGGCACATTGATCAGTGCCCAAACCACATCTTCCATCCGACTGCGCCAGTCAGCCTCCAGCCGGTTCGTCGGGGTGTCACCCTTCCTCGCCTGTGCCGAGTGTTTCTCCCGCAAAACATTCGCCTCCGCATCCACATGATTGGACCAACTAACATACCTTTCCCGCACTCGCGGCTGAGCTTTCACGACAGGAAGTTTCTCCATCGTAACCATCCTCTCGTTATATCCATGAGATAACAGCGACACGTAAATCTCCAGCTCGTCCGCCGTCGGTTTGCGGGTAAGCAAACGCAGGAAAAGCCGCTCCACCAGCACCTCCACCTTCTGCTCCTCCAAGGCCAGTTCCGTCAACCCATGATCATCACTCAGCCGGGTAAGCCACCCACCCACCGTGCCGTTGGAAATGATCGCCGGTTGCAGCACATTTGGTGACGTCTCACGCTTGCTCACCGGATCCACCCGTGCCCCGCGCCAGCCAAAAATCTCCAACACATCCGCCACCGCCTGAATGCGAGGCAACATCAAACTTGGACGATCACGCTCATTCGAAGTCGACGCCAGCATCCATGCACGCCGTGGGCTGCCAAGCGTTAGCGAAATGTTCGCCGTTCGATCCCCATCAATGTCCAGGCTCATTTCCTCCACATCAAAAGGCTTTCCCGTCGCGGCAAAAAGCGAATCCACAATCTGCTCTGCCGCAAGCCGCCGCGGCGCGGGCGAAACAAACAGCGGCTCCTGAGCCGACAACGTTTCATCCACCTGACGCTGATAGGCATGCGAATTCAAAATCAGCCGCTGAATTGCTTTGATGTTATACCCCGAGCGCACAAACTCACGACCCAGCCACTCAAGAAGCTGCGGATGGGAAGGCCGCCCCTTTTCCCAATCCTCCACCGGTTCCACCACACCACGTCCCATCAACTGCTGCCAGAAACGGTTCACCATCACCTGCGCAAAGCGGGCATTCTGTGGCGCCGTGATCAGCGCCGCCAGCCGGTCCCGCGAATCGTCGGCCTTTAACGCCAGTGCAGCCGCCACCCCCTCGGAACTAAACTGCCCGAGCGGCCACTTGGGCACCACCGTGCTGCCCGGCTTCAACGTCACCTTGATCAACGGCTCACGCCCACTCTGATGAATGCGATCCAGCGGCACACTGCTCGTTTCAGGCAGCTTGATCGGCTTCCTGCCCATCATCGCCGCCAGCTCAAAAAGCTCCTGTTGTTTCGTCACATTCGCCGGCGAATCATGGCAGCGGGCGCACTTCATCTCAACCCCCAGAAAAGCACTGCTCACGATCATCGCCTTCTGCGCCATCGGCACATCGTTTTGCGATGCCATGCCAAACCCCGCCGGCCCGCCAAAAAGCGTGCTGCCTTCCATGCGAATCAGCTCCGTGACAAACAGGTCCATCGGCTTGTCGTCCAACAACGACTCATAAATCCACCAACGGAACGGCCCCGTGTTGTTCAAGGTCGGATTGAGAATGTTCGGATTCTCCGCCAGCAAATCCTGCCAATATCCCATCCAGCGGTCCGCCCAGCGTGGATCAGCAAGCAGACGATCAATCCATTCTTCTCTGCGATTCGGTGCATCATCCTCCAAAAACGCCTGAATCTCCGCCTCACTCGGCACCACCCCCACCGTGTCCAGCATCACCCTGCGGAGGAAAGTCAAATCCTCGGTCAACGGTGTCATCTTCAACGTCGAAACACGCAGATCAGGCCAATGAGCACCCTCTGCAATCCAGCGTTCAAGCGTTGCCAGTTCCGCCCGGTTAAGCGACTCCCCTTTGCCCTCCGGAGGCATGATGTCATCTGGATCCGCCGTGGCACGCAACAGCACCGCGCTCTCCGCCGGTTTGCCAGGCACAATGGCCGCACCATCCGATTTCCCGCCTTTGAGCGCTGCCGCCAAAGTGTCCAGGCTCAGACCGCCCTTGGCATCGCCACCCTGATGACAGCTGTAACATTTCGCCTCCAGAATGGGCTGCACATCCCGATAATAATCCACGCCATCCGCTGAACCAGCCGAGGAATCCCCCGCCACTTCCACGATGCGCGCCGCAATAAAATGATCGATCTCGTTATGAGCCGGAAAACCCGCTGGCAAAACCGGAACCTTCACTTCCGGCGTTGATTTAATCCACTTATCCGCCGCCTCCCTGCGTCCATTCCAATAAGCCGCATGCTCACCACGACGGGCCGCGCGCGCTTCACGATTCACCTTTGCAAAATGCTCCTTCCGCTCCCTCTCATAACTCTCCCAACCCGCATCGGTATAAGTTACCTGACGCGTTCCCGGAGAAAGCAGCTTCCAGGAACCAGCACCCTCCGGCGAAATCGCCACCACCGTTTCCCCCAACTCCGGTCGGTAACGCCTCTCCCCGGCCCCGCCTCCCACCAACGTCTCCAACACCACCAGTTGATACTCATCATTTCCAGTGAAAGCCCCCGTCACCTCAAGGTTGCCAGGTGGTGCAAACCGAAAATCAGCACCCAAATTCAGATACTTGTCCTGCTCAGAAAGCAGCGCATACCCATCCCTTCCACGCTTGGGAAAAGCCGTCTGCAACACCATCTTGCCATCAATAAACAATCGCGCCGCTCCACGTCCCCGCAGTAACATCCGGTTGCTGCCCTTTGGAAACTTGACCAACGCCGACGCACGCAACAAAAAAGTCCCGGCCCGATCCCCCCTCACTCCCGTCCCCACATAACGTTGCGGCAGATCAGCAAACCCAAACACGTCTTCAAAGTAGGACTCCGTCGCCACCGGCGGCTCCACCGGCCACTGCGTTTTTTGCGGCACCCCCTTCTCGCACAACTCCACCAACACACGACCATCCTGCAACCTGCTGCGGTCCATCGCAGGGACCGGTGCGGGAACCATGGCATAACGTTTCTTCAACTCGGCCGCAGGCAGCGCCGCACGGTGAATCGCCACCTCATCCATCCAGCCATCCAGCGTCTCCGACGGTCCGCGTGAATAACCCGTGCCAATCACCAGCGTATCACCATCACTTACCGGACCGCGATCCGTGGCCCCATCAAGATCCCATCCACCACTAACTTCCACCCCGTCAATGTAACCACGCAAACTATCCTTCTTACCAAAAGTGTAACTCACCGCAATGTGATGCCAGCCTGTATCAATCTGCATCCACTCCTTGCTGCACCAACGGTGCCACTTGGGCATCTGCCCATCCTCGGCAGCGCTGGTGAAGATAAACCCAATCGCCGCCCCACCATTCATCCCGTTTAGTCTCAATCCGTAATTCTGATTCTTGTCGCCAAACTCTCTCGTGCCGTTCCGCCCCTTGCCCAGAAGATGCACAATCTGCCCATCACGGATCTTGCGCACCTTCACCCACATTTCGAGCGTGATGCCATCGCCTTTCTGAAAACGCAACTCCGGCGCATCCGGCACCATCAACGCCGCGTCTCTACCCGCCAGTTCCATCGCCTGATTACCCGCCGCAAAACCTGGATACCTTGGCTCCCGCGGCCCCGGTGCTGGACGAGTCCCCCGCCCCTGCCACTCACCCAAAACATCCTGACCATCGAAGGCCCATCTGGCAGCCAACGTTGCCGATTCAGCACCCCACGCAAACCCGGTCAAACCACCACCAACCACAATTGCCATCACCAAACATCCCAACCGTCCTGGAACGGCGGAGAAACACAGAGAAAGAGAAGAAACAGTCATAACGGGTGCAAAGATCGTCAGCCATCATACCCACCGGTCATCCCCCCCGCACCCCAGACCGCATCACACGATCGTGCGCGAAAGGAATACAACTTCCCCAGCACCGCTCACCCCCGCTCATCCAACCTGCCCGCCGCATACGCGCCAAACACCGCGCGAATCTCATCACGCACCCGCCGGAACACCACCATCTGCGCCTCCTCATCCCCAGTTGCATGCGCCGGATCATCAAACGGAAAATGATGCCGCCGCACCTTCCCGGGAAACATCGGACAAGCCTGATCCGCATGCCCACATACCGTGATCACCGTCGTCACGCCCGCCTCCAAAAATTCGTCCACGTCTCATGCCCTTCGATCGTGTATTGCGAAATCACCCGGTCCTCATGCTCCACCTCCACCGGCATCGACTCATCCTTCAACAACTCAGCCGCCTTTTCCAGTCTCGCCACCGCCAAGGTCAAAGAACTCATCGTGCAGTTGAAAAGCGAGTTCACCATCGTCATGGTCACCCACAACATGGAACAAGCCACCCGCTGTTCCGACCGCACCGCCTTCTACCACCTAGGCAAACTGATCGAATACGCCCCCACCCTTCAGCTTTTCCAGAACCCCGGCCAGAAACAAACCGAAGAAGACATCACCGGCCGCTTCAGTTGAAGCCGAGGCCAGTGCGGACTGTCGCTTTGCAGGCTATTGTTCTGCATCATTGACGTAGAACAACTTTATTGGTTGGAACTTATCGCTCAGCCGAATGATTTCCTTATTGCGTCTTTGAGTGCTGCACCACGCAAAGACTCAGAAGTTTGGGTCATTCCACCCTCACAAATCGCACCGCGTCGACCACCACCCGTCCATCAGCGCCTTCATTGCCGATGCTCACAAATCCCGAAGTTCCTACTTTAAACTCATAGCTCCCCAGCACATTCCACCGGTTTCCTTTCTCCCGCTGATTGACCACAGGTTTCGCGGTTCCATCAGCATGAGCAATCTCCATTGGAACCGCGCTCGCATTTTTCTCGTCCGACTTCCATCGCGCCTGCACCGAGTAAACACCCGACTCGGGAATGTCCGGCGTGAACCGAACCGACTTGCTTCCCTGCCCCTGATTCCCATCGTGCAACCAGCCCCCGAGATCACTTCGAGGTTCAACATGAGTCTCCCATGCCCCGGTAATTGAGATACCCTCCACATCCGCATTGTCGATGATAATCCCCACCGCCGAGTCCTCTGGAGTAAGCCGCTGACCTCGAGTCAGCAACCGCTTCTTCAGCTCATCATAAGCAACATCCTGCACCGCCACATTACCCTCAACCGCCATCGCAGCAGCCACCGCTGCCGACTGACCCAACACCATAAAGGTCCACTCAAGCCGCAAAGCCCCGTATCCACTGTAGCTCGATGAAAGTGCCGACGGAACCAGCAGATTCACGCAGTCGCTGCGTTTCGGAACAATCGACCGGTAAGGTATCCCAAAAGGCCGGTAATTGGTGAGGTCAAAATAGGCCCCTTCATTGTAAACCGCCCCATCACGAATCACCGTGCGGGCATTGTGGAAATCGATGGGCCAGTAGCACATGCCGACTGAATCAGTCACCATCGGACGCGGCGTGACCAATCCTACAGGCCTCCGACGAACATCCGCCTCCGTGATCACATAGTCCGAAATCATCCGCCTCGCGCACCGCACATAAAGCCGCCTCGGCCAGCCCCCGTTGTCGGTAAATTCATCCGCAGGCAATCCCCATCGGCTCCATTCGTCGCGGATCGCCTGAGGCACGGCAGGATCGTTCGAAAGCCAGTAAATCAACCCCTGCGTATACTGCTGATGCTCGCGATAAATCGCTTCTCTGCCAGCAGCGTCGGCAATCGGATACTCATGATTCCGCCCATAAAAATTCCCCGAAAGGTCATGCCAACTGCCTAGGTCAAACAGCTTCTTGGTTGGATTTTTGTCGACGTTCCCCGGACCATTCAGCCAGTCGTTCATGCCCCCGGCAACCAGATACCGTCGGTAGATCTCATAATCCCTGGCATCATAATCATCAGGTGCCGTGATCGGAACTTTGTTTGACGGATTCTTCGTCAACGGCAACCTCAAACAGAAACCCATCGCCGCCTTGTCGCCAGCACCATGTTCTCCAACTCCTTCGTTCTGCACGCCAAAAATCACTCCAGACGACGGATTACCCGGAACCACAAAAGGATCGATCTTCACCTGAAACTGATCCTTCTTCGTCGGGTTGATCACCCCCCCGAAATTCTCCCCATAAACCGCATTCCCTTCCCGGCCGTAGGTATGCGTCACTCCCGCTGCCGCCATCAAATCCCCCTCCACCGTCCCATCAATAAACACCTTGCCCGCGACCCGGGTTCCATCTTCTAGCTTGATTGCATTGATACGGCCTGCTGATTTTTCAACAGCTTGCGTCCCCTCAACCAGCCTCGCATTGCGCATCTGACGAACCTTGTGCTCCTCCAGCCATTCGTTGATCACCCGTTGCGCAACCTTCGCTTCAAAATCAAATCGCCGTTTCCCGGAGCCCGGCGCATAAGCCTCTCCGATGCGTAGAAAAAACTCCGATGTGAGTCCTCCAATCGGATCACCATCGCCACTGCGCCAGTCCACATCCTGATGCCCCAACCCTTCAACCATCATCCCCCCCACATGCGCCACCGGACCAACGAGCAAAACATCCTGCGAAGAAATCGCCAGCTCAAGCGCCGCTGACAAAGCCGAAGGCGAATCCCCATAAACCACGATGTCTGCAGTCAACGTTTTCTCCGCAGCCGGAAATAAAACAGGAAAGCATAAAAACAAAACAACAAGGAAGGCGCAGCGCATAAAAATCAAATGAAGGTGACGACCCAGACTCAATCAAACGTGCCCAACCGCCGCAATATTTGCTCTATTTCCACCACCACCATCGCCGCCATCACCATCACCATCTCCCGTCACCTTCCCGCAAGTCAGCAATGACGCCGAGCACCCCCTCACGAATGGCAAACAGCTCAGATCGATAATGACTCAATCGCTCGACCGAAAAAGCCGGATGATCATTCAACAACTCCACCGCCGCGAGAGCACGATTGGCAATCTCCAAGTCCCGCTTGAGCCACGCGATCAGCATGCCCGCCTCCATTGAGCGATCCTCCTCCACAACAAAACCCAGGTGCGTATCAACTTTAACGCGCAAACTCATCAACGCCTCCATCAATTCAACGCCCGGCTTCTCCTCCTCCCCGTCATCTTCGCCATGATCGACGAGCCACGCATCCAGCAAGTCACGCGCCCGCTGCGCGACGGGATGAACGTTCCGATCCCCAAACGACCAATCCTCATCGTCGCCCTCATCATCCCCATCGGCCATCACATCATCCTCCAATGTCTTCTCATCGCCGTCGCCGCCCTCCTCCAGCCCCTCCCAGCCCATCTCGTGCGCGATGATCCGATCCCGATCAGGATGATCCATATACTCTTCCATCAGCTTCCGATACTTCTCCCCAGCCAAATCACTCTCCCTGAGCAGTTGCTCAAACCGAAACTCATCCCAGGGCTCCTGTTCTTCGTTCGCGTCCTGATCAAAAGAATTGGCAAAGGGATTCGCCGCTTCCGCCGTCAGCCGTTCACGCTCGGCCCACTCCTCAGCGCTGAAACACCAGGCCGGCTCAGAAACCTGCAAACGATAATCCGCACTTTCAATCACCACCCGTCCGCTCAACGCACTGAACCATTCAAGATACAGCGAATTCGCCATGTGTTCCGGCGGCTTGCCACCGCTCTTGATCATCGCCAGCGCCTCACTCAACGGAACATCATAAACACGCACCTTGCGCGCCGCGGTCATGTCCCCCACCGTTCCCCGTTGACGCGTGGCAGGCGGACCCGCAGGCATAGGAGTGGCCCTCGGATTCTCAAACCCCAGCAGGCAACCCGCAAGATCCGGATGGCAGTCCCCCTTCAAATCGAGAATCAACGGCTGCCCAACTCCCGACAACCACACCTTCCCTACCACACGACCCCGCACCCGGTTGTCAATCTCCCCACGAATTACATGCTCCTCAATACGCCAGGCCATGGAGCAATATCTTCACGCACCTTCTTGTTGCAACATCCAGACACGAAAAATCATGACTGGCTCCAAGCTTTCATTGTAACTTGGCCCATTCAAATTCCACTCGCCTCCACTTCCAACCCACCATGAAGATTCCATCCGTCGCGCTCCTTCTGCTCCTCGTCTCAAACGATCCCGTTTCAGCAACCGACACCTCACTACCACGCAGCACCCCGGAAGCCGAAGGCATTTCTTCCGCCGCCATCCGCGACTTCATCGAAACCGCCGACAAAGAAATCCATACCCTACACAGCTTCATGCTCGTGCGTCACGGCAAAGTCATCGCTGAAGCCTGGTGGAATCCGGAGACCGCCGACAAAAAACACATCATGTGGTCACTGAGCAAAAGCTTCACCGCCACTGCGGTCGGACTCGCTGTCGAAGAAGGCAAACTCAACCTCGACGACCCGGTGTTGAAATTCTTCCCGACGGAAGCACCCGCCGACCCCGGCGAAAACCTCAAGGCCATGCGCGTCCGCGACCTGCTGACCATGAGCGGCGGACACGACGTCGAACCCAAGTTCACCTTCGACCAAGGCCCGTCCGTAAAGGACTTTCTTGCTCATCCCGTGCCCCACCCACCCGGCACCCACTTTCGCTACAACACTCCAGGAAGTTATGTGCTCTCCGCCATCGTCACCAAAGCCACCGGACAGACCGTTCCCGACTACTTAACACCGCGCCTGTTCGAACCCCTTGGCATCAAAGATCCCGAATGGGCCACCACTTCCGAAGGTTACAGTCTCGGTGGCTACGGCCTTTTCATCCGCACCGAAGACATTGCCAAGTTCGGGCAGCTCTACCTGCAAAAAGGCCAGTGGAACGGCAAACCCCTGCTCACCGAAAAATGGGTTACCGAAGCCACCTCAAAACACGTCGACAATAGCAAAGCCCCAAGCGCGAGAACTCCTGATTGGCAGCAAGGCTACGGTTTCCAGTTCTGGCGCAGCCAACACAACGCCTACCGTGGCGACGGACGCGACGGACAAATCTGCCTCGTCATTCCCGAACACGACGCCGTCATCGCCATCACCGCCCAAACCGGACAAATGCAGGCTGAACTCGACCTCGTCTGGAGCAAACTTCTCCCCGCCTTCCGCCCCGAGCCACTGCCAGTCAACCAAGTCGAACACGCAAAACTCCAACAAGCAAGCACCGGACTCATTGCCCATCCAGCCACGAAGTGATCGTGGAGGCGAATCTTCGACCTGTATTGGGGTCTATGTTTTGAGCGCCGAAGGTGCAGCTTGATGAGAGCCTTGGGCAACGCCCAAGGTTGGGTGAATCGATTGGTGAAGGGCTAAAAGTCCGTTCCATTGCCAGAGATGTTAGACAGAACGTCGCTTCGAGGTAAGCCGCTCCGAAAGCCACCACCCACACCTGCCCCTGTTTCCTTTAATACTCACCCAATGCATTCTCTCAAACCTTACCTTGCTCCGCCGTAGAAAGCAGCCGTTCCAGTTGAGCCGTCCCCACAACCGGCCAAACGCCTCTCAACTTCACGCTCAAGAAAAGGGCACCGTCTCGCTCATGGGCTCAATATGCTTCATCCGTCAACTCTGCCCATCCGATCCATGCATCACCTCCCAGTTGATCCCGCGTCCAACAAGGCTACCACTTAACCCATCCCATCTCATGACACTGACTCTCCCCAAATGGTTCGACCTCCACACCCACTTCCGCCAAGGCCCTGCCATGGCCGATTACCTCAAAGCCCATCTCAACATGGGCTGCGCAGGAGCGCTCGCCATGCCCAACACCCAACCTCCTGTCTCCCGTGTTTCCGGCAGCGCCCAACCCGATAGCTGGTCCATCGAAAGCTACTCCGCCGACCTCAAGGCCGCTGGTGCCGGCAATTTCGAACACCTCATCGTCCCCCTCTACCTCACCCGCCAAACCACCGCCCAGATGATCCGCGATGGAGCAACCTCCGGCATCCTCCGCGCCTGCAAATATTACCCACCTCACGGCACCACCAACGCCGAACATGGAATGCCCATGGATGACCTCATCGGCGGCGAAGTTCTCCGCGCCATGGAAGACCACGGCATCATCCTCTGCATCCACGGCGAACAACACGCGCTCAGCGGACCCGACTACCTCGACGCCACCCAAAACGCCGAAACCCGCTTCTATCGCGAACGCATGCCGCGCCTCATCGAAGCCCATCCCCGACTGCGCATCGTCTGCGAACACATCACCACCCGCACCGCCGCCGAGTTCGTCGCCAGCACTCCCGACCACATCGGTGCAACCATCACCCCGCAACATCTTCTCTACACCCTCGGACACCTCATCCAGGGCCTCAAATATCACCTCTTCTGCCTGCCCGTCGTCAAATTCCAAGACGACCGCGCCGCCCTGCGCGAACAAGCCACCCAACCCGGCCAGTCCAAATTTTTCGCCGGCACCGACAGCGCCCCGCACACCACCAAAGCCACCCCTTGCGGATGCGCCGCAGGTTGCTTCACCGGCGGCATTGCCCCACAACTTTACGCCATGGCCTTTGAAGAAGCCGGCCTCGATCTCTCCACCACCGAAGGACAATCTGCCTTCACCAACTTCCTCTGCCTCAACGGCCCCGCCTTCTACCAATTCCCCGCATCCACCCAAACCTTCCAAATGCACAAAGCCCCCTCCCAAGCCTCCCTCCTCGATACCCCTAACGGCCCGGTCACCCCCCTGTCCGTCGGCCTGGGCATCGAACTCACCTGGCAGATTGCCTGACGATGCAAAGCGCCTCGCAGACCGTCCATTTCACCGATGCCCGCTCCCCGCACCAAATGCGCTGCGCCTTGGAACGCGATCACCTCATGCCATTCAAAGCCAATCTGCACAAAGGTCATCTTACCTTCCACGCAGCCGGCAAACACAACGGCCTCCCCTGCACCTTCCAACTCGACTATCAAGCCGCCCGCTCTTCGACCAACGACTACACCCTGTTCATGCAGCTATCCTGGTCCCAGATGAAACCGGACACCCATGAGTATTTCGAAAAATCCTCAGCAAGCTGGTTCGACCTCTGGAGCCGCGACCTTACACCGCTCCCCTCCGCCAAAAACGAAAGCCTCCCCACCCGCTACAGCGAACTCGCCACCGAAGCTCTCAACGCCGAAACGCAACTCGACAACATTCCCTTCATCCAACAACAAATCCTCGATGCCCTGCGCCATGGAGCCACCTACACCACCTCACACAAAGAAGGCGGCACGCACATCGGCTACCGCAACTGCCACTTCTACCGTCAGGACTACGGCGAGTCAAATGCCTCAGAAACCTTCACCGACGAACCGACCTTCCTCGTCTTCCTACGCAGGTTCTACGACTGGGAAACCTCCAAAACCCTGTATCCCGACAAAGCCTCAGACCAAATCGCGTGGCGTCTGATCCTCCAACTCCTGCATCGATAGTCATCCATGTCCACCATCACGCCCATCGCCATCTTGCGCACCTGCTACACCGACAAATTTGGCGTGCCACGTCAATCCGGACTCGTTCCGGAAGCTTGGGGCATCATCGAATTTGAACCCGCCTACCGACGCATCGAAGCCATCCGTGGCATCGAAACCTTCAGTCATCTCTGGCTCATCACCCAGTTCCATCTCGTCACCCAAGAACCCACCGCCCTCACCGTCCGCCCCCCCAAACTCGGCGGCAATGAACGACGCGGTGTTTTCGCCACACGCTCCCCCTTCCGACCCAACCGGCTCACCCTCACCGTCGTCAAACTCGACCGCGTGGAACTCGACGGCCCCCTCGCCCCCCGCCTCCATGTCTCCGGCATCGACCTCGTCGATGGCACCCCCGTCTTCGACATCAAGCCATATGTCCGCTACGCCGACTCCATCCCCGAGTCCTACAGCAGCTTCGCCGACGAACCCCCATCCCGACTCCCCGTCCAGTGGCAAAGCATTCTTCAACCTCCCGAACCCGCTCGCAGCATCATCGAGCAATCCCTCGCCCTGCAACCCCAACCCGCCTACCACGAAAATCAGTCGCCATCCCCACGCCGATACGCCACCGAAATCGACGGCTGGCACATCGAATGGACCCTCCATGCCACCCACTGCCTCATAGAAAAATGCGAACCACTCTGATGGTCACTCCCCCACCATCAAAAACCCTCGCGTCTTCGCATCCCAACGAAGAATGACCCGCGCCGTGCCAGAAGCGGTCGACTCATCCTTGCCCTCCTCCGTAACAATCCGATCCATCGCACGAACCACCACCACTGAATTCACATCCAACCACCGCACCGGCAGTGTGTCGTCAGCAATGATCTGCCCCCATTGAGCCTTCTTCGTAAAGCCGTCTCTCCTGCCCGCAGCGACCACCTTGGCATCAGCCAGCAATTCGAGCTTCCCCGCATCCTTCCACGCCAATGAGACAAAACCCTCACCCTCCAACCCATAAAAAAACGTGCCGAGCCGCCGCGTGCTTACCCGCGTCACAAGGGCAAACCGTTTCGAGTCAGGCGACCACAACACCCACTCCTCTGGACGCGAAACATCGCCCAAATCCTCCTCCGAAAACCACACCAGCTTCCCCGACGCCCGTTCCACAATCCCAAACGGCGGCTTCCCTTCATTGTTCTCCTCAATGCTGTAGGCCACAAACTCAAACCGCCCGTCAGGCGACACCGAACTTGGTTCAGGCGATAACGCGTCCTGCAAGGTGCTTTTCCTTCCAAAAGCCCACTCGCCACCAAAAAACACATCATCGACAAGCCAGCCTTTGCCAACCTTTCGAAGCAGCGCCGTGTCCGTCCACTTCGACGTCTCACCTTCACTCTCGAAGATAAATCCAATCGAAACGAAGGCCCGATCCTTCTTCACTTCGACCTTGCCCACAGTAAACTTCTGCGGTCCTTCAAACAAACTGCTGAACAAATCCCCTTCAATCCACGGCGGCTTTTCATCCGGCTGCGCCTTCCTGAAATTCGCCTGCTCCTTCCGCGCCGCTTCAATGCTCGCCACCAATGCTTCCGTCATACGCGGTTGCAATGCAGTCCAAGCCTCCCCCTGCGGCAGTCCGCTCACTTTTCGAGCAATCAATTCCTCATAAAACGCCTCGACCGCCTTGGACGGGCTCTCAACACCAACCGGTGCCGCAACCACCGTGCCTGTGACGGCCATAAGACCTACAAACCATCTCAAAAAATTGACAGACATCGGGATTAAAAAGGTGCGATCTCGGAGAAACTCCTTGGCCCCAACTCAATCACCAGCCTTCATCCGTTGCAAGTTCTCATCAGCAAAAAACTCGTTGATACGCCAGTTGCCGAATCCGTGGCGAGACCCCATAAATAAACTCCCAATCAATGTCCCACCTCATTTCAATCACAGTGGCACTCCTCGCCGGCATCATCGCCTTCGCCAGCATGCTGCTCGTCGCCCTCGGGATCGTCGACTGGTATCGCATCCCCTCGCGCGAAGGAGCCTCCGGTTATTTTGTCGTCGTCAACGCCCTGCTCGCCGGCTTCATCGGCACCATCATCGGTTGGATCGTCGCCCGCAAAACCGGACCTGGCATGGCCACCGAACTCGTCTGGGCCGGCGGCACCAACATCCTTCTCTGCGCTCTGATCGCCCTCGTCGCCTGCCTCTTCGCTCCCCGCCAGCCAGAACCCCACGTCGAAACCCACCCGCCAACATCGCCACTACCCGACCACGAAACCCTCCAAAAACAACGCGCCCAGGAGTTGTTCGACGCCATTCCACCCAATGCACCCATCCCCCAGTGGTTCCCCTACACCGGCGAAGGCGGTGATCTCAAACTTCGTGCCACTGCCCTGCAACACATCCTCGCCAAGCCCGGTCACATCGCCGAAATCAACGCCCTCCTCATCTCCCCCGACCGACCCACCGCTGTCAACGCGCTGCGCCTCGTCACCCAACTGCCCATGCCCCCCGCACCCGAGCTCAAAGCTGGAGTCGCCGCCTGCGGAAGCCACCTCGCCAAACTCATCCGCGAAGTCAACGCAACGCCTGAAGCCGAAGACCCCTCCTACGAACTCGCCGGAGAAACCGCCGTCCGCTTCAGCTCATGGATCGCCACCGCGCGTCTCCTGCGCGAACCCGCCAATGGTGGTTCCCCCGACGACTTCGTCCGCGAGTTGCTGGAGATCCTCGCCCTCTCGCGTGCCCGTCCCGAAATCCACACCATGCGTCAAGACATCCTGCGCGTCGCCAGCCACTATGCCCAAGAATGGGCCGGCATCCCACCCCTTCCCGACGACCCGCCACCGCGCTAATTTTCCATGCCATCCTCACTCGACCTCCCCATTCGCTCCGCCACCGAAACCGCCCTCGCTCACGGCATCAACCCCGACCGCTGCGACATCCTCCAAAACGGCAACACCCTCGTCCTTCGCCTCACCGAAACTCTCGTCGCCCGTGTCGTCCAGGACAAAGAGGGCCCGCGCCAGGGCACCGCATGGTTTGCCCGCGAAAACGCCATCGCCCACCACCTTACCACTCACGGTGCCCCGGTCATCCCTCTCCATCCCGACCTCCCACCCGGCCCCCATCAACACCTCGGTTACCCCATCAATTTCTGGCAATACGTCACCGCCATCAACACCCCGCCCGCACCCCAAGCCATCGGCAGCACCCTTCATCACTGCCACCATATCCTCTCCACCTTCCCCGAGCCACTTCCCAAACTCGCCATCTTCACCGAAAGCCTCCGGATCCTCCAAACCCGCAACGACTTCCCCTCGCCCACCCGTCAACTCCTCCAATCCCACCTCACCACTTCTCTCGAAATCCTCAGCACCTTCCCCCATCAACCCCTTCACGGCGATGCCCACATGGGCAACCTCATGAACACCACCATCGGCCTGCTCTGGACCGACTGGGAAGACACCTTCTCCGGCCCCGTCGAATGGGACCTCGCGTCCGTCATCTGGAACGCGCAAATTCTCGACAACGACCACCCCACCGTCGAAACCATCCTCAGCGCCTACCGTCATGCCGGAGGCCACATCGACCCCACCGCCCTACACCACAGCCTCATCGCCCGCGCCGCCGTCATGTCCGCCTGGTATCCGATCCTCTACCCCAATCCCAACCCTGAACGAAAAGCAAAACTTCAGGCCCGTATCGACTGGCTGCAACAACTTCCCGCCAGCTCATCTTGAAAAAACGTCGCGACGTTTCATCGGTTTCAACGGCTCCGTCGCCGCACCAGCACCAATCCCAAGGCTCCCAACATCACCATCACGGCCCTGCCAGGCTCGGGAACTGAAACCATCGCATCAAGCGTCGAACTGAGCCCGTTGGCAATCGTCTGAGGCGTCGTCGTCAGCACAAAACGATCAAGCGCCGTCCCCCCTTCTCGCATGCGAATGGTAAACGTCACCATCACCGGGTCAGCCTCCGAAGCTCCGGTGATCACATAGGTGGACAAACCCGCATCCCACAGAAAAAACGCGCCTTCGTTGGGATTGTTCGTGGGATGGTAGCCTCCGAAGCTCAAAAACTCCGCACTCCAGGAACCGGTGGTCGTGGCCGCCTGTCCAAAAGCCGTAGGCGAGTAATAGGAATCCTCCTGCCCATAGTCCGTGTTGGTGCTGACCTCATAGAACGAATATCTCGCATAGAGATTGTAGGTCCCGTTGGAGGTAAATGCCAGTTGGTAGGTGGCAAACGCATCCTCTGCACCGCCAGACCGGTTGGCGTAGATCGCCGCCCCTACGGCATTGGTGTTTGCTGGCAGCGGTTTGACACCGGATGTCGTCGTAATGATCGAAAAATTGCTCCCCGTCGGCCCATTGATCAAGGTGGAGAAACTCTCCGCCTCAAAAGCCAGCACCCCGGCCATCTGCTGCTGCAACACCGCGGCATTCAGCGGCAGGGCAATCCCCGCCAGCAAGAATCCGCATAAATAAAAGAGCCTATTCATTGGAGGTCACCATAGAAAAGTCATGTCCCCAGGTCAACCACTACCATGCTGCATCGCCAGCGAACCGAGGGTGCGCAGCCCAACCCGCTTCCTTCAACCCCATCCTCCGTTCCCCCATTTGCGACGCGCCAAATGCGGGATGTAAAAAGCATTGCACCGTGCACAGACCAGCATAACCTGCTCCCCCTCATTTTTTCACTTTCCTCAAATCACGCAATGCCTACAGACAAGCCGGTTCCAGGACAACGTTGGGTCAGCGACACCGAACCCGAACTCGGGCTCGGCATCATTCTCAAAGCCAACTTCAACGTGGTGGAAGTGCTCTTTCCTGCCGCCAACGAACACCGCCAATACGCCATCAAATCCGCCCCACTGAGGCGCGTTCAATTCAAAGAGGGCGATCACGTCCAGTCCCATTCCGGGGACGATTTCGTGGTGCAGTCCATCGAAGAACGCAACGGACTGCTCACCTACAAAACCGACAAACGCGACCTTCCCGAAGCCGAGCTTTCTGACGCCATCAGCTTCAGTGCCCCCGAGGAACGCCTGCTTCTCGGACAAATCGACGACACCGCCTCCTTCAACCTGCGCCTCAAAGCCCTCGAACAATTCAGCGCCATCCGCCACTCCCCCGTGCGCGGATACGTCGGTGCCCGCGTCGACCTGCTGCCCCATCAGATGTTCATCGCGCATGAAGTCTCCTCTCGACTCCTCCCCCGCGTGCTCCTCGCCGATGAGGTCGGCCTCGGCAAAACCATTGAAGCCTGTCTCATCCTTCACCGGCTGCACCTCACCCGTCGGGCCGACCGCGTCCTGATCCTTCTCCCTGAGCCGCTCGTCAACCAGTGGTTTGTCGAACTCTATCGCCGCTTCCACCTGCTCTTCAGCATTTTCGACGAAGACCGCTGCGCCTCCATCCAGGCCAACGACGCCGAAGCCAACCCCTTCCTCGATAGCCAGCTCGTCATCGCCAGTCTCGACTTCCTTGCCAACAGCCCCGAGCGCGCTTCGCAAGCCATCGCCGCCGGATGGGACCTCATCATTGCCGACGAAGCCCATCACCTCGAATGGACCCCCACCGAGGCCAGCGCTGAATACTCCCTCGTCGAAGCGCTCGCCGCGAAAGCCCCCGGCATCCTCCTGCTCTCCGCCACCCCTCAACAACTCGGACCCGAAGGCCACTTCGCCCGCCTGCGCCTGCTTGATCCCGATCGCTACGCCAGCCTCGAAAAATTCCTCGAAGAAGCCGAGCACTACCAACACGTCGCCAAAGCCGCCGACCGTCTCCTCGAAGGTGGCGCTCTCAGCAAAGCCGACCAAAAACTCTTCAGCAGCAAATCCGAGCGTATCAAACGCCACTGCGCCGATCTCGCTGGTGGCAATGAAGAAGCCCGCCATCTTCTCGTCAGCGAACTCCTCGACGAATTCGGCATTGGTCGTGTCATGTTCCGCAACACCCGCGCCGCGCTCAAAAACTTCCCGGAACGCCAGGCCCATCTCTATCCTCTGTCGACCAAAGACGACGACCTCATCGAGCCCAAGGTCAAATGGCTCGCCCAGTTGCTCAAAGACCTCGGCGAAGCCAAAGTCCTGCTCATTTGCCACTCTCGTGAAATGGCCGAGGATCTCAACGAACGCCTCCTCCGCGAAATTAACGTCAACAGCGCCCTGTTTCACGAAGGTTTGACCCTCCTGCAACGCGACCGACACGCCGCCCACTTTGCCGACGAAGAAGGCGCCCGCATTCTCATCTGTTCCGAGATTGGCAGCGAAGGGCGTAACTTCCAGTTCGCCCATCATCTCGTCCTCTTCGACCTCCCGCAGAACCCCGAACTGCTCGAACAACGCATTGGTCGACTCGACCGCATCGGCCAGACTTCCACCATCAACATCCACGTCCCTTACCTCAAAGGCACCACCGGCGAACTCCTTGCGCGCTGGTATCACGAAGGACTGGATGCCTTTCAGAAAAGCCTTCACGGCGCTTCTGAAATCGTCAAAGCCCTCGAACCCGCCCTCACTCCTCTGATCGAAAAATTTGACGCGAAGAAGCTCACTGCGCTGATCAAGAACTCCATCAAACAACACCAGGTGATCGGCAAAAAAATGGAGCTTGGACATGACCGGCTGCTCGAACTCAGTTCCTGCCAGCCCGAGAAAGCCAGCGACATCATTGAGCAGATTCAGGTGCAGGACACCGACCGCGAATTCGAGGACTTCTTCCTGAGAATCCTCGACAGCTTTGGCCTTCAGGTTGAGGACCTCAGCCATCGCACCTACCTCATCACTCCCGGCAACAAAACCACTCATGCCCTTCCTGGCATGCCCGAGGAAGGCCTGTCCGTCACCTTTGATCGCACCCGCGCCCTGAGCCGCGAAAACATCGCGTTCATGACCACCGATCATCCGCTCGTTCGCGGCGCGCTGGATCATCTTCTCGGACAAAAAGACGGCAACTCCGCCTTCTCCGTCTGGCGTGCCTCCGGTGGTGAGGGTTTAATGCTCGAAGCTTGTTTCGTCGTTGAATGCCCCGCCCCTGCCGCGTTGCATGTTGACCGGTTCCTTCCTCCCCTGCCCATCCGTATCGTGGTCGATCATGCCATGAAGGACCAGACAGAGACCGCCGACCTCGCCAGTGCCCGACTCGAAAAAGGCGACATTACCAAACTGCTTGATCGCGGGGTGGTGAAGAAAAAGATCGTCCCTGACATGCTGAAAAAAGCGAAAGCCCTCGCCAACGCGCGCATGACTGCTGCCGTCGAAAGCGCCACCGGCACCATGGACACCCAGCTTCAAGCTGAGATCGAGCGACTGGAAGATCTGCAGAAGCTCAACGACCACGTGCAACCCGCCGAGGTCGACGCCATGCGCAAGCAGCAGACCGATCTCCAAACCGCCCTCGGAGCCTCGCGCTTGCGACTGGACGCCCTCCGTCTCCTCTGGCAAATGCCGTGAACGAAAAATTAACTCCCCTTTCGGCCTCCACCTGAGAGTCGTCTGCCCACGCTACGAAGCCAGCGTGGAAGCCCCTCATAACGATTCTTCCACCTTTCACGGTCACTTTTGGCTTTGATCAATTTTTCGCGCATCGCCGACTCGCGTTGTCTGAGCTTATTGATTTCGAGTCGTTGGAGTTCCATCGACTGCGTCCACTCACATTGAACTTGCTGCAACTGCTGCAGTTGCAGGCGAAGATCTACCACCGTGGTCTCCTTCATGTATCGCAATTCATTTTCCATGGAGAGATAAGATGCAGCCTCCCAGTCCGTGGCATATCCGCGCAGCTCTTCACTCAGTGCATCCGGATCAGACACCATCTTTTTCTCCCACCCGCACATCTCTTCATAACGTTCCGCCAACGTCATCCCACCCCGGATCGGGCTGGGAAACTGGATGGTGGACGGATCACCAGTGCCGGTCGCTCCCCGTCCCGGCTGCCGCAGGATTTGCTGCCACATGTAATGGTCGCTCCAGGCATCCGGAGGGGTGGTGCGCCAGCCATGCGGGAGGGTTCGGTAAAAATCCATCCGATGTCCGCACTGGGAAAGTCCGACGCCATTTTTGCGCGGTGGATTTAATGTCCACTCCCGCCATGATGCCGCCGACCAGTTCACCAAGCTTGAGCCGATCATCCCTTCCACCGGAATCCATAGGGTGCGCGAATGGGCCACGTCAAAGCGCCGCAGGGCGTCGCACATTGAACCAAGGTGATGCGGCAGCCACAGATCGTCATCGGAGAGGTAACAGACAAACTCGCCGGTGGCCTGCAGCTGCAACACTTCATGACGGTAAGTCTCGCCATGCCGGCTGGATTTCTCACGCTCCACGAAATGAAAGCGCGGATCCCACTGCATGGATTCCAGCACCGCCTCACGCGTCTCCGCAGTAACCCCGTCGCCAATGACAAACAATTCGAAATCCTGATGCGTTTGCCGCAAGGCGCTGCGCAGGGCTGCATGAATCAGGTGCCCATGATTGTGGGTGGGACAGATGATGGTGGCTCGCATAAGCTCACCAGCCGTTCACCCCGGGAGGAAACTGATAAGGTATTTGATCGGTGTCCAGAGGCAGCCGGAATTTGTCGGGATTGCCGTGATCGTAAGGTTGGGTGGGAAAGTTCACAATCACCGCATCCTTCGTCCCGGGATTAAAGTTGGCATGCCACACGCCGATGGGAATGCACATCAACCGGCGCTCCCATTCCGACAGATGCACACGCGCCAGCAAGCCTTTCGTCGGCGAATCTTCACGCGTGTCATACATCACCACCTCCATCTCCCCGAACATCACAAAATAACGATCCTCATGCAGCATGTGTTTCCCCCAGCCCTTCACCTTGTTGGGGCGCAGCGTAAACATGTAAGAAAACACCAGCGGCTCATCATGCCAGCTCCAGCGCTCGTCGAAAAGCTCGCAAACACTGCCGCGGTCGTCGAAATGAGTGACGGCGGAACGAAACCGCACACCATCAGGCAACTGGGTCAACAGCTGGCCGGTGGCTGAAACGGTAGCGGGATCACGCTTAACTTCGCTGAACTCAGGGTTGGACATATCTTTTTGCCTGATTGGTCAACTGGATCGGTTAAACGAGATGTCAGTGCATTACAGGCTGCGATACATATGCTCAAGCGCGAGCAGGATATAAGACGTCACCAAAACTGGATCACTCTCCATCCAGCGACCAGTGTCGTTGGTCCAGGAACCATCCGACTTCTGAATGTTCAGCAGGTGTTTTCCCAGACCGTTGCGCCAGTCGATGGCCTTGCCTTCTTTGGTGGTCAAGGTGTCAACATTGGCGACGCTCAACGCCTTCGCCATGGTGTGATAATAATAAAATTTGCCTTCCTGGCCCATGCCGGGGTTTTCTTCCAAAGTGTAGTTGTCGGCCAGCCACTGTTGGGCAGCCTGAACGCGTGGATCATCAGGAGTCAACCCGGCATAAATGAAGCTGAGCATGCCGGCATAACTGATACTGCCGTAGGAACGCATGGCAACACGGCCATCGGGCAGTTTGTCCTCTTCGGCCTTGCTGACGCCGGGTTCATAGATGAAACCACCCGCATTTTTCGGATCGTTGCTGGCCCAGGCCTGGTCATTGGATTCCGGACGATTCTGACAACGCTCGACAAACTTGATGGCAGCGGCCCAGTTCAAATCCTTTTCCTTGTCTTCAGGCGGGGCATTGTCTTCAAAGATTTTTTTCGAGTAATGCAAGGCCTCCAAGGCGAAGTGCGTGTTGGAAAGATCGGCGTGCGGAGGGGTATTGGGCCCGGGTTTGCCATAACCAATGCCGCCGTCAAATGCATTGTCGGTCTCACCGGGTTTGTCGAAATCGTTTTGTTGTCCGATCACAAATTTCCGGGCCGCCAAAGTGGCCTGCTGATATTCAGGCTGCGGATTTAGGGAGAGCGCCAGCAACGCGATGGCGGTATTGTAGTTCGCGCGACCTTTCACGTAGATGCCGCCGTCAGGTTTGACGTTGCTGAGGAGCTGCGCGTAACCTTTGGCGATCTCGGCAGGCACGGGATCGGAAGGTTTACGATTGGGATCGCCCATAAAAGAACTGAGCACGAGGGCGGAAATCGCGGGTTCCTCGGAAAGGCTCCATGAACCATCCGGCTTTTGCTGCGACTTGAGGAAATCGAGTCCACGCGAGATGGACAATTGGATCTCCTGCTTGAGCGAAGCATTGCCATTGGTCTGGGCATGAAGGCACGGACTGGCGCCCCCGAGGGCGAGAATCAAGGAAAGTAGAAAGACAGTTTTCATGATGATGGGTTTAACGTGGAAAAGTGAATGATCTTAGGGAGCTTGGGGCTCGGCGATATACGGGGTGATACTCACGACAATCGGGGTTTCAAGCGCAGGCACGTCCTGCGTCTCCACCTGCCAGACTTCATCGCTGACATTGCCCGGAACGGGGCAGTTGATCATCGCGATCATGTCAAAATAGATGCCGATCACCGAACCGTCAAATTCAGCCGCGAAACCGACCTCGCGCACCAGCGAACCCGTGTAGGACCAGTAGGGAGTTAGAAGGGGTTTTCCGGTCTTTTTGTCATGAATCCACTCGGCCATGGGCACGCGCTTCTCGCGCCCGTCTTTATCGCTCCAGATGAGCGTGATGTTGACGCGATTGGCACCCGGGTTTTCCATCGGTTGGGCAATCAAAGAGCGGGTGGCGGGCAACAGGTCAGGCAGATGTTTGGCGGCATCGCCGAGATGGGCTTCATAATTGGCGAGAAGCAGGGCGAGATTGAGTTCCGTAGGGCTGACCTTCGTGCTGAGCAAACTCTCATGGGTTTTGCCATTTTCATGAACCAATGCGTATTCCAACAGGCCTTCAGTCATGTTGAGAGTAGCCGGAAAGGTGATTTCGCGGGTTTTGCTGTTGATCTTGATGGTCCCGATCTCGTAACGGTTCTCCCCGGTCTTTTGCACCCGTTGTTTGGCCTCTTCGAGTTTTCTGGTGGCGATGGCGGCTCCGGCGGCATCGGGAGCCATTTGACGGGGGGACTCAGCCCCTTCCTGGGCGCCCACGGCAGCGACCAAAAACAGGCAAAGAAGCAGGGGAAATATTCGAGTCATGATGCGAGATTATGAATTACTGAAGGTTTTTGCAACTCTATCCATCGCAAGGTTCACGGTGAACTTGCGATCTTGTCTTGCACATGGGGCGATTCTGGTTTTTGAATGGAGGGATGAGCGAAACTTCCGGGCCGAAAGATGATAAAGGGGCGATCGTGTGCCACGTGACGCGCTGGTATTACCGTCGCATGGGATTGCTGACCGCCATGTTCATCGGCATGGGCCTTTATTTCATTTACGACGGCAAATGGGGATACCCGAAAAAAAATGAAGTCGCGGAGCGCAAAGAGTGGTTCGAACGCGAAGTGGTCGGCACGGGCACCCCACCTGCCGCTGGTTCGTATGAGGAAGCAAAAGCCGCAGGCCCAGAAGCCATCACTTTATGGATGGAGGAGGCTCGCAAAAAGCAATGGGTGGTAAGTTCGCAAATGCAGGAACCGCGCTGGGACGATTTTGCTGCACCATATGGCTGGGCTTCTGATCCCAAAAAATACAGTGCCGAGGAGATCGAACAACAATTTTGGTGGGGTGGCGTGGTGCTGGCGGGCGGATTCTTCACGGGCATCCTGTTACTGCTGAACCGGAACAAGAAGTTCATCGGGCATCCCGAACACATGGTCATGCCAAACGGGGTGGAAGTGCGATACGATTCCGTCTTCAAGGTCGACAAACGCAAGTGGGACAACAAAGGCCTCGCCTACGCTTTTTACAAACCATCAGAGGAGGCGGCCTCGCGCAAAGCGGTCATCGATGATCTCAAGTTTGGAGGCGCCGACAAGGTGCTTACGCGATTGCTGGAAAATTTCTCCGGGGAACTGATCGAAAAGGTTCAAGAACCAGAGCATGAAGGCACCGAGTCCCAGGCCGAGTCAAAAGCCACACCCGAGGTCGAAACCGAAGCGAAAAAAGAAGAAGTTTGATCCGTCTGATCATGAGTTTCAACTGATCAGCTTGTTTCCCATGCGTGGCACAAGTGGAAAGCATGTGTGCGCCCTCCCCATTTGACCTGCATCACTCTTCAGCGCTCCGACTCTCCTCAAATCTCTTCCGCCAGTAATCCAACCGCTCCCGCACTTTCACCTCCATCCCATTCCCCGACGGCTCATAATACCGCCGCCCCTCTGGCAAATACGCCTGCGGAATATAGCCCTCCTCACTGTCATGGCTATACTGATACCCCTCGCCATGCCCCAACTTCTTCGCTGACTTATAGGCCGTGCTGCGCAAATACTTCGGCACGGCCAAGGTTCGCCCGTTCTTCACATCCTCCAGCGCAGCATTGATCGCCACATAAGCCCGGTTGCTCTTCGGAGCCGTCGCAATGTAAATCGTCGCATGCGCCAACGGAATCCGCGCCTCCGGCATTCCGACAAACTCCACCGCCTGCTGCGCCGCAATCGCCACCCGCAACGCGTTGCTGTCCGCCATCCCCACGTCCTCACTCGCACAAATCACAATCCGCCGCGCAATGAACCGGATGTCCTCCCCCGCATACAACATTTTCGCCAGCCAATACACCGCCGCATCCGGATCGCTCCCACGCATCGACTTGATGAACGCACTGATCGTGTCGTAATGCGCATCCCCATCCCCATCATACACAATGGTTTTCTGCTGCACCGACTCCTCCGCCACCGCCAGATCAATCACAATCCGCCCCTCTTCATCCGGCGGCGTCGTCAAAACCGCAATCTCCAGCGCACTTAAACATTTGCGCCCATCCCCATCACAAATCGTCGCAATATGACGTTTCGCCTCCGGCTTCAGATCCACCTTCAACTTCCCCAACCCCCGCTCCTCATCCGCCACTGCATTCTCCAGCAACCGCTCCAAATCCTCCACTCCGATCGCCTCCAGCGTAAACAGCTGCGACCGGCTCACCAGCGGACTATTGATGTAAAAAAACGGATTGTGAGTCGTCGCCCCAATGAACCGCAACGTCCCCCGCTCCAGATGCGGAAGCAACACATCCTGCTGCGCTTTGTTGAACCGGTGAATCTCATCCACAAAAAGGATCGTCCCTTTTCCATGCAGTCGCTGCATTTTCTCCGCCATGTCCGCCACCTGACGAATCTCCGCCACATTGCTCTCCACCCCGCTCAACGTCACAAAACGTGACTTCGTCTCAAATGAAATGATGTTTGCCAACGTCGTCTTCCCCACCCCCGGCGGACCGTAAAAAATCAGCGACGAAAACCGGTCCGCCAAAATCGCCCGCCGAAGCAGCTTCCCCTCCCCCAAAATGTGCTGCTGTCCCACATATTCCGACAACGACCTCGGCCTCATCCGAGCCGGCAGAGGCGCACCCGCCAGCACCTGCGCCGGCGTCAACGCCGCCGGATCAGCCGCTTCAAAAAAATCAGACATTCCCCCCATCCTAACCTCAACCCCACACTTCGCAAAGACCACATCCAAACGATCCACAGTTGCAAACCCCTTTCCCTATGGCTTTACTAGGAATTATTCCGTCACCCCTTCCATGAAAATCTCCAAAAAAGCCGAATACGCCCTACGCGCCATGCTCGCCATCTGTCGCAGCGCCCCCGGCACCACCTTCTCCATCCAAACCCTCGCCCACGACGAACGCATCCCCCTTAAGTTTCTCGAACAAATCCTCCTCATCCTCCGCAAGGGCGGCATCCTCCACAGCCGACGCGGTGCCGGTGGCGGATATCAACTCGCAAAACCCGCCGCCCAAATCACCATCGGCGAAATCCTCCATCTCGTCGACGGCCCCCTCGACATCCTCCCCGGCAGCACCACGCAAAGCCCCGCCCTGCAATCCGCCTTCATGGAACTCCAGCAGGAAATGTTAACCTGGCTCACCAACACCACCATCACCGACATTCTGCAAAAAGAACAAACCCAAGGCGCCGTCAATTTCGAGATCTGATAGCGCTATTCGGATGGCGTCACCACGTCAGGCCCCGTGGGTCCAACATAAAGTTCCCAATCATAAGTCGGATTCCATCGATACTTCGATTCCTCTCCATCCTTCTCGATCACACCGTTCTCGGTAAGCATTTCAAGAATCCGATACAACCCATCTCCAAGAGGATTGGCCGACCAAAATACCCATTTTTTGCCTCCCCAAAACTTCCATTCACCACCTGGATCAGGGGCCAAACCAAGAGCAATCGCAACGTAGTAAGCCGCCACATCGGCATCAGTCCATTCAGACAGGCTGTGTTTCAAAGTTTGGGACAAAAACCGCTCGTTCATACGTCTACAAATACCCCTCTCACCGAAAGATTTTTGCGCTTTTCTCGCTTTCGGTGTTCACAACCTGCTCGTCACCAACCACCCATCGCCCCCTTGCAACTTTCCTTGCCCCCTCACTCAAAAGCAATCGGCCTAAAGTCGCACTTACTGGCGTTTCATGCCAAAAGATGGGTGTCGTCGATCATGGCGAAGAACCAGGATGCGAATCCCATAGGGCATCTCGCGATAGAGAAAATGATAAGGAAACCCGGCGACATCAGCTCTGCGATAGACTCGGTTGGCAAAGTGAAATCCTTGAGGATTGAACAACGCTCGATCAACGGTTCGAAGAAAAGTTTGAAAAAATCGATCCGCTACCGAGACGGACGCTTCTTCGCTATAATAACTCAACACACCATCCATATCCTGCTGGACCAGTGGGTGAAAAATGACCCGCGCCTCCATCAACGATCAAAAGCAGCTTTAAATTCTTCCAAGGTCATACCGGCGGATGGATCACGATCAAGTTCGGCATCCCGAAGCATCGCTTCAGCGATGCCGCCATCATCATCATGCAAAACTGCGGGCAGCGAGTCCAACAAATGCGCCGCAAGAACAGCTCTCTGACCATCTGGTAGCCGCAAAGCCTGTGCTTCAATCTCAGTCAACGTCACCATGGCTGAAATGTATTTCAGATTTGCAAGAATGACAAGGATTCGCTCCCTACATGATGATTCTCACCTGTTCTATCGTGGACCCTCCCCCACCAACGCATGTCGCCCTTGCACCTTTTCTTGACATTCGCCCAACCCATGATACCCTAAACGTTCAACTTTCAATTCGGGGGCGTTCTGGTTTCGACGGGCGATCTGAAGTGAAGGCTGCATGCCGCGGATGATTCGTTGGCCGCGTTAAAAATCGAATCAACAACTCTAAATGCAAACTCTAACGAGCTCGCACTCGCTGCTTAATTGACAGCGACATTCCTCTGCTGAAGCCTGGTCAGTGGAGGGGTGACTACTTACAGGCTGGCCAACAGAACGGGCGACCGGTTCCAAGGCGAGATCAACAGGACGCTGGGCGAGGGAGATGCTGTGAATGGCAGCTCCCGAGTCGAGATTAAATCATTCACTGAGCATGGAGACGCTTTCATCGATGATGGTTCGGACAGGGGTTCAACTCCCCTCGCCTCCACCATTTTTTAATCCAACTGCTGTAAACCGCTCACTTCGAGCGGTTTACTTGTTTCAAGCAGATTCGCGACGACCACATGGGCTGATAGAGAACTTCGCCGAAAGTCCGCCGATCATTAAACCAACCATGAATTTTCCCTTTCCTATCACCGGGAAATCATCCAGCATTTGAGGCCGTCCACTTGTCTCCTTCTTATCCCATGGCCCGTCGCGCAAAAACCACCCTCAGTCCTCTCCAACTCGGCGGCATCCTCGCTGCCATAGCCATCGTCGCCATTGGCGGTTTTGCGCTGCTTCGCGACGGGGGCACTGCCACCAATTTCACCGGCACGACCGAGCTCGACCTGCGCGATTACCTCGACAACTCCAACGCCCTCAGCAACAACACCTACCGCATTCAGGGCACCGTTGACGAGCGACTCGACAACTGGAGCTCAAGCCAGGGCCGTTTGTTCAGTGTCCTTGCCGAAGAAGGCAACCGCCAGTCCCCTCTCCCCGTGCTTGTCCCCTCCAAGTTCAACAGCACCAATATCCAACGCGGACAACGTTTCAGTTTCAAAGTCACTGTGCAAGCCGGCACCGGCATCCTCGAAGTCATCGAACTCACCAAAGCCTGATTCCTCCACCTGGCCATGAAAATGAAAATCGCCCTCCTCATCTGCCTCGTAGCACTCCCCATTCACATTCAGGCCCAGGTCCTGCCACCGGGAGGGGGCAACAGCGGCGGAACCACCGACAGCGCCCCTCCTCCAAGCAGCCAGCCAAAACAGCAGAGCACCCTCGGCAACGAACTGCCCAGCTTTGACTCCGGCAGCGAGACCGTCACCTGGGATGGCAAAATGTGGAGTGTCACCAACACCCGCATGTCCCGCGCCCGCCTGGAAAAATACCTCGCCAGCCCCCCCGCCGACGAAGCCGAAGATCAGGCTTATCGCGACATTCTCGAAGAAATCACCAAGCTCCTCTCGCCTGGTCGCGGTGCCAACGTGCCCGGAGCCGTTGCTCTCCTCCCTGCCGCCGCGTCTCATCCCATCGATGCCAAACTGTGTGACACCCTGGCAAACGCCATCTTCGGTGTCTGGCTCGCCCAACGCAACACCGCCGGTCTGGCCGCCACCAACCACGCGATGGACAATCGCATCCGCAACGAAAATTTCCTCAATCGCAATGATCGCGGCACTCCATTACAAAACCGCATTCTCAAGAATGGCGAAACCACCCAAGAAACCCGTGAAACCATGGCGCTCGCCCGCGACGCCGCCAAACTCGTAGAACTCGAGGCAAAGATAAAGGCCAACGAACTTGCCATCGGGGTCAACATCACCGCAGCCAAACTCGAATTTCAGGCCATCATCCTCCAGTTCGCCATGCAGCGGCGCTTCGAACACGTGGTCCTCGCCTGCCGTTTCTACCGCCACATCTTTTCCAACGACCCCAGCGGCATGATTGAAATCAAAGAGGGTTCCACGGCCGAACAAATGTTTGCCGACTCCCTTGGCACCTCCCCCACCATCTCCGCCCTTGATGCCTTTGCCAATGAGATGATCCGCGACGTCGACGAAGCCATCGTTGCCTTCGAATATCTCCTCGAACGCGGCGACCTCGCCAGCGCCTCCCAGCGCATCAGCGAAGCACTCATGATCGGCGAATACCTCCCGCGCGTTCGTCGCGTCCCGGCCGCGAAAAAGTTCGCCGTGCTCGATTTCACCCGCGATGGACACCAACTCGTTTCCGCCATGGAGATGAAGGATTACACCCTCGCCGCCGAGTTGGTCCAAAAGCTCCGTGGCCTCGCCAAAGACTTCGATTACAGCAAACCACAGGCTGCCATCGAAACCGCCCGCACCGTCAGCGACATGCACCTCAACAAGGCCAAGGTCGCCGCCATGCAGGGCGACCAGAAAAGCAGCACCGAAGCCCTCACCCAGGCCGCCGAACTGTGGCCCACCAACCCCAAGTTGCGCGAATTCACCAACATGATCGGCAGCAACGCCGACATCAAAACCCAGGCCGCCATCGATCTCGACCGCCTCCTCTCCCAGCGCAACTACCGTCAGATCTACAACGACCAGGGCCGCTACCTCGCCTCCGTCCTTGACGATCCCGCCCGCCAGGAGATCCTCAAAAAAGTCCTCACCGATGTCAACAAGGTCAACCTCAACATCGCCGCCGCCAACAGCCAGTCGCAGAACAGCAACAGCGCCGGTGCCTGGGAGATCATTGAGAAAGCCTACGAAGAATTCCCCGAAGATCCCGAAGTCGCCCGTCTTCGTTCCGACCTCAGTGTCAAAGCCTCTGAATTCGTCGGCGCCCTACAACGCGCCAGACAATGTGAAGACCGACATCAAACCGGCTCTGCTCTCGCCTGGTATCTGAAAGCCAAAAGCCAGTATCCCCAGAGCGATTACGCCCGCCAGGGCCTCAACCGCCTCGTCGAGCAGCTCGCTCAAAACCCGTAGCCGAGAAAGTTGAAGGCTCGTCCCGAGCCTTGCTTCGTCCAAGGCCCGGGACGGGCCTTCTACTTTCTTATCCCTCTACCGCTGACACAGTTTCCAAAACAGGCGGCTGCCCACCGCAATGAACACCACATTCGGCAGCCACATCAACAGATGCGGATACGAACTCGGCTTTTCCGCCTGCGTGCTCGCAAAAATGATCACGAAAATATACGAAACCGCTACGATCAAACTCAACGCAAACCCAATCGAGGTCTCCCTCCGTTGCGCCGTGATCCCCAGCGGAATCCCCACCAGCACAAACACCACCGCCGCCAGCGAGAAACTGTAGCGCATCGACAGTTCAGTTCGCGAAGAGGACACCAGCTTCTCGTTCATCGGCAATTGGTCCACCGTGCTCACGCCGCTTTTCACCTCCTGCCAAAGGGCCTCCGTCGTCTTCATGCTGTTAGAGACTTTTTCGGACTTTTTCTGCAGCCGGCTTAGAGGAAAAGTGATTGGCATCTCCCGGAACGACACCGGCTGCAAATCATTCAACACATCTGTTGACGACCCGTCCTCGCCTCCATCCCAAGTCTCCACCTGACCATCCCGCAGCAACAAAATAAAATCTGTGACTCCCGGCGTTATCTCCAACTCGGCGTTCTTTGCCCGAATATAGCTCTCACTGCGCGAACCGTCGGTCTGATAAATCTCCACCCCCTCAAGATTGTTGCCTTCGCGCTTGGCCACGTAAATCCGATAACCCGGAAACCGGTCCAACACCTTCCCCGGTTGGAAAAGCATCGCCGGATCATCCAACGCCACATCGTAAAACAGTCGCTTGATCTTGTTTTTCGTCAGCGGAGCCAATTCCAAATTCACAAAATAACACAACCCGCTCATCAACGTCGCCAAGATAAATACCGGAAGACAAATGCGCGGCATGGACATGCCTGTCATGCGCAACGCCGTCATCTCGTTGTCCGCACTCATGCGTCCGAACACCAGCAAAATCGCCGTCAGCAATGCCCACGGAATCGTGAACACCAACGAATAGGGCACCACATAACTGATGAACTGCAACACCAGCAATATCGGCAGTCCCACCGTATCCCCCAGCAGGCGCTCCATCTCCTTAAACACGTTCCCCAGCACCATCACACCCGTCAATACGAGCACGCCGGTCAGGGTCGAAGACGCCACCTGACGCCAGATATAACGATCAAAAATCTTTGGTCCCATGTGAGCTTCACCCTTACAGCCTCATTTTACCGGGCCATTGCCATCTTCAAAGCGGACAATCACCTCTCCATCCTTCTGAAGGTGCAGGCGGTCACGGGCCATGGCCTCCAGATAGTCCTCATCCTTCTGGATCAATTCCAGCTTTTGTTCCATCAATGCCGCACGCGCCTTCATCGAGTCGCGCTGCACCGTCAATCCATCCAGCTTTTCCAAAGCCACCTTCTGATCTTCAAATGGCGGCCAAAAATAAATCAATCCCGCCGGCACAATCAGCAACGCCAGCAAATAACGATTCACCTTCACCAAACCTGACAGCAATTTCGAGCGCCCAGTCTGCGACTGTTCAACATCGAAATCCTCGTCAAGCATGGTGAAGGTGTGAAGATAAATCGTTAAGCCAAAACTAACCTCGACTAGACTACACTTTCATACGACCGCCATAGATCGCCTTGTCGCCAAGCTCCTGCTCAATGCGCAGAAGCTGGTTGTATTTGGCAATCCTGTCACTGCGGCTCAACGAACCGGTCTTGATCTGACCGCAGTTGGTTGCCACCGCGAGGTCGGCAATGGTCGAATCTTCCGTCTCGCCAGAACGATGGCTCAGCACCGCCGTGTAACCATGACGATGGGCCAGCTCAACCGAGTCAAAGGTCTCTGTAAGCGAACCGATCTGGTTCACCTTCACCAGGATCGAGTTGGCAACGCCAAGATCGATGCCTTTGCGAAGGAACTCCACGTTGGTCACGAAAAGGTCATCCCCCACCAATTGGGTTTTTGCACCGAGGCTGTCGGTAAGAACCTTCCAACCGTCCCAGTCGTTTTCCGCACAACCATCTTCAATGGAGATGATCGGGTATTTTTTCTGCAAGTCAGCGTAGTAAGCCACCAACTCCTGCGCGTTGCGAACACTCTTGTCGGACTTCTTGAAGATGTAGTTGCCAGAGGCCTTGTCGAAGAACTCGCTGGAAGCCACGTCAAGCGCGATGAAGATGTCTTCACCCATTTTGTAACCGGCTTTCTCAACCGCCTGCGCAATCACGGAAAGAGCGTCGTCAGCACTGTTCAACGTCGGGGCAAAACCACCTTCGTCACCCACCGCCGTGCTCAAACCACGATCGTGAAGGATGCTCTTCAACGCATGGAAAACTTCAGCCCCATAACGCAATGCCTCACGGAAGGTCGGCGCACCTTTGGGCACGATCATGAATTCCTGGAAATCAATCGGTGCATCGCTGTGCGCGCCACCGTTGATGATGTTCATCATCGGCACCGGAAGCACCTTGGCATTCGGTCCGCCAAGGTATTTGTAAAGCGGCTGGCCAAAAGCGGCAGCGGCAGCTTTCGCGACCGCCATCGACACGCCAAGGATCGCGTTCGCGCCAAGCTTCGACTTCGTGCTGGTGCCGTCGAGCGCAAGCATCGCGTGGTCAATGCCGATCTGATCGCTTGCATCAAGACCTTCGATGTGTTCCGCAATCACGTCATTCACGTTGGCGACCGCCTTCATGGTGCCCTTGCCGAGATAACGAGCTTTGTCGCCGTCGCGCAGTTCCAGTGCTTCATGCTCCCCGGTGCTTGCACCGCTCGGCACTGCCGCACGGCCCATGGCGCCGCCTTCAAGATAAACGTCCACTTCAACAGTGGGATTGCCGCGTGAGTCCAAAACTTCACGCCCGATAATTTGGTTGATGATGAGGTCGTCCATTGAGTTAAATCGAAATCGGCTAAGCCATACTGAATTTTAGCACACTACGCAAGTGGCGGTTCCGTCCGATACGCCCGGATACCCGTCACCCGCACCTTGCGGGTCCCGGCGGTATCCGTGGGGATATCCGCCTCCTCGCCAATCTTTTTGCCAATGATCGCCTTCGCCATCTCCGACAGGTAAGACAAAATGAACTTGTCCGGATTGCCATCCCAGGCACCAAGAACTGAATGCGTTTCCTTCTCGCCCGTGGCCACATCTTCGAGGTCCACCACCGTGCCGATGCCAACACTCTCCGTGCCGACGCCAACAAAATCCGTGCCGCGTGCATTGCGCAGTTCACGCTCATACTTCGACTGCAATCGCAACAACACCGCCTGATGCTGACGCGCGCTCTTATACTCGAAGTTCTCGCGCAAATCGCCATACTCACGCGCGATCTGAATGTCTTTTTTGTTTTGCGGAATCTGCACCTTTACTAGGTCTTCCAGCTCCAGCTTGCGATGCTCCATGCTCTCCCACGATACCACCAGGGCCATCTGCTCGGTCGACTGCGAACCTTCGTCCATCAGCGCCTGCATTTCTGGACGCGTCTTGATCAAACGACCCATCAACGAACGACGGGTCAATCCATCAAACACCGGCGTCGCCAAAATGCGTTTACCAAACAAACGAACTTCATCCGCATCCGCATCTGCCACCATCTCCGGCACCAGACCCACGTCTTCCGTAAACGCATCACTCAAACGCCCGGTGCGTTTCGGACCACCCGCAATGTGATCGTCCTCCAAGGCACTCAGAATTGCATTGCCAAGATCCATGTCGAAAACACTCTCCGCTTTGCCTTTCCGTTCCTTGCACATCCAGATCAAAAGATCCGTGCTCAATTGACGATTGCGCACCGCCTTCTTCAAAAACTCCGCAAGCACATCCAGCTCGTCATTGGCATCCAGCACCGAAGCAATTTCCGCCACGGCGCGACCACCCGTGCGGGTAAGATGATTCAATGATTCGACCACCCATCCACGCTCAGGAAACGCCTGGGGAAACACCCGGTAGACACGTCCCAAAAATGCCGCAGGCAAACCGTTCACGGCATCCGCCAACTGGGCGCGGTTCTCACGCATCAGCTCCACCAAAGTTAACGAACCCGCCGGCAACTCCGCCACCTTGGCCTCGTCCTGCAACTCATCGCGGGCCACCAGCAAATGCAACGAATCCTTCAAATTCAAACGCCAGGACTTGCTCACCGTGCTGCTGATCTCTTCAAACACCGGCTTCAGTTCCGTCTCGGGATCATTCACCAAATCAATGTCCTTCATCAAACGCGAAACCGCCGCCAGCTTGGCTTTCAAATCGCGGGCGTTGACCAGATCCAGCAGCATCGCTGCACCCGGACTTGCATCCTCCTCGCGCAACACCAGCAACTCCGTGCGTTTGGCTGGCACCACAATGTGACGTTTGTCCTTCAATGCCTTCTTCGCCGCCGTCCACCACGACTTGTATTCTGACGCGGTCAGCACCTTGGGTGACATGAATTTTTCCAGCGTGTCCAGCGACATCTTGCCGCCATGGCTTTTCAAAGCCGCCACCACCAGTCCAACCGGATCACTCTTTGCCAAAGCCTTCAACCCCGCAAGATCGCCCACCCGACGTGCCAGCAAATGATCATCCGGCAACACCTCCAGCGACCCCACCGCAAAACTCAACTTCATCGCATGACCCGCTTTGTCTTCGAAATTGATGACAATCTTGTCACCCAAAAGGTCCCATTCCGCCACGCGTCCCGCCCCCCAGCTTTTGTGCACACAAAACGCACCAGTGGTTAATTTTGACAATTTTTCACCGTCATCGCGCGACAGCTTTCCGGCATTAACCAATTTTTCAACCTCAGGAGACATGGGAGAGGAGACCATAGACAGAAGGGGGGCACACGCAAAAGGTTTATCGCACTATATCATGCGGCCAATTCGCCGGATCCTCGCAAAATAGGCCGTCCCCGGCATTTTCCGCTCATCGCCCTTCACCGTTTTCTGAAGACGAAATTATTGATGTAACCCTTCGCATCCCAAAACCGCTCCCCCGTGTTATTTTGATGCACGCCCAGATCAAATTCCTGCAGCGGACGCAAGATGCGACCATCGATGAAATGCCCCTGATAACCTCGTGAACCAAGATATTCAAAAACGTCCTGCACCGTCCCCTTTTCCAAGTGTCGCTGCTCGCACTCAAACACCAGCACCGGAGATTGTTCGGCAAGAATTCGCTGTGCCCCCTCAAAGATCGCCAGTTCCGCCCCCTCCGCATCGATTTTTAATGCGCCAATCCTCACGTTCGCAGGAAAATACTCATCAAGGGTCACCACCTCCACCTGCTCCGACCGGCAATTCTCACGTTCTGTAATTTTCCGATTCAGCGTCGCTCCCGGCGAATCACCCTCCCCAGGGATCAGCAACTCAAACATGCCTGCCTGTGAGGAAACGGCCTTCGCTTCAATGGTCACATTGTGCAAACGACAGGCCGCACAGGCTTTCTGCAAATATTCGGCCAGACTCCTTTGCGGCTCAAACGCATAAACCCGACCATTGCCCACCCATCGCGACAACCAGTAAAGATAACTTCCCTTGTTGGCACCGATATCAACGATCACCTCACCTGGCTTCACCGCCTCGCGAATCACCGCCAGTTCCGCCACATGATCCCGAAAACGGGACTTAAAAGATCGCCACAAGAAACGGCTTTTCATGAAGCGAGATCAAAGCGCCAGATTACACACTCGCAAATGGTAAATTTATCATTTCCCCTCTTCTCAACACTGCCCATGCAGATGGGCCACAATTGACATTGCGCCTTTTCGAAGTTGGCTTACCCCCCTTTCCGCCCTCAAGAGGGCTGTCGTCCCATGATCCGAATTCCCTCATCTGAAACCTGGAAGCGCTGGTGGCTCAAGCTCCCCTTCCGCCACATGACCGCCCTTGTCATCTTCCTCTATGTCGTCGGCGAACAGTTCCCCTTCTCCAATTTCCCGATGTATTCCAACTTCGGACTCGACGCCGACGTCATGTATGTCACTGACGAGAACGACCAGCCCCTCTCCATGAAACCGCTGCTCAGGACGAGCTCCAGCAGCGCCAAAAAACGCTACAAGAAGGAGCTCAGCGAACTCTGCAAAAAAAGCAATCGCAACATCAATGATGCTCTTCCAGCGGAAAGGCAGAAAGCCGGTGCCATCGTGCTTCAAAGCCTCATCTATGCCCTCAACGACAGACGACTCAATCCTGACACCCGCGAACTACGCCTCTACCTCCGCACCTTTGAATTTGACCGCGAACAGGATCACGTCCGCGAACATGTTCCCGAGCTGCTCGCCACTCAAATCTTAGTCATTCCCTCCACCTCGCCCGCCGATTCATGACACCTCTCGAATCCTACCGTCCCTGGTGGCAGCCAAATCCTTTTTCCTATCGGCAATGGCAGCTGTGGCTCGTCCGCGCCGGTTTTTCGTTTCTCGTTTTTGACAACATCAAGTGGGCAACGAAAACCTACACCACCCAGGCCCACCCCACCGGCATCGCCAACTTTGTCGACCTGACCTGGCTTGCCGACGATCCCCCAGGTTTCGCCACCAAGGCCATCGTCATGGCCGGACTTTTCCTCTACACCATCGGAATCGCCCCCGCTTTGGGATTGTTTCCCGCGCTTTTCTACAGCATCTGCATCGGCACCCTCGTTAACTCTCAGGGAGAAACCCAACACAGCTGGCAGCTCGTCACGCTCATGTGCCTCGGTCAGTTCATCGTCTGTCTGCTGCCCCAACGAACCCCCCTCGGCGCGCTACGATGGCAAACACGCACCCTGCTTGCCCCCCAACTGGAACGACAGCAACTCGTCGCCTACACCGCCACCGTAGTCATCGCCGCTTCATACGTTGTCTCCGGAATCGTCAAACTCATCGCTTCCGACTTCCAGTGGGTGATCCGCGTCCCCTACCTCGCCGTTCAGTTGCTCAAAAACAACTGGGCGGGATTTTATGACACAGGGATCTCCCCGCCCGCATGGCTCGAACAAGCAACCCGCCTCATCATCGACCATCCCAATCTAGCCCGCCTCTTCTTTGGTTCCGGCCTGGTCCTTGAACTCACTGCCTTCATCGTTCTCATCAACCGCCAGCTCGCTTTCTGGTTCGGCCTCGCCCTTGTTTCCCTCCACGTCGGCATTTTCTACGTCATGAACCTGACGTTCAACCAACACATTGCCGCCATCCTCATATTCCTCGTCATGCCCAACATTGGCCATGCCCTGAAGCGCAAAAACTCCTTGGGCGCACTCTAAATAAATTTCCGGAAGCTTTGTCCCAACGGGACAACTCATATTAGCCCGGCACAGGGTGCCGGGGACTTCGGCGGAATATCAAGGCGTCCTATCGGGACGCCTCATGCGTCTTGAATGTGGCAAAACGGCAGGCCACCAAAAACTACCAGCGCCAGCGTCCGCCAAGCTGATACGAATTGATGTCATCCGAGAAGTCCACCCCCGCATGCACATCCAGCCAGCTGAAGAGCGCATAAAACGCATCAATCTCCACCACGAACTCGTTGTAATTGTCCGTGTTGTTAAACAACAGGCTCGCACCCAGTTCCAGTTTGTCAGTCACCGCAAACCGAATCCCAGGACGCACAAACACCGCAAAATCGTCCGTGTAAACGACCTCGTAGTCGCTGTTCACGAAATCATACCTCACCCCAACTTCCCCGAACATGTGAAAACGCGAGGCGAACGGCAGATACAAGCCCGCCGCTCCCGTGACACTTGTCACATCGATCTCTTTCGCATCGGGCGTCTCGCTCGTTAAACGATCCAAACCAAAGTGTAAAAACAGCGGTTTCATGAGTTCCACGCTCAAATCGATCCCAAAGCCACTGCCTCCTTCGAGGTCGTCATCCTTCAAATCGTTATACGTGTAATGCCCGCTCAAATACCCATAGGTGAGCAAACTATTTGTGCTCTGCGAGCTGTAATCGCCACCGTAATCCCCACTGCCACCATAGGTCTGATAGCTCTGCTGCCCCTTGGGCTGCGGCTGCGGTGCCGGACTGTAAGGGTCATAGGGATACTGGCTTTCATATCCCTGTGCTTGCACCCCGGCCACGATGGAGGAAGCGAGAAAAGCGATCAGACAAATTTTTTTCATGGCCACGAACAATTTAGGAATTGTGATTATTAGGGTTTCCTGACGATTTTTCCAGAAATTCCTACTTTAGCAAGTATTTCTTTTTGCTGCGCCTATTTTGAGTTTCTTGGCTCTAATTCATAAAAAAACCGCCACCCATTGCTGGATGGCGGTTGGTTTACAAAAAGATTAGCGACACGGAAGACTCATCTTCCGTTCAAACCCTAAGCAGCCTGACTGCCGGCATCGGGCTCGATCATGCCATATTCTCCGTCTTTTCGACGGAAAATGATGGCGATACGGTTGCTCTTCGCATTGTGGAACATCACGAAAGGGCGTTCGCTCAGCTCAAGATCCATGATCGCTTCATCGGGAAACAAGGGTTTGACCCGATAATTCTCCTTGTGAATGATCACCGGCTCGATGTGCTCATCCGTCGTTTCCATCGCATCCTCATGGAACACGGTTTCCTCAAGGTGCTTGATCGAGCCCTGTCTTGGACGGTGATGGCTTTTCAGCAGACGCGTTTTGTATTTGCGCATGCGCCTCGCCATTTTCGAGATGCAGTCGTCAATCGACGCATAGATGTCGTCGCTTACGGTATCGACCTCAATGACAATATGATTGGCACAATGGAGGATGATCTCCGCCTTCTGCCTCGCCTTTTTCTCCACATCGAGAATCACTTTGACGTCAATGATTCGGGGGTAATCGAGGTGCAGATGCTCGATTTTTTTTTGTGCATACTCACGCATCGCTTCTGTGACAGAAACGTGACGTCCAGTGACGGTGATGGGCAGGTTTACGTTGTGAACTTGCATGGTTTTACTCCTTGGTTATTTGAAGGTTAGCGCATGGATGGCGCGCAACGCCAGACAATTACATGCTGAAATTTTCGCCGAGATATCGCTCCCGGGCCTGCGGATGATTGACGATGTAGTCCCTGGTTCCGTGCAACAGCACGCGGCCTTCGTGGATCAGATAGGCACGGTCCACAATCCCCAGCGTCTCACGAACGTTGTGATCGGTGATCAAAATGGCCAGACCGGCCTCTTTAAGCATCAGGATGATTTTCTGGATGTCCTCCACCGCCAGCGGATCGACGCCAGAGAACGGCTCATCCAACATAATCAGCTTCGGCTCCGTCACCAAAGAACGGGCTATGGTCAACCGGCGCTTTTCACCGCCGGAAAGGGTTAACGCCAGATTGTCCGCCACATGGTCGATGCCAAATTTTTCCAACAACTGCTGGCACTGCGCCTTGCGGGCACTGGCGGGCAGATTCTGCGTTTCCATCACCGCCAGAATATTGTCGCGCACGGACAGTTTGCGGAAGATGGATTCCTCCTGCGGAAGATATCCCATCCCCAGGCGCGCCCGTTTATACATCGGCTCACGCGTGGTGTTGATGCCATCAAAAAACACCTCGCCACCATTCGGTTGGACCAGACCAACGATCATGTAAAATGAAGTGGTTTTGCCCGCACCGTTGGGCCCAAGCAGTCCGACGATCTCACCGCTTCGCACTTCGATGTCGACCCCGTTTACCACCGCCCGACCATCGTAAACTTTCTTCAATCCATGCGTGTGAAGCAATGCCTCCCCCTTGCTTTTACCAGCCGTTGCAGGTGTCTTGTTCGCAACGGCAATGCCGCCAGCTCCTCCTGAATTTCCGGTTTTCTTCACAGTAAATAAATGCTCTTGGAATGGGGTGATTAAGGATTCGCTGGTGCCACCGCTGCTGCCGCTGGCTTCGGATTCACCCGGGACAACTCGGTTTTGTGGGGACCCTTCGTCTCAAACTGTCCGTTTTGCCTGAGGATAATCTCCGTTGAACGATCCGTAGCCGTCACCACCCTGCCGCCGTCCTGCACCTGAGGAAAGTCACGCAAAATGATGTCCCCGCTGCTGCCTTCGTAAGTCGCATGCCGGCAAACCCCAATCTGAATCGCACCGGCGGCGTTGAGCTTCTGAATCACCACTTTGCGCCCCTTGGCAATGGCTCGTTCGATGCCGCTATCCGCCATGGAGTTGCCCGCCGGTTTGTCACCTGGAAGCGCCGGGGCGGCTCCGTGCGCCGGAGCCGGAGGAGCATCCTTCTTGGCCTCACCCTCTTTTTTCATGAACACCTCCAGCGTGTCACAAGTGATGTGAAACTGTGGATTTTGAACTACTACATCATCGCTAAACACCCCGATGGCCTCTTTGGAGTCGAAAAAGGCGGCTCCGCTGCAATTGATCACTGTGCTGTCTCCCACTTTTTTCTTCGGATCTTCCAAAGGAGTGGCGCGCATGGGTTCAGGTTTCGCTCCCGCCACATCGGCAATCGTCACCTCATTGGCCGGAACCAACTTCTCAGCGAGCGCAGACCTCGCCGCAGGAGCGGCGTCGTTCTGTGCCAGCAGAATCTTGCCTTCAGGCGATGCATTCGACATGGCATCCTTCAATCGGGACGATGCCGCATCCAGCCTGGCCTGTTCCACAGCATCCACCGGCATCCGACCCTGGCCATTGCGCGCCTGCACAAACAAACGCTGCGCCCGTGCATCATTGGCCCCCTGCCCCTGTTGCAGATCCCGTTCCACATCGGCACTCTGCTGAGCCTGACGAAACATGCGGGCTGCCTCTTCAGAGACAGTCTCAGCGGTCGCTGACCACGCAGGCAGCGCTAACAGGCAAAAAAGCCAGAAAAGGTTCGAGTTACTTTTTCTCATTGGAAGGTGATGGTTTGGAGGCATCTCCAGATGCAGATGCAGGTGCAGGTGCGACGGGAGCCTCCGGTGTTTGCCCAGATGTTTCAGGAGCCGCAGGCGAGCCATCAGACGTGTCCGCCGCCCCCGGCTTGGACCCCACGAGACTGCTGGTGTTAAATATGATCATCTCCACCCTGCCCGTCATCTTGCCTTGCTGGGTGACGGTGTCAAAAATCATCGAATCACCCTCCATCTGAAAATCCTGCCGGCTGATGCGGCTACGCTCATCACTGCTTAGAATCTGCGTGTTCATGTTGTAATCCGCCAACGGCAGCTGCACCCGCATGTCAGAATCCCGATTCGAACCGTAAAGCCAGATGTCCATCTGCTCCATCGTCATCATCGAATCATCCACCCGCGTCAGACTTTCCGCCTTCAAAATCGAACTCGGAATGCCATCTTTAAAGGAAGGAATCTGCACATCCAGATTCTTGCGACCCAACGGCAGAAGCTGACCAAACGCGCCGAGCCCCTGCACCACGGGTTTCATGTCTTCCTCCATTTCCTTCGCCGGAACCTCTTTGCCCTTCTTCGCTTTCGGCTTGGCTGGAGTGGACCCATTCACAGACTTCACGTCCGTCTTCTTGTCATTCTCCTGCGCCCAACTCAAATTCATGCCTGCAAAAACCAGCATGGCGCAGGCCAGCAGGGGAAGGAACATGGGTCGAGTAAAATTCATGGGCTAATCAGGCAGTCACGACTTCGTGGATACGTTGCAACTGTTGCAATAGTTCAGGCAATTGATCGAGCGGAATTTGATTCGGGCCGTCGGACAATGCCTCGGCAGGATTGATGTGAGTCTCAATAAACACCCCGTCACAACCCGCTGCCACCGCCGCGCGCGCCAGCACCGGAGCCAGTTTGCCATCGCCACCCGTCGCGGTGCCCAGTCCACCAGGCCGCTGGACCGAATGCGTCGCGTCCATGATCACCCTACAACCCAACTCGCGCATCCAGTAAAGAGATCTCATATCCGCCACGAGGTTCTGATACCCAAACGTCGTGCCCCGTTCAGTAAAAGCAAAATTTGCACAACCCACCGACTTCAGCTTGTCGGCAATGTTCTTCACATCCCAAGGAGCAAGGAACTGCCCTTTCTTCACATTCACCGCACGACCACTGCGACCTGCCGCCAGAATCAAGTCCGTCTGCCGACACAAAAAAGCGGGGATCTGCAACAGATCGATCCACTGCGAGGCAATTTCAATGTCCTCCACGCTGTGAACATCCGTCGTCACCGGAATACCATACTCCTCCCCGATCTCCCCCAGCAAACGACAACCCGCTTCGCAACCTGGTCCGCGGAAACTGCCCCCGGCACTGCGATTTGCCTTGTCATACGAGGCCTTAAAAATCCATTTCAGCTTCAATTCGCTGGCAATTTCGTGAATGCGGCGCGCCATGTCACGCACAAATGCCTCACTCTCCATCACACACGGACCGAGAATAAAGACCAACTGGGAACCATCCAGTTTCACACCTCGACCAACGTCGACAATGGGAAGTGAATCGAGGAAACTTGGGGAATGACTGGGCACAGAGAGGAAGAGAATTGAACGCTAAAGACCATTGTAGGACATCCGCCGGGTTGTGACAAACTATTGAAAGCAAACCGGTCCAAAAGTGGCATGACCACCCCGCCAAACGACGGCCTCATCAAGAGTATTCGCCCGTCTTCACGAACTTCACCACCCGGTCCTGATCACCCTTCGCCGCCCAGATCATCCGAAGGAAATCCGCCGGATGGATGCCCACCTCGGAAAGAAACGCCCGGTCTCCGCCGCAGCCAAACATGATGTCCGGATCCATTTCGCCACGCAATTTTGCCTCCGCCTTCGCAATGATTCGCGGCAGCCATGGCACCCCGGCCAGCTCGGCCGCTTTCGGAGGAAGAGAAGCTGCACTCACCACATTGGTGCTCGCCACCCCGCCCTGCTCCACCAAAAAATAATCCCGTCGCACCGCCGCCACCAAAAGCGCCGTCTCCGGCGTTGGCTCGTCCCCCTCTGCGCTGCAGCAGTCCTCCACAAAATCAAAAACTTCACGAGTCGTGTGTCCGATCGACTCCAAAAACATCAAATCATCCTCGTCGAACCACTCTCCGAACTCCTGATTGCCCTCTTCGTATTCGTCGCAGCAGCTGACAAACAGTTCGCCGAAACGGGTGGCCCAATGGTAGGTATCGCTCATAAAAATGGAAAAGGAGAAAATGCAGTTGCTTGCCGGGAGGCATGCGCAACATAAAAGCGACCCCTCAAGGCGTCAAACGAACGTATCATGTCAGCACCCCGCCCCACCCGTCGAATTCCAGGCTTCTCATGGTGCCTCAATCTGCCGCTTCGCTACGGGAAAGCCAATGCCGCGCTCCTCGCCACCCTCGCCGTGGCTCTCATCAGCGGCCTGATTTATTTGGCGGAAGCCGAAAATCCCTGGGGCAAAACCGTCCAAAAACGCCTCACCAAAGGGCAGGAACTGCAACTGAACGAATGGATCATCATCGGCCTCTGGTGGGCCGTTCTCGCCAGCGCCGTCATCCTTGTTGTGCTGCTCATCACCCATCGTTGGTGGCTTCCCAAGATCATCACAAAGGAAGTCGACGCTCCCAAGCCACGATCCAACCGCCTCTGGCTCGTCCCCATCCTCGCCGCCATGGCCATCTGCCTTTGGCAGGGCATTCCCCGACTCTCGCAAAGTCTCTGGAATGACGAAGAATATGCCATGCGTCGTTTCGCTCACGGTGCCTGGGAAACCCAGAAGGACGGCACTCTCGCCTTCACCCCCGTCACCTGGAAGGAAACGCTGTTCTCCAACCGGCTTATCAACAACCACCTCGTCGACTCCTTGCTCACCCGCCTAAGCCTCAACACCTGGCGCACCGTCACCGGAGCACCTCGTGAAGCCTTCAGCGAAACCGCCGTGCGTTTGCCTTCGCTGCTCGCCGCGCTCGCCTCCATTGCCCTCGTCGCCTGGCTGGGAACCCAAGTCGGCTCCCCCCTCCTCGGTGCCGCCTCCGCCATTCTGCTCGCCTTCATCCCCTGGCATGTCCACTACGCCACCGATGCCAAAGGTTACAGCGAACTGATGTTTTTCATCCTGCTTCACACCGTCGGCCTCATCAAAGCCCTGCAAACCAACCGCATCCGCTGGTGGCTGCTTTTCGGCCTCAGCGAAGCCGCCTATCTCCTCTGCTTCCCCGCCTCCATCTACCTCGCCGTCGTCACCAATTTGATCGTTCTCATCGAACTCCTCCGCAGCCGACGCTTCAACATCATTCCCACCCTCATCGCCTTCAACCTCATCGGAGCCATTCCCGTCATCATCTGGGCCGCCCCCAGCATCCCCCAGGCCCTCCTCCATCTCAGCAAAGCGGAAACCGGCCTCCATCCCATGGACAGCGCCTGGTTGCGCGACCTCTTCTGCTCCCTCTACCTCGGTTTCGGCTATCAAAATCTCCTGCCCGACCAGCATTTCGGCACCAGTTGGACCGCCTTCCGCGACACCACCCCCTGGCTGCTCCACACCGGCTTCGCCATCATTCTGATCCCCCTTCTCGCCCTCGTCGGACTCATCGCCGCCTGCTGCAAAAACATCACCGCACGCCTCGCCATCGTAGCCCCCCTCCTCGCCGCCGCCCTCTCCTTCGCCCACAACTCCGCCAACAACAGCCCCATGGTCGTCTGGCACTACGTATTCATCCTCCCTTCCCTTGCCCTACTCATCTGCCTTGGCATCACCACCCTCGCCAGAAACCATCGCCTTCTCGCCCCCATTCTTCTGACCCTCATCATCGCCGCCTACGCCTACAGCGTTCACGACGCCACCCAACTCAAACGAAACCACGACCGCCAGCCCATCCGCCAAACCGCGCAGTGGATCAACCAACAATCCACCAACTCTCTCGTCGCCACTTGGGGCGTCAGCGACAACCAATCCGCCAGCTACCTGCCCAGAGCTCGCGTCCTCGATAACCTCGACGAGCTCCTCGCCCTCGAGTCCGAGGCCCGTTCCCAAAAACTCCCCCTCTTTGTGTTCTTCTGCGGCGAAGTCACCGCCACCACCCAGCGCAATCCCGACCTCACCCAGCACATCCGCGAGTCCGGGCACTACCTGCCCGTGGCCGAATTCAAAGGCCTCGAAGAACTCTTCAGCTATCGCATTTTCAAGTGGCAGCCCAAGCTCACCGAGACTCCGCCACCTCCTGCGCCTGCTTCTGAGCAGCCACCAACTGCGACCTCACTTCAACAATCGGCAGTTCCTGACGTTTCCGATCCTTAAACACGCTGATCGTCTTCCACCCCGCCTGCTGTGCCATTTCCAGCGCCTCCAAATGACGATCCCCCACCCGGTGCGGCACGTGTGAATCCGAGCCAATCACCAGCGGAATCCCCCGCTGCGCCATCATCGCCAGCATCTGGGGCCCCGGATTCATCTCCTTGAAAACCTTGTTTAATCCCGAGGTGTTCAGCTCCATCGCCACCCCCGTTTTCGCAATCCGGTCCAGCGACGCCGCAATCGTCTCCTCCCAGTCCTCAAAACGCCACAACCCCGGCATGAAATTTTTGATCAAATCCGGGTGCGACAGGCAATCAAACAACCCCGTCTCCGCCGAAGCCGCCAGATTCTCAAAATACGAAACTCTGAACCCCTTTTCATCCGTGTCCCCATACCGATCCCGATACTCCGACCCCTGCCAGTGCACCGATCCCAGCACATAATGCAAAGGAACCATCGCATGCAGCTTCTCCGCCCACTCCTCCATCCCCGGAAAATAATCGCTCTCCAGCCCCAGCCTCACTTCCAGCCGTCCCTCATAGACCTTCCGACACCGCTCCACCAGCACCACATACTCTTCAAACTGCCCCAGATCCATCCGCACCTGCGGCCAAAATCCGTCTGGCATTGGCCCGTGACAGGTAATGATCATCCCCTTCAATCCCCGCTGCAACGCCATCTCCGCATACTCCTCCGGCTCGCCAAATGCATGTTTGCACAATGTCGTGTGCATGTGTGAATCCACATAAATCACCTCATCCTTCATCATCTCAGTCATTATATAAAAATTACGTAACAATCATCGCCCCGGGCTCACTCAACTCCTACTGCCTACTGCCTACTGCCTACTGCCTACTGCCCACTGTCATTTCTCCTCCCACAAAAAATGTTCCAGCCGGATGCGCGTCGCACGCGACTCCGCCTCCGTTGCCCGCTCCCCACCGACCGCCACCATGCGATCCGCCAGATCCGCCGCCGCCTGCCACTGCCGGCCCTCCTCCATCAGATCCAACGCGGCAAATCCCGCCCGGTAAAACCACTGATACTCCAACGGATTCATCGCGTCCGCCTGCACTGAATCCAAACACGCCTCCACCACCTTGTAATAAGCCTCGAGCGCCTCCGCATTCCTGCCCGCCTGCCGATAACACCTTGCCAGCATCACCCACGCACGACAACGCGTCTCCCGCTTCGCCGCCACATCCTCCGCGACCCCCTCAAACACCTGCTGAGCCTCCTCCAGCCGCTTCGCATCGGTCCGCCCCAACAATTCCAGCAACTCCCCGCGCTCCAGCAACAAGGAATGCCGCTCCTCCACCGGCAGATCCTTCACCAGCAGCAAATTATCAATCACCGGCAGCGCCTCCGACTCCTTGCCCTGCCGGCGCTTCGCCGCCGCCTGCTGCCGTTGCGCCTCCCTTGCCAGCGGTCCCTTCATCTCCACCACCTGCGCCCATAACGTCAACGCCCGCTCCGCTCCCTCCGTTGGCAGATTCATCGCTGACTTCCCGGCAAAAAACAACGCCACCTCCGCAAAAGGCGAACCCGGCGTTTCCTGCTCCACCAACTCAAACTCCGCCTCCGCCTTGGCGAAATCCTCCAGTCGATAAAACGCCTGCGCCATCTTCATGCGCACCTCATCCCGTCTCGTCGACTTCGGCCAGTTCTTCAAATACGCATTCCCCACCTCCGCCAGTTCCGCCAGATTCCCCTCCGCCTCGCACAACCACAACCGCGCATACTCCAGCGCCTCCAGCATCACCTCCGGCAACGGCGAAATCTTCTGCGCCGCATCCAAAGCCGTCCGCGCCGTCCGCGCCCTCGTCGGCACCGACAACAAACAAAACTCCGCCAGCGCCAGATGCGCCTCCGCCAGCCTCGGATGCTGCGGATACTTCCCAATAAACTCCTGCAACGTCGTCTCCGCGGCCACGTCCCGCTGCGCCGCCAGCGCCAGTCCCCTCTCGATCAACAAATGCGCCGCCTGATCCCGCGGCACATTCATCATGTTGCGCGCATTCGACTCCGGCAGCACTGACTCCGGCTTGCTCAACTCCGCCATGCATTGCCGATACACCTGCTCCTGACCCATCCTCGTCGCACACACCGCCTTGTTATAAAGGGCCAGCACCCCCAGCGTCAATTCATGCGCCGTGTTCGACGCCCGCTCAAACAACTCCATCGCCTCCGGAAATTCCTGCCGCTCAAAAAACACCATCGCCGCCAGGTAATCCACCATGTCCTCCCCCCCTGTTCCATAACGCCTGCGCCACTCATTCGCCAGCTCCAAAACCCGCGCATCATTGCGCAACGTCCCATGCACCCCCATCAACAAACGCAACGCCTCATTGGCTCGCTCATGCAGCGGATACCGCCTGAAAAACTCCTCCAAAAGCTCCATCGCCTCCTGATGTCGTTTCCCCTCCATCCGGTTCAACGCCAGATAATACAAAGCCAGCGCGTGCCGACTCCGCACCTGCTCGTTCTTGGACCATCGCTCATACGCCGGCAACGTCAAAGTAGCCTCCGATTCCGGCATGCGCACCCCATCCAGGACCGCAAAGGCCGGCTCATGCGCATCGCTCTCCGCATCCTCATTGAGAAACCTCAGCATCGTCCTCTCCGCCTCCTGCGGATTCCCCAACAACACAAACGCCTCCGCCATTCGCACCTGTGCTGAATCTCTCAACCGTTTGTTGATCCCCGACTTCGCCCCTTCCTTTGCCAGCGATCTCAACACCGAAAGCGCCCGTCTCGTCTCCCCTGTCTGCATCCACGCACACCCCCGCAAAAACAGCACCTCCCGATCCTCATCCTCATTCTCCCCTTCAAGTCGCTTCAAAACATTGGCCGCCCTGCCCGCCACAATGTCCGACTCGTTCCACAACAGCCAGGCCCTGCGCGCCATCCCTGCGTCTTTTGAACTCATCAAATCCTGCAACTCCCGCCTCCCCGGATTCTCCCTGCCCTGCGCAATGGTCGACTTCGCCATTGCCATCCGGGCCAGTTCTGCATGTTTCCCACCTGACTCCAGGTAAGCCTTCAACTGCAACTCCGCATCGCGAAATCGACGCACCAGCAACAACGCCTGCCCCCGGTAAAACCCCCACTCCGTCCAATTCTTCTCACCCGTCTCCTCCAAAAAGCTCAATGCCCGATCCCCCTGTCCCGACCTCAGCCAGGCATCCACCAACCGCTCCGCCATTTTCACCTTCGCCTTCCCCGTCATCCCCTTTTCATTCCACAATCGTTCAAACCTCACCGCCGCCACTTCGTGCTGTCCCTCTGCCGAAGCCCGCAAAGCCGACTGATATTCCGGCCGATCCACCAGCGCCTGCGTTCCCGCCGCCATCATCATCCAACCCAGCACACCCCAGCTCCACGCGACCAAAGTCCCGTTAAAACCATCGAATTTTCGCCCCAAGAACAGCATTCCGCCCACTCTGCCCCATCAAGCAAACCCCATCAAGAGAAAGCAAGATCATGAAAGGATAAAGCCGCACGCATAGCCAAGGAGGGGCGTTCTCCAGAACGCCGTCAGTAGTCAGCAGGCAGATCATGAAAGGATAAAGGCTAAGGGATAAAGGATAGACCCGGCACGAGCCATCCAACATTCGGCACAGCGATCCGGCAAAGGGACCGCGAAGTTGCACTTCGCATCACCATCCAAACCTCCCACGTCCCCTTCCATCCCCCTCGGCCCCAACCGCCTACTCCCATTTTAGCCTTTATCCCTTATCCTTTAGCCTTTTGAAACTCCCTTATCCTTTAAGCGCCTTCCTCAAAAACCTTCCCGTCGCACTCCCCTCACATGCCGCCACCACCTCCGGCGGCCCCTCCACCACCACCTGTCCGCCATTCGTCCCCCCGCCCGGCCCCATGTCCACGATCCAGTCCGCACACTTGATCACATCCAAATGGTGCTCCACCACAATCAACGTATTCCCCGCATCCCTCAACCGCATCAGCACCACCAACAACGTCTCAATGTCCGCAAAATGCAGCCCCGTCGTCGGCTCATCCAAGATATAAACCGTCCGCCCCGTCGCACGCTTCGCCAGCTCCGCCGCCAGCTTCACCCGCTGCGCCTCCCCCCCCGACAACGACGCCCCACTCTGACCCAACTTCACATACCCCAACCCCACCTGCTCCAGCGCATGCAGCTTCGGAAAAATGTTCGGACTCTTCTCAAAAAACCGCGCCCCCTCCGCCACCGTCATCTCCAGCACCTCAGCAATATTCCGCCCCTTAAACGCAATCTCCAGCGTCTCCGCATTATACCTCATCCCCCGGCACTGCTCACACGTCACCTGCACATCGCTGAGGAAATGCATGTCGATCGTCAGCACCCCGTCCCCCCCACCCTTCTCGCCTCGTCCCCCCGCCACATTAAAGCTGAACCGGTTCGCCGAATACCCCCGCACCCGCGCCGCCGGCAACTGCGCATACAACTCCCGGATCGGCGTAAACGCCCCCGTATAAGTCGCCGGATTCGACCTCGGACTCCTCCCAATCGGCGACTGATCAATCACCACCACCTTGTCGATCCCCGCCATCCCCGAAATCCGCTCATGCTTCCCCGGCTCATCCTTGGCCGAATGAAAATGCCGCATCAACGCCCGTCGTAAAATCGTGTCCACCAGCGACGACTTCCCGCTCCCCGACGCCCCCGTCACACAAACAAAACACCCCAGCGGAAATCCCACCGTCACGTTCTGCAAGTTGTGCTCCCTCGCCCCATGCACCGTCAGCCAGGCGTCGTCAAAGTCGGAAGTCGGAGGTCGGAAGTCGGAAGTATTCCCGAAAAGTTCCCCCACCTCCGCCTCCCGCCCTCCCCCCTTCGAAGTTCGACGTTCAGCGTTCGACGTTCGACGTTCCCCACTTCCGACTTCCGACTTCCCACCTCCGACTTCCCACCTCCTCGGTGCAACCCGATGTTTCGGCACCGCAATTTTGAGCCTTTCCCCCAAAAACCCTCCCGTCACCGAATTCCCATCCGCCATCACCTGCTCCGGCGTCCCCTGCGACACAATCCTCCCCCCATGCGGACCCGCACCCGGCCCCAGCTCAATGATCCAGTCCGCCGCCCGCATCGTCTCCTCATCATGCTCCACCACCAGCACCGAATTCCCCAAATCCCTCAATCGCTTCAGCGTCCCGATCAACCGCTCATTGTCCGCCGGATGCAGCCCGATGCTAGGCTCATCCAGCACATAAAGCACCCCCGACAACCCTGCCCCAATCTGCGACGCCAATCGAATCCTCTGCGACTCCCCACCCGACAACGTCCCGCTCTCCCGATCCAGCGTCAGATACCCCAACCCCACCTCACTCAAAAACTCCAGCCGCTTCACGATCTCCCCCTGCAACTCCGCACAATACACCCGCTGCTGCTCCGTCATCACCAACCCCCGCATCCACTCCATCGCCCCACTCACCGACAACCCCGTAAACTCATCAATCCCCAACCCCGACTCCTTCTCACCCTCCCCTCCACCAAACAACCGCACCGCCAGCACCTCCGGCCGCAATCTCCGCCCCCCACACACCTTGCACGGCAGCGCATTCATGAACCTCGCCAGCATCGCCCGCAGCTTGTCCGTCTTCGTCTCCGCCATCAACCGCTCCGCCTGAATTAGTAAACCCTCAAACGGCTTCGCCAAACTCCGCCTGCTCGAATCAATCTTCCACCCCGTCGGCACCGCCACCTCCCCCGTCCCATAAAACAACGCCTCCTTAAACTTGTCCGGCAAAACCTTGAACGGCACCTCCATGTCCACCTTGTAAACCCTCGCCAGTCCCTCAATCGCCCGATCATGCAGCCCCTTCAACCTCGGCTGCCGCGCCCACCACGACTTCACCGCCCCATCCTTCAGCGACTTCGACTCATCCGGCACCAACAAATGCCGATCCGCCGCCATCACCGTCCCCACCCCCTCACACTCCGGACACGCCCCCACATGCGTGTTAAACGAAAAATGCTTCGGCGTAAAATCCTCCAACACCAACCCCGTCGACGGATTCGCAAACGCCGTCGTAAAGCTCCTCACCTCCCCATTCCCCAGCAAAAACCGCACCTCATGCCGGTTCCACTTAAGCGCCGTCTCCAGCGACTCCATCAGCCTCCCCCGAATCCCCTCCCGCACCACCAGCCGGTCAACCACCACCTCAATCGAATGCGGCTCCGACCTCACCGTCTTGATCCTCTCCTCCAGCTCATGAATCTCCCCATCCAGCCTCACCCTCACAAACCCCTGCCGCTGCAATTTTTCAAACAACCCCCGGAAATCCCCCTTCTCATGCTCCACCACCGGCGCCAGCACCACCAGCTTCTCCCCTTCTCGCAGCGCCAGCATCACATCCGCAATCTCCTTCGCCGTCATCTTGTGCAGCGCCTCCCCCGTCACCGGATCATGCGGTCTCCCCGCCGCCGCATACAACACCCGCAGATAATCGTAGATCTCCGTCACCGTCGCAATCGTCGACCGCGGATTATGCGCCACCGTCCGCTGTTCAATCGCCACCGCCGGCGACAACCCATCAATAAAATCCACCTCCGGCTTGTCCATCTGATCCAGGAACTGCCGCGCATAAGCCGACAAACTCTGCACATACCTGCGCTGCCCCTCCGCATACAGCGTATCAAATGCCAGCGACGATTTTCCTGATCCACTCACCCCCGTCAAAACCACCAACCGATCCCTCGGCACATCCACGTCAATATTTTGCAAATTGTGCTGCCTCGCCCCCCGCACCCTGATCACTCGGATCCCCGGATCACGCAAAAGTGCTGGTTCTGGCGGAGCCAGCCCACTCAGTTTGGAATCAGCAACATCATCAATCTTCGGCATAACGGGATTCCCAACATGCCCTGCAATCCCCGATCCATCAACTCCCACCGCAAACCGGGACCGCGAAGTTTCACTTCGCCTCTATTCGAAACCCCATTGTAGGGCGACCACTCCAATCGCCCTACAAAATCAGATTCGTCACCACGCCTCCCTGCCAATCCCCACCCCCTTTCCATACCGATTCAATCCCCCTGCACCTCCCTAGAATGTCTGCTCTCTCGAATGAATGTGAAAAACGAATCTGTTTCTTCTGCTGTGGATCGTGATTTTCTCAGATGAGGTATCGAGAAGAGTCATGTATGGAGTGACCGAGGTTGGCCACGGCACCTCTATCAGCTCCATTTATTTTGGACTGCTCTCCAAGCATCGTGAAATCGGTCCAAATACTCCTTCCATTCTGAATCATCGCATGAACAGCTCGATATCCACCGCTCATTCTTAATCGGGACTGGAACAGCTCCGAGTCTAATCTCTAGCCAAGAAGGTTGATATCCATCGTAACTCCAAATTTTCAATAATTGGCCATCGGAAAAGAAGAAGTGCTCGGCGCCTCTGCTTTGAAAATTGTGATGCTCAAATACCAATTCCCCAAACTCCTCTGGCATGTGAGTCGTAGCAGATAGGCCTGACACCTTAACTCCAGGAGGTGAAAACATATCTCTTTCAAATAAGAGGACATAACTACGTCCAAATCTGGAATTAAATCGCCAACGGCGTTCTATCGGACACACTTGGCGATAGTTCTGCCAGCGGCGCGCAAATTTCTTGTTCAATGGGTTCACTATTTGATCGTAAAGTCCGTTGGTGCGACATCATTATAGTCGGAATTAAGGGACGAGCAAATAGTGTCTTTCGGGTCGGGGGCAGGAATCGAACGCTTCTCGAATCTTCTCTATGCACGCGAGTCGATTTTGTGGCAGCACGCTGGCCATGCAAAGTTGGGCGAACGATGAGCGCATGCACCACTACCAGCGGCGGCACACGTCGATCACGGGGTTGAGGTTGTAATCAGGTGAAATCATCGAAACTGAACGGCTGGTAGTGGTTGCACGATGCGCTTTGTTCGGCATTCCGGTTATTCTTCTCGGTTCTCCCTCGGCTCAGACAGCAGAGCCTCAAACGACGCGAATGTCTCCTTGAAAGTGTAGCTCTCCATGTAGAGCAACTTCCCAAACCCCTCGGGGGACAAATCGAGGTAGAGGTAGCCACCAAGCAAGTTCCCTCCTATGTGTAACAGAGATTTCTCCGGGATGCCCATACGCCCCTCTTCGTCGTTCCGCAGCACATCTTCCGCTGTAAGGATCTCATCGATCACTCCAGACCTCGGAGACTCGAATATGATGGCATCCTCAAGGAGTTTGTCGGTGGCACTGATGAAGTAGTCACGATAGGCGGTTGGTAGGGCAACTCCGATCCGCCCTTCAAGACTCTGAACTTGGCTGTGGTTCATATTCTCTGCCGAACGTTAGAGGCCATGCGGCGCCGGGGCAAGCGCCCAAAATTCATCAGACGGCTTCCTCGGCGTCGCATGTGCCGGCTTGTTCGCTGATTGGGTTTGTTGGCTAGTGGTGCAGGAAGGCACCAAAGCCGTCATTCCGGAGAATCTCAAGCTGCCGGGGCGTGACCCAGACCGTAATCGATATGCCACCAACTGTAGCGCCGAGCAAATGATGAGGAGGACGAATCCCAATGCTGGAGAGATCGGCCCATGTGAGGAATATGCAAGATGTGCGAGGCACAGGAAGCCATGGTTGCAGGCTGATCCCGCCTAGGTTGGATGTCACCCTCAAGAAGCAATCTCGTATGGCGAAGAATGAGGAACCCATCTCGACTCGGTGGGCAATGAAGGTGCTCAGTCTTCGATGGGGGACGGCTGGGGTCACGGGTAGCGAATCCCAAACCATCTTCCGCAGATGTAGCCAAGAGAAGCAAGCATACGAATAATAGGCTGCTACCATCAGGAGCAAGCCCGCAACGAGTCCGAGAGCTGGATAAAGGAAACTCATTCTGGAAAGCGATTTATTCTTGGCGAACGTCAATTTGCTCTAATTGTCCGTCCCTTAGTTGTCCCCTGTCTTTTTGCAACCTGTTCTTTAACAGAGACCAAGCTCTAGGTGGATTCATCCGTCGCACGGCGCAGATCATAGACCCGCCACCAAAGCAGCAGATAAAAATAGGCCATGATCGCCGCCACAGGGCCACCGCCCTGACTTTGCGGCCAGCGGATCATCGTCCTGAGAAACAAAAACGTCGACCACAGAACCACCAAGCCCACAATCGCCAAAACCACCTTCCGGCCCGTCTCGGCTGACATGAACGGAAACAGACTCAATGCTGGATATCCGAAAGCGAGGATAACAAAGATAGGGAAAATGTAGGCCGCGGAAGACATCGAACGGGGTCCAAAGGCGTTCGCCATCTGGATGTCAAAAAATAGAGGAAATACCCGTATCAACACAGAGCCAAAACTCAGAATGGCAAATGACCATGCAGCGATCAGGTAGCGGCGGCGAGACGGCGTCTCCGACAGCGATGCCACGATGATGATCGCGATCAGGATCACGCACACCGTGGTCCAATAGGATAGATAGACTCCAAACATAAGAGAATAAATGGGGGTTAAAGCTGCCAGTATTAGGAGATGGCGACGACAAAGGGAAGAAAAAATTCGCGGTATCAAGGGACAGACAAATAGTGTCTGACAAATATTGTCTCCCAGCAGCCCCGTTGGTTGGCACCAGCGCCTTGAGCGTTCGCCCTTGGTGGGCGTTTATCGCCGCCTGATGGCTTGAATCGTGGAAGCATCATAATCGGTGTCCGGTGTGAAAGTCTTCGCTCGTGATCGGAGAGCACGCAGCCGTCCCTTATACTCGTCCTCAAATGATCCTAAATCAAACTTCCGTATAATTGTCATCAACTGTCCAAACCATTCGCGGAAAGCCTCGGCCTGTGGCCTTGTCATTGCAATCTGGCCGTAGGTGTATCCATCTGCGCGACACTGGAAAGCTGACTCACATCGACTGACCATCGAAATGAAGCCTCCAAAATCGATGCTGTCCGGACGGCTCAAGAACAGAATCATCACTGACGGAACAAAATATCGAAATGCGACCGAACTCATGTAGGTGATGTCCTCTCCCAAAGAATGCCCGAAGAACTCAAGCGCCTCGACGTCGTCTCTGGTCAGATGGCCCCAGTTCTTGTGGACGAATGGCCCATCAATGCCGCCATTCGGCGAAAGTAGTTCGGGTGTCGGTCGGGGACAGGAATCGAACGCTTCTCGAATCTTCCCTATGCACGCGACTCGATTTTGTGGCAGCATTCTGGCCATGCAAAGTTGGGGGAACGTTGAAGTGGACTCAGGGCTGAAAGCCCTTGAGTCTCACGCCTTGTTCTGTGGTGGTTTGTTGTGTGCGACGCGACGCAAGCGTAATCAAGCTCTGCTCGATATTGTCTCCGTCGTTCCAGATTTGATCTATAAACTCCGCATCGATCTTCTCGATAGCACGGCGAAGCCGCTCAAGGTCAGCGTCATCCAGAATGAAGTCTGAAATCTCTTCCTCCGTAGTCGGTAAATTCCGACTTTCAAACTGAGCGAGAACAAGCCTTCCAGGAATTGCGATTGTCGCCACGCCGAGTCTCTCGAAGGCGGCGACACCACGGGGCAAGCTCGAGAGGTAGGTTCCGTTGCAGACATCTGAAAATCCGTTCCCGAGTCCGAGCCAGAGGTCGTAGCAACGCTTGAAATCCCGTTGGGCTTCCGAGAGGTCTCCGTCGTCCAGGCCCAAGATGAAGGTGCCAGCGTCGTAGAGTGACATGCGATCGGTAATCCGCGAAAAGAGCTTCTCTGGCGTTTCAGCAGTCATCATTTTTCACAGAACATTGAAGTGAGCTCAGGGCTGAAAGCCCTTGAGCTCCACGCCTTGTTAGCTTTGTTGGTTCTCGGGCAGCGCAGGATCGAGGCTCCAGAAGGACTCGTGTAAACCATCTATAGGCCACGCCATCGGTTGGTCTTCCGTATCCAACTGGCGCAGACTCCATCGGACGTATTCCTCTCCTGTATCAGGATTCGAATTCTGCGGAACGGAGGTGTAATCCTCAAGGAGATAGCAAACCTCGCGAAGCGATTCAGCCTGCTTGAATCTAACGAGCTCCGTCATCGCCTCCCTGCTCACTCCGGCGTCGAGCATCTGTTGCAGAGCCTTCGCGTGCGGGGTATCAGCCGAATGCTTCAATTCATAGTCGATCCAATTCGTCGTCCCCGCGCGGGTGACGCAATCCCACATCGCACGAATCACCAAAAATCGCCCAAGCTGAGGAATTCCTTCGTTAATCTGAGAACTTGCCCATGATGCGGGATTGCTCACGCCCAGCCTGCGGAAAATCTCAGTGAGTTCGTCTTGTGTCATTTTTTAAGCTAACGTCTAGCTCATCCACGGCGGGGATGGAAGCCTGAATTCAAACAGGAGTGTTACCCGCCGTTGGATGGAGCGGCTTGTTGTGCCCGTTGTTGTCTCGTGTCTCGTGCATTAGTGAAGCTCGATCTCCCAGTCTTCGTAGGCAGGCACAACCGAAAAGCTTGAGTCGCAGTATGCGCGTATCGAATCAGTCGCCCTCTTCTCAGCATGCTTCAAATTCGTCACGTTCCCTTCCTCGTCGTATTCCAATACGTTGGCAAAAATCGCATAGCACAACTCGATAGCGCTCGGCTCAGATCCGTAGAGGTCGATGTAGTCGACGCCTTCCAGCATGTAGTGGGTGCCGCTCGACATGAAATACGAAAATGTTCGGATTGCGCCGCTAACGCCAGATGGGAGTCTCATAATTCTTGGCACAACGTTTAAGTGATGTCATCCCCGACCGAGCGGGCGGATGGATTGAAATAATGATGCTCGAATTGCCTACGAGCGTCAACCGCACAGCGGTTGGGGATTGATCATCCACGACTTGTTCACTCCGGTTTCGCTGACGACAGGATCTCGCGAAGGTCGCTGCCGCGGTTGATCGGCTGGGCCTCATCATGAGAAAGCTCCCAAATAGAATCCATGCTGTTACGTATCGCAAGATAGTTGCCCTCATCATCTCGGGCTACGACAATGAACTGATTGTCGTCAATAATGATCTCGGAGTTGCCGTCGGGAGCTTCCCATGTCCACTCACCAATCTGAACTGTCTTGTATAGCTGAAAAAGACATTCAAGATCTGGCAGTCCCGGAAGTTCGAACTGAGGATCGCCGTTCGGTCTTTCTCCTGCCGTCTCACGAATCCAGTCGTGCAATGAAGAAGTCAGCGCGGAGTAGTCACGCTCGGTCAAGATCGGAACACCAGCCGGATCCCAACCATCGTCCACGGAGTAATGAAGCACCGAAAGCCGCGGGAATCGACGTGCGGGTGCTTCGCAAACTAGGCGCCAGAGCCAGCCATCAACAATAAACAGTCGAGTGGAAATCGGTTGGCGCCCATTCGCCACCAAAGGGGCCAAAGGAAAATCAATAGTCGGTGCTGTAGGAATTAGTGGAACCTTGGCCGCGTTGAAGGCGAATCCAAGTGCGACCTGATTCTTATTGAGGTCGGAAAGCTGTGATCGATGGGTTAAAGCGGAAAACGAGACCTTGCCTTTGGAGATCACCTTTCTCACCTCCGAAAGAGTGGGATGATCAAAACCAATCAGCTGCGGCAGTAGGGAGATCAGTTTCAATCTCGGAATCATTATTTGAGCGAACAGAAGGTTAATACAACGTTTTGTAGAATAATATCACCCTATATGTTTCAAATTTGTCGATTTATCGAGATCAAACTGAATTGGGGCTGCAAAATAACACGGATATTCGGGTGTTATTCTTCAAAAATGGAGATTTAGGCGAGGATTTGCGTGTTATTTAACACTTCAAATAACAAAATTCTTGATAGTATCAAGGGATCAATATCGCGGGAAAGACAATTACTGTCTGTGTGTCAGACCATTGGAATCTGAACCATGTAAGCGCCAATTTGCCCATCCCAAATCGCTTTTGGAATTCTCCAAATCTGAATCGGAACCTTCCAACTCCCTTGGGAACATCGAAAATCCCTTTTGTAGCCCTTCAACTCCCTTCTGCGCCTTTCCAAATCCAATTTGGAACCTTCCACTTCCTTTTTGTAACGCTCCAAATATCTTTTGCCGCGCTCAAACGCCCTCTTGTAACCCTGCAACTCGCATTTGGAACAGCGCAATTCTCTTTTGGAACCCTCCAAATGCCTTTTGGAACGTCGTCATTCCCTTCTGTCGCCTTCCAAATCCCTTTTTGAGCCTTCCAAATTCGATTTGGAACTCCCAACTCCCTCCTGGAAAGCGACACTTCGCCTTTGGAACCCTCCAAATCCGCTTTGGAACGCGGCAAATGCTTTCTACAACCCTACCGAATCCAATTGGAGCGGTCCAACTGACAGTTCCAACGCTCCAAATCCTTTCCACAACCGCGCATCAACAAGACAGAACCCGCTCCTGAAGAGGCGCGCGTTCAATTAGTCGCACTTACGCGATCCTCATCGGACGCCGATCCATTAAAATCTACTGTTTTACAACTGCACCGCTTTCGCTTTCAGCACGTCGAAGGAAAAAATTTCCTGCAACCAAACCTCATATCCCCCTACTACCCCTATGCCTACCAGCCCCATCCCCGTCAACGATTCCGCCCTGGTCACCTGGCTCCCCGCGTTCGCCAACAAGTTCGCGCTTCACGCCACGACCTTGAATTACGATGCCGCCGCCGTCAGCGCCGTGCAGGCAGATTGCACCGCCCTTCTCTACGAACTGCAAACCCGCGTCCCCGCCATGCGCAACTACCTCGCCAGCGCCATTGCCTACAAGGACCTCCTCAGCGATGGACCCGAAGGCAGCCCCGCCAACCCTCCCACCACCCCGGCCATTGCCGCCGCCCCACCGAGCGTCGGCCCCGGTGTGTTGGTCCGACTCCGCCGCATCGCCCAGGAAATCAAAAAGAACCAGAACTACAGCGACGCCATCGGAGCCGACCTCGGCATCAACGCCACCCCCGGCGGCACCAAACCCACCGCCCCCACCTTGACCCTTGAAAAAGCCACCGCCGGCAACGTCATCATCCGCTGGAACAAATCCGGCTGGTCGGGCATCAAAGTGCAAAGCCGCAACCCCGCCGCCGCCTCGTGGACCGACCTCGGCACCGACATGTTCAGCCCCTTCGTCGACACCCGTCCCATCGAAACCCCCGGTCAGCCCCAGGTCCTCGAATACCGCGCCTGCTACCTCATCTCCGACCAACCCACCCTCGAATGGAGCAGCGTCCTCGTCGTGACCGTCAGCCCTTCGTGAGATGGGAACCGCCACGTGACCGACGGCAGCCCCGGGAGCGCCGCCGTCCCGGGCGGCTACCAAATCCCCGGCACAACGCGCGTAATCTAATCCGGATTCACGCTTCGCCGTCGGATCAAGGAGCCGCCCGGGACGGCGCTCCCAAAGGAAGCCTTAGAAGCGTCTCCATAGCCAAATGTCCCCGTAGTCTGAACAAAGAGTTCCGCACCTCACAGTGGATTCGTCTCTTGTTCAGATAACCATCAAGGGCGTCCCTCGCCCCCGCCGTCGCCCGGATCGACCTCAGTATCCCCCGTTCTCAATCCCTTCGTCGACACCCGTAATAATACCAAAAATCCTCACACCCTCCACCCGGGCCACCACCCAACCCAACCCCAAACAAAGAGACGCCCCATTTCAGATGGCCTCTCCAATTCAAGCCGCTTTTGACGAGCCCAACAGGCTGCTGGAAAATTTGTGCCTAATGCAATCCAAATTTTTTGGGTGCCCAGCCCTGGCCGGTGCGACTTTTTCCATTGGCACCACATTTTTTGTTTGCCATAAGTATTAGCTTATCTTATCAAATGTCGAACCCCATGCAATGAGAAACGACTGACATTCCCCACGTGTCGAAGTTCCAAGCTCATGGCGTTTCGCTTATGAGCCACCTGTGTCCTTGCCCTCCAACACTCGATAGAAAATGTCAACCACAATGAAAATACAAGTTTTCAACTTCTGCTCGGTCGCCGCGTTTGGGATATTCTGCGCCGCATCGTCTGTTTCCGCTCAGTCCTACATCGGACATGCCACCGACAATGTCATTTCCCTGATTGACACCGCCACAGGGGCCTCCTCGACCTTCTACAGCGGCACAGGCATGAATCTCAACGGACTCGCGTGGAGTGAGGCAAACCAGCGCTTTTACGTCATCGACACCACAGATCCGGCTGGCCAACGCTTTTACTCGATCGATCCACTTGACCCGATGGCTTCTTTGACGGACGAAGGAATCCTTCTGAACTCGTTGGGCAATCAACTCGCCTTCCCCGTCTATGGAGCAACCATCGACAACAGTGGCTCCGGCTTGTATCTGGGAATCGTAACAACGTCCTCCATTCTCAGCACCTGGACTCTTGATGGCGGCAACGCTGTCAGTCAGACGACGTTAAATTTAGGATCGACCGGCTGGTCAGGCCTCCAATTGGGAGACCTTAGCATCGACGGCAACGGAGCCCTCTGGATCTCGGCAACAAACATCAACATCACCCAGACAGCACTCCTGCGCTATTCGAGCGTCGCCGCAGCGATCGCCGGCAATGCCCCGACAGTATTCCATTTCAACACCTCCTCAGCAGCCTCCCTCATGAATGGACTCGGTTATGATCCTTTAACCGATACCCTCCACGGTTTTAGAGCAGTCAACGGTTCGTTCTTCGAGATCGACCAGACAACCGCAGTGGTCTCGGTTATAAACAATACCAATCCCCTCTTCGACCTGCAGGGAGACCTCAGCGATGCTTTCGTCGCGGCCGTTCCTGAGCCCTCAAGCGCCCTCTTCACCGCCGTGGCTGGCATGATCATTCTCCTCCGCAGAAGAAGGCCAGGTTTCGCCCGCTGATAAGACACCCGGACACAGCCGTCAAATCCGCAAATCAACGGATTTGAACTGACGCGTTATCCTTCGGTTTCCTCCTGTCGCAGAGGCAACCTCCTTTACAAACCCCCATCCCGTCACTACCCGACCCATACAAGCCCCCCACCGACCATCACTCCCCATGGTCTCGCATCAGCTCCTCGACCATTCGAGCACTCCAAATTAAATCCATCGGACCAACCAACCATACCGCGTTCCCATAAAACGCTCGCAAAGTCTTGTTCTGATTTTCCGATTCAATTGTCCGGCCCTTTGTTCGACTAGGCATCAAAGTGCAAAGCCGCAACCCCGCCGCCGCTTTCTGGACCGACCTCGGCACCGCATGTTCAACCCCTTCGCCGACACCCGTTCCATCGAAACCCCCGGTCAGCCCCAAGTCCTTGAATACCGCGCCTGTTGCCTCGTCTCCGACCAACCCACCCTCGAATGGAACAGCGCCTAATCTCATTCGATTTCACGCTTCGCCATCGGATGAAAGGCCGCCCGGGACGGCGGCGCTCCCAATATCAGCCATCGGGCAAAGACACATGCAGGCCATGTGGCACCTCGGGGTAAAACATTCACGCCGAGAGCGTCATGTCGCATCCCTACCGCATCTTTCTTGAGCACCAAAGGTGCGCCCCCACGACAGCCTGGGGCAACGCCCTAGGTATATTGGCAACCCACCATCCATGAGGGCTGAAGGCCCGCTCTATCACCCTCCCATCGCCGACGGCCACCGGCCAACGCAGACGCGAAACCGTCATCGACTCCCCTTCTTCTCCGCCCGTTCCAACGCTTCCGCACGGCTTCGATCCTCCGCCGCCAACATCTCGACTGGAACCACCAACCCATCCATAAAGTCGCTCCTGAAATAGGCTTTGCCATCCAACACCCGAACGAATCTCCCACGGAACGATTCGCCATCCTTCTTCTTCCAAACCGAAACTCCATCCTCCAAAAATGGCGACTCACGCCCCGTGGGTTCCTCAAATACGACCCTGACTCCATCATCCACCTTGGCAAATAGGAAACACAAACTCATCCCTTCCGGATCATTCTCATCCTTCGGACTGATATTGATAAACGCCAACGGGATGCCCGGGGATCTTCTCAAAATTCCCATCGTCAAACTTCCCATCACGTAATCATGAAAATCCTTCTCCTTCAACGACCAAACCTCCACCTCTCCAATCCCGGATTTGAAATGCGCTTCAAACATCTCTTTCATGTCCACACGAGTCTCCTGAGCATATTCGTTTTCCGACGCAAAATAGAACAGCTCATAAAACCCCTTTTGCCCTTCTTCAAGCAACCCCTTCCTGGCGATCTCCTCAAGATCGACCATCCGCTTTGGCGGGTCTGCAAAACATGAATGAACCCATCCACAACCCGCAAAAGCCAAAGTTAACATCAAGTAATACAGCCTCATGCGTCTGCACATTACTGCAACTTCACTCTCATGGTAAAGGTTTGGCTGTGATTTTCCGACCAGCCCACCCTCGAATGGAGCAACGTCCTCGGCGTCACCGCCAACCCTGCTTGACGCCCTATCTCGTTGGGTGGAGACGGCGCCCCCGGGAACGCCGCCGTCCCGGGCGGCTACCTAATCCCTGGCACCACGTGCCTAATTCGATTCGAATTGTCGGATGAAAGGCCGCCCGGGACGGCGGCGCTCCCAATATCAGCCATCGGGCAAAGTCACATGTAGGCCATGTGGCACGTCGGGGTAAAACATCACGCCGAGAGCGTCATGTCGCATCCCTACCGCATCTTTCTTGAGCACCAAAGGTGCGACCCCACGACAGCCTGGGGCAACGCCCTCGTTGTTACACACAACTTAAATAATTGGGCTGCCCGGGATTTTGCCGGTATAAGCTGGAGATGAGCGGAAGCGATGACATCGAGCCTTGGGCCAAACTTGAAATCGAACAGTCCAACTGTGG